>JAGWOX010000164.1 GCA_028877145.1 Acidobacteriota bacterium | reverse complement strand
GACGCCCCCAATAGCCATATACCGGCTGTAGAACGCATTTGCACACCCTTGGGTGGAGGACCAGGGGGTGGTGGGCAATCGATCGATTTGTAAGTAGTGTTTCCAACCTCAGTCCTGGACGCGAAAGTGCGAATCGATCGGCTCGTTCTAGAAACCCTCTCGAGAAAATGGCCTCACCCGAGCAGACTCGAGGTCGGTCGTGAAGGTAAGGATCGTGCGTCCATTGTATTCCTGCATGGGCTCTGGCCTGAAAGACGGCTGGGGGCGAGTAATGCACTCTCTAATCCTTGTCGAAACGATACCAAGGTCTGATAGACGTGTCACCCCAACTGTCGGATGCTGTCGGAAGGAAGTGCGGCGCAAAAAGGAGCCCCATCTGGCATTTCCTTCGCTCATGATCACTTTGTCCTCGATTCCGTCAGCTGTCGCCGCCTCGCTCGTCATCCACGTCCGCCCTTCCACTCCGAGTATCTTCGCCCCCGCGTCAACTCCGGCCGACGAGATTTATCGCCTGGCGATTTTCGTCTTGGCCATCTGCATGGGGATTTTCGTCATCGTCGGCGGCCTACTAATCTACGCCACCTTCAAATTTCGGCTTCGCGGAAAGGACGATGGTCGCGAGCCGGCGCAGATTTACGGGAGCAACCAGGTGGAGCTGGCGTGGACAGTGATCCCCGTGCTGATCGTCGTGGTGCTGTTTCTGACCACCGCGCGAGTGATCCACAGCGTCGAGGATGCGCGCGCTCCCGCCGGCGCCATCGAGGTGACGGTCGTGGCACACCAGTGGTGGTGGGAATTTCGGTATCCGCAGTACGGCGTCGTCGCCGTCAACGAGTTGCACGTTCCGGTGAGCAATCCCGGCGACTCCACGCCCACCTACCTCACTCTGCTTTCCGCCGATGTGGACCACAGCTTCTGGGTGCCTCAACTCGCCGGCAAGACCGACATCATTCCCAATCGCGTCAACCACACCTGGATCGACCCCCAAAGTATCGGCGTCTATCTGGGCCAGTGCGCGATGTATTGCGGCACGCAGCACGCGAACATGTTGCTTCGCGTTTACGTGGAGTCGCGCGCCGATTTCGCTCGCTGGATTCATCAGCAACGGGCAACCGCAGCGGCCGATCCTCCCGGCGAAGACCCCGCTGTGGCAGCCGGGCGGCGCGTGTTCGAGACGACCGCCTGCGTCAACTGCCACACTATTCGCGGGACCATTGCCGACGGCAGATTCGGACCCGACCTCACGCATTTGATGAGCCGGGAAACCCTCGGCGCGGGCGTCGTGCCGAATACGCCCGAAAATCTGCGGCGCTGGGTGAAGAATCCGGACGCCATCAAACCCGGCTGCGATATGCCGGCAATGAATTTGAGTCCGCAGCAACTCACCGACCTGATCTCCTATTTGGAGACGCTGCGGTGAGCGCGGCAGGAATCCACATCGGAGGTTAGCCAGGGTGGTATCGCAATCGCTGCCGCAAGCCGGCGCCTTCGGGGAACACGCGCAAAGCGCGCCGTGGCTCGAGCGGGCGCACGAATGGGTAGTCACCGTCGATCACAAGAGGATCGGCCTGATGTACATCACCTATTCGCTGCTGATGCTCGTTGTCGGCGGCGTGGAAGCCACACTGATGCGCATCCAGCTGGCCGTTCCCGACGCCCACTTCGTTTCCCCTCAGGTTTTCAACGTCCTGTTCACCATGCACGGGACCACGATGATTTTTTTCGTGACGATGCCCATCCTGTTCGGTTTCGCCAATTATCTGGTGCCGCTGATGATCGGCGCGCGCGACATGGCGTTTCCGCGGCTAAATGCTTTCAGCTTCTGGATGATGGCTTTCGGCGGGCTGCTCCTCTATTTCAGTTTCGTGGGCGGCAGCGGTCTCTATGGCGCGGGCAGCGCGCCCGACGTCGGCTGGTGGGCCTATGCTCCGCTCACCGCCAAGGCTTTCTCGCGCGGGCACAGCACCGATTATTGGACACTCGCCCTGCTCGTCTCCGGCATCGGCAGCATCGGCACGGCAATCAATCTGGTGGCGACCATTTTGTGCATGCGCTGCCGGGGAATGACCCTGGGCAAAATGCCGCTGCTCCCCTGGCTGAATCTGGTGATGGCGGGGATGGTGCTGGCCGGGATCAGCCCCCTCACCGCGGCACAACTGATGCTTTGCATCGATCGTTACCTCGGCGGCCACTTCTTCGACACGCAGGCCGGCGGCTCGGCGGTCATCTGGATGCATTTTTTCTGGATTTTCGGACATCCCGAGGTTTACATCCTCGTGATTCCCGCGTTCGCTTTCGCCTCGGAAATCATCCCCGTCTTTTCGCGCAAGGCGATTTTCGGCTATCCCATCATGGTAGCCGCTTCGGTGGCGATTGCCTTCATCAGTTTCAGCGTCTGGGCGCATCACATGTTCGCCGTCGGAATGCCCTCCTACGGCAACGCCTTCTTCGTGCTCACCTCGATGCTGGTCGGCGTGCCCACGGGCATCAAGATTTTCAACTGGCTCGGGACGATGTGGGGCGGGAAGATCATTTTCGCGACGCCGATGCTGTTCTGCATCGGTTTCGTCTTCCAATTTCTTATCGGCGGCCTGACCGGCATCATGGTGGCCGCCGCCCCGTTCGACTGGCAGCTCACCGATTCCTATTTCGTCGTGGCCCATTTCCACTACATCATCGTCGGCGCCATCCTGTTCACCATCTTCGCCGCCTTCTACTACTGGTATCCGAAAATCACCGGCCGGATGATGAGCGAGACGCTGGGCAAATGGCATTTCTGGCTCTTCCTGATCGGTTTCCATCTCACCTTTGACTTCATGCACATCCCCGGCATTCTCGGCATGCCGCGCCGCATTTACACCTACCTGCCAGGCCGCGGCTGGGGAATCTGGAACATGATCGTCACGATCGGCGTGTTCTTCCAAATCGTCGCGGTCGCCATATTCGTCGTGAACCTGATCCGCTCCTACTACCGCGGCGAGCCGGCCAGCAACGATCCATGGGATGCGTGGACTCTGGAATGGTCGGCCAGTTCGCCGCCGCCAGCCTATAACTTCGCCGTATTACCGGAGGTGAAGAGCCGCCGGCCGCTGTGGGACCTGAAGCATCCCGAGGATCCCGACTGGAAGTACGAATGAGGAAGCGATGAGCGCGATTCCCGCACCGATTTCTTCGCCAGAGCGGGAATGGTCGCTGCCCTCGCGCGGTAAGACCGGCATGCTCAACCTCATCCTCGCTGAATCGGCCATCTTCACCATTTTCGTTATCTCCTACATCTTCTACCTCGGGAAAAGTCTAAGCGGTCCCACTCCGGTGGAGATCCTGCACGTTCCGATTCTCGATACCATCTGCCTGCTTTCCAGCAGCCTGACCATCCACTTCGCCGTCGCCGCGTTGCGCCGCGGCAAATCCAAGGCGTTTCTGTTCTGGTGGGGCGCGACGCTGGCTCTTGGACTGAAATTCATCGAAGGGACGGCGGCGGACTGGTATCAGATGATTTACCGTGAGAATTTCAGCATCAAGACGAATCTCTTCGGCACCACCTATTACTCGCTGGTCGGCCTGCACGCATCGCACGTGACCGTCGGGCTGATCGGACTCTCGCTGGTGTTCCTGCTGGCGCTGGCGGGCAAGGTGAAGCAACAACACGCCGAGCGGTGCGAAGTCTTCTCGCTCTATTGGCATTTCGTCGATGCGGTTTGGGTGGTCGTATTTACAGTTGTCTATCTCGTCGGGCGCTGAACGCCGCGGAAAGGAGAGCCAACCGGTGTCCGCCTATTCGGAAACGAATCTTTCATCGGGAGAGAGGCCTCGCGAAATTGTGCTGCCGGCGCGGACGGCGTGGCCGCTGGTTCTCGCTTTCGGGTTGACGCTCGTTTTCACCGGCTTGGTCACCATTGCCGCCGTCAGCCTGCTCGGCGGGCTACTCAGCCTGTTCGGAGCCGTCGGCTGGTTCCGGGAAGTCTTGCCGCACGAGCGGCACGAATCGGTTCCGGTGCGTGAGGAAGTCATCGTCATCGCCACCGAGCGCCGCGAAGTCGCACGCATCCAAATCGCGCCTGAACTGCAGCGCCTTCGCTTCCCCATCGAGGTTTATCCCGTCGCGTCGGGGATTCGCGGCGGGCTCGCCGGCAGCGTGGCCATGGCCGCCGTGGCCATGATTTACGGCTGGATTTCGCAGGGCAGCATCTGGTACCCGGTGAATCTGCTCGGAGCGGTCGTTTACGCGGACGCATTGCAATTGACCGCCGCTCGCCTCGCGCAATTCAGCATGCTGCTCCTTCTCGTCGCCCTCACGCTCCACCTGACGACTTCGCTGCTGGTGGGGCTGCTTTACGGCACCATGTTGCCCATGCTGCCGCGGCATCCCATTCTGCTCGGCGGGGTCATCGCGCCGCTATTCTGGTCCGGCCTGGTCTACAGCGTGCTTGGCCTCGTTCACCCGCTCCTGAACGCGCGAATCAACTGGTGGTGGTTCACCGCGTCGCAAATCGCTTTCGGACTTGTCGCCGGCCTCGTCGTCATCCGCCACACTCCGGTGCGCGTGCGCCAGTTCGTGCCGCTGGCGATGCGCGCGGGCATCGAAGCCACGGGCATGCCCGAAGAGAAGCGGGATAAAGGCGAGAACCGATGAACCGGCGAATCTGGTTGGCCTCCTGTGGTTTGGCGATTGCCGCCGCCATGACCGGGTGCAACTCGCTTCCCCTCGAACCCGTCGATCCGCCGCCGCAGAGGCCCGATCGGGTGCTTAATTTCGGCACGCTATATTCGGAGAACTGCGCCGCGTGCCACGGTGAGCGGGGCCAGGGCGGCGCAGTGATCGCGCTCGCGAGCCCCGTCTATCTCGCCATCGCCAGCGATGAGGTGATCCGCAAAGTCATTACGAACGGCGTTCCCGGCACGCCGATGTCGGCCTTCGCTCAATCGGCAGGTGGAATGCTGACCGACGAGCAGGTTTCCGCATTGGTGAATGGGATTCGGCAGTGGGCCCAACCGGGCAAGCTTGCTGCCGTGCAGCCTCCGCCATACGCCGCGGATACGCCGGGCAACGTGCAGCGCGGCCCGCAAGTTTTTCAGATGTACTGCAGTTCCTGCCACGGCCCGGACGGCAAAGGCGGGAAGAAGGCCGGATCGGTGGTCGATCCCTCATATCTTGCGCTGGTGAGCGATCAAGACCTGCGAACGATCGTGATTGTCGGCCGGCCGGAATTTGGCGCTCCCGACTGGCGGAATGATTTGCCCGGCCATCCGATGACTGACCAGGACGTGAGCGACGTAGTTGCCTGGCTGCAAGCACAACGGGTCCGTTATCCCGGCCAGCCGTATCCAGAGGGCCAGGCGGGAAGCGCGACGAGAGGAGGAAAGCCTTGAGCGGTGAGCTACAACTGACGCGCCGCGCCCTGCTCGTGAAACTGGCGATTCTGGTCAACGCCGTTTTGGCGGCGGTGCTGGCCGTGCCGATGATCGGCTATCTGTTTTCTCCGTTGCTCAAATCCAAGGAATATTTGCAATGGGTTTCCCTGGGATCGACCGAAACCTTCCCCGAGGGCCAAACGCGCCTCGCCACGTTTCGCAATCCTTTCGGCCATCCTTGGGATGGCGTTACCGACAAGACCGCCTGCTGGGTGCGGAACGTCGGCGGAGGGAAATTTCAGGTCTTCGCGATCAATTGCGCGCATCTGGGCTGCCCGGTGCGCTGGTTTCCCCAATCGGAATTGTTCATGTGCCCATGCCATGGCGGAGTCTATTACGCCGACGGCGCCGTTGCCGCCGGGCCCCCGCCGCGCGGCCTGTTTGAGTATCCTTGGGACATCCGCAACGGCAAATTGATGATTCGCGCCGGCGAGTTGCCGACGCTTTCCACACGCGCCTGAACGGCGCCGGAGCACTTGCTTCTATGCATTGGTTCGACAACATCTCCGAGTGGCTGGAGCAGCGGCTCCAGATCGGCGCGCCGCTGCGCGAGCTGGTCCTGCATCCCGTTCCTCGCCGGTCTGCGAGTTGGTGGTACGTCTTCGGTAGCGCCGGGCTCGTGTTGTTCGTCATGCAGGTGATCACCGGAATCCTGCTCGCCCTCGTCTACGCTCCCACCGCCGGACAGGCGTGGAACAGCTTGCAGATTATCGACCGTGGCATAAGCCTGGGCTGGTTTCTCCGCGCCATGCACGGTTGGGGCGCCGATTTCATGGTGGCTGTCGTTCTCATTCACA
Organism: Acidobacteriota bacterium; assembly: GCA_028877145.1. Classification (GTDB taxonomy): domain Bacteria; phylum Acidobacteriota; class Terriglobia; order Acidiferrales; family UBA7541; genus JAKASX01. Next base: position 2,925 of record JAGWOX010000164.1, on the reverse strand, counting down.
TGACACAGGTGTTCCTATTCGGCGCCTACAAATTCCCGCGCGAGCTGACCTGGGTTGCGGGCGTTTTCCTCCTGCTTTTCACTTTGGGCATGGCGTTTACCGGCCAGGTGCTGCGCTTCGATCAGGACGCGTATTGGGGCCTGGGAATCGGCGCGGCGATCATGGGCCGTGTGCCGGGCGTGGGCGCATACCTAGTTCATCTGATGCTAGGCGGACCGATCATTGCCGGCGCCACTGTGTCCCGGTTTTTCGACCTTCACGTCTTCATCCTGCCGGCGCTTCTGGCCGGCTTCATCGGCCTGCATCTGCTCCTGGTCCTCAAGCTCGGCGTCAACGAATGGCCAATGCCCGGTCGCTTAGTCCGGCGTGAGACCTATTTGAAGGAATACGAGCAGCTGACGCGAGACGAGGGCGTTCCCTTCGTTCCCTACGCCATCTGGAAAGACATGTTTTTCGCCGCCGGCATTATCGCCGCCGTCGCCGTCTGCTCGCTCGTTTTGGGCCCGTTCGGTCCACGCGGCGTTCCCGATCCGACGATCATTCAGGCCGCGCCGCGGCCCGATTTCTTTTTCCTGTGGCTCTTCGCTCTGCTCGCTCTCCTGCCGCCGCAGATGGAAACGCCGGTGCTGCTCATCGCCCCGGTTGTCGTCATCGGAGCGATACTTCTGCTTCCGTTCATCGCCGGCGAAGGAGAAAAGAGCTGGCGGCGCCGGCCGATTGCCGTTCTTTCGCTCACCGTTATCGCGGTGAGCCTTGCCGCGCTCACCCATCTCGCCGATCTCGCTCCCTGGTCACCCGTCATGAACGCCTGGAGCAGCGACCCGATACCGAAAGTGGAGCTCCAGGGCCGCTCGCCGCTCGAGCTGCGCGGCGCGCTCGTCTTCCAGGAAAAGCAGTGCCGCAACTGCCATGCTTTAGGCGGCGTGGGCGGACGGCGCGGGCCGGAGCTTGATGACGTGGCCACTCGCCTCACCGAGGATCAGCTGATTCGTCAGGTGATTCAGGGCGGTGGCAACATGCCTGCCTACGGGAAAAATCTGAATCCGGCGGAAGTCACCGCTCTCGTCGCCTTTCTCGAAACCCTCCATCCGCCCGGCCAGCTGCCAGCAAGAGATGCGTCGCGGACGCAAGCGGCCACAGCGGCTTCCCGCAGCACACCGAGCCGGCCGTAAAAGAATTTATGGCAGCCGGTCCCGTTCATCTCGCCGATTGGGCCGCCAGCATCATCGCGACGACCGCCGCTTTGCTCCTCGTCGCGCTGGCTTACGTGCGCGCATGGTGGCTTCTCCGTCGAAAGATGCCCGGCCATGTGCTTCCCTGGCGTCTCGGATCCTTTCTCGCTGGCATCGGTGTTCTCTGGCTCGCGTGGAACCCTCGCCTTTCCGCTCTCACCCACTTGTTGCTGATCGCCCACATGGTTCAGCATTTGCTCTTCATGCTTTTCGCGCCGCCGTTGCTGCTGCTCGGTTCTCCCCTCTTCGTTTTCGCTCGCGGTTTGGATCTCCAGTTTCGCTCGCCGGCCGATCCGGGCGTCGCGCTCCGACAGTCCTGGGCGCGACGCGTCGCCAGTGGTCTCACGCATCCGGTGGCGGCGGGAATTATCATGGTGGCCGTCACCATCGCGTGGCACACACCGGGGATTTTCGCTCTGGCGATGGATTCGCCGGCGATGCATGAGATCGAAAATCTCGCATTTTTCGGAAGCGGCCTGCTCTTCTGGTGGCCGGTGATTCTGCCTTGGCCGGCGCGGCGACAATGGCCGGGCTGGACCATCCCCATCTATCTGCTTGGCTCCGATATGCCGGTGTCGGTTCTAACGGCCTATCTCGCCTTTTGCGGCCACGTGGTGTATCCGCAGTATCTGTCGGCTCCACGGACTTTCGGCATTTCGCCGCTCGAAGATCAGATAGCCGCGGCCATGCTGATGTGGGTGGCGATGCTGGTGGTTTTTCTCGCTGCGGCTGCAATTATCGTCGTCCAATTGCTCGAACCGGCGCGCCTCGCGTCCTCAGCGCAATCTCAAAGTGTCGCTTCAACGAGCCGCGAGGCAGGTCAAACGTCCTCCAACCGCAGCGCTCCTTCCTCGTAAAGCACCCCTCGCGACTGCGTGTCAACGAGCGCGCCCTCCGGTCGAACAGGAAAGTCTCCTGCGCGGCCCGCCACGCCCTTGCCCCCGAGCAACGCGAGACCATTCTCCGCTTCGAGCGTAAAGCCCATCAGCATACCCCCGCGACGCCTGTTGATACTCGTACCCAAAGCGATCGCGAGGAGAGCATCGGGGCTTGGATCGCCGAGTATCAGATTCCGGAGCCGTGGAAGATTGCTCCGGTTCTCTCCGCGAATATCCTCGTGTGCCTGGTGCCTCTCGTCACGCCAATGGCGGAACAGATTTCGGCCGGAGTGACCCCTACAAGTCGCGGAGCCCTCGGCGCATTTAGCACCTCGCGTGGTGACCGTTGTTCTCATCTTGATATTCGGGCCTCGCCAATACTCGCTCTCTGGCCATGCCCCTCAGCGCAATACCTCCCGTCTTCGGGGTCGGGGCTCCAGCCCCTGAAGTCCGTCGCAGTGGACTTGCAATCTCTTCTAACGAATCTTGTTCAGCGTCATCAGCGCCAGCAGCAGCGGCAGATACAACGCGGTCGCGTGCATCAGCCATTTCGCCCGCTGATTCGATTTCGTTCGTGCCGCCCACACGCACACCTGCACCAGCAGCATGCCGAGCAGCAGCGCCTCGAAGAAATAGTGAATCCCGGCAAGGCCGGTTACCGCCGGCAGCAGGCTTACGGGAACCAGCAGGGCCGCCGTCCACATGATCTGGCCAAACGTGGCCGCGCCTTCCGGGTCGTTCACGGAAATCATCTTGATGCCCGCGCGCTCGTAATCCTTCCGGTAAATCCACGCGATCGAAAGGAAGTGGGGGAA
>JAGWOX010000163.1 GCA_028877145.1 Acidobacteriota bacterium | reverse complement strand
GTGTCGCCGTTATCCAGGGTTGTCTGCACGCTACATAGTTCTCGCGGATCATTGTTACACCACGTCTTCGCAACAGTCTTGAGCAGCTTGCCATCCGTGCCGTAGTACTCAATCGATGCCTCGACCGGAATCGCGCACGTGATCCCGCAACCCTCCGCACCTCCAGTTGGATTAGGCACAGATGGTGAAGGGACGGGTGTGTAAGTGTAGATAGTCTGGAAACTGGTGTTGCGGATGAGGTCGTAGGTCGTGACTATTGTCTTCTTGGTCGTCCACTGCCCCGTGCTTCCGTTCCAAGTGGTGGAGTATGAAAATTGTTGGTGGAGGATGTCCTTCGTACCATCATTCACCCAACGGTCTGTGACCGCTGGGAAGTCATAGGAGCAGTACCACTCCGACCCGGTTGAGGCTGTCCAGCCGCCGGCCTCCGATTGCGTATTCAGGCCCCACTGGTACCTGACCGAACCACCTGAGGGGTAGGTGATCTGCTTCAGCATTCCGTAGGTTGGATCGTAGCTGAACGTGTACTTTTGCCCGTTGGGGAGGGCGACTTGTGACACCACGCTGGCGCTTGCACTCATCGACGTAGGGCAGTCCTGGTAGGTAGAGGGATTGAGGTTGACCGTGCCGATTGTGAAGTTCGCCGAGGCGCTCGTCCATGAAACGGCATATGGTGCGCCGAGACCCGCGACACTGATATTGTCTGTACTGGCGCCGAAGGTGGGCACGCTTACAGCGGTTCGGCCGACGGTATCGGTGAGGGTGGCCGAGCTTGAGGTGCTGGAAATCGAGATCGTGTTTCCATTGCGGTCTGTGACGCTAGTGGGTAAGGTTTCAAGACCGCCGGGGAAAGAGTATACGGTCCCATTGCCGTTTGTCACCGTGGCTGTTGGGTATGTCCCCCATCCCCATGATGGGAGTCCGCTTATGGCAAGAATCGGCCCCTCGCTCCCCTGCGTGGCGTTGTTACCCCCACAGTCCGCACCCCCGGGCCCGGATGTCGCCGCTACCGTCAATGGCAGACTATGGCGATTGCCCGTGGGATCCTGGAAGACGTAGTTCATTGAGCCGGTGCACGTATAGTTTTTCCCAGACTTGTATTGCTGGGTCCACGTTACAAGCTGATACGTCAACATCGGGAAAGTGTAGCTCCAGCCCCCCAGGGAGAAAGGTACGTTTGTCGTCGTAGCGTAGTGGGGTTGCTGGTTTCCGGGAGACTGGCCGTAGTAAAACGCACCGTTGGAGTCATAGGCGATGTAAAGCGGCAATGTCAGTTCCCGGCCCTGCGGGACACGAACGGGAATCCGTATGCTGACCGAGCCGTTGGCCGGGTTCACGGTCTCTTCCGGCGCGTGAATATAGTCGTGCCCCACGCCCGGTGTGGGAGGCGAGGTCGTGTCGCCGGCTTGCGGGAGTTGGGCCTTGCAGTTGGGAACAACAAGAAGTGCGGCGAAAGCTAGAAGAATTCCGGAGCGACGAAGCCATCTCGCATCGCCGCGGGCGCGGGCCGTAAATTGAGCGAACATGTCGGCACCCCAAATCTGGGAATTGGTGAAGAGGTAGGCAGGCCGAGGCGTTCGTCAGCGCCTGAGTGAATAGTATTTGTCTTGCGCGCGCCGCTTGGCTACGTTTTGGACCGAAGCCGCGCCGCGACCCGCCGTAACGAAACGCATAACCACTACACGACCGTTCATGGACACACCTCCAGCTTTCTAGCTCCGACTGCACAATTCACTGCCTGTGCCCTCGGAGCGTGGGCCGAAAGCGGGTACCCATTTCTGGATTACCCATTAGCTAACATAAGGTGCGCGATTCTTGCTCTCAGTTGAGTCCGCTTGTCAAGTGTTTTTTGAATTTTTCGAAAGGGCGGTCCCGGGAGACTCCGTGCAGCACACCATAATTGCTGGCGGGTCACTTCAGAGTTTCGAGGGAAGGAAAGCGGGCTCAGCGAATCACGATGCCGGCGTAGCCGACTACGGCTTCGCGGTCGCCGGTGACGTCGCCGCTGGTGGCGTAGCCGACGAGGTCGGCGGTGGTGGCTCCCAGGCGGCGGGCGGCGACTAGCATGGTGACGGCGGCGGCGAAACCGCACATGGAGATGTCGTGCTCGCGCACGGCGTCGAAGAGGCCGCGGGGATCGAGATCGAGGATTTTTTCGATGGCGCGCTCGTCCTTGGCGCGGGTCAGCCGGTCGCTTTCGTAGTGGTTCATGTCGGAGCTGGCGACGATCAGCACCGGCTTGCTCTCGGCTTTCACCACGCGCGCGATCGCTTCGCCGAGTTCCTCGAGCGCGGCGAGCACGGCGGTGCCCAGCGCTATCGGAACAAATGTGAATTCGCCAGCGATGTGCTGCAAGAAGGGGAGCTGGACCTCCAAGGCGTGCTCGCGCTCGTGCGCCACCAGGTCTTCGCGCAGGAGCGGACAGGCGTGCTTCAATTCCTCCGCCAGCGAGACGTCGAGCGGAACCGGGCCGAAGGGCGTCAGCCACGCTCCTCGCGAGAGGATCGCCATCGCCTGGCCCGCGGGATAGTGACGCGGGCCGATCAGGATGAAGCGGGAGGGCGGATTGAGGCGGCGATAGACGGAGCCGGCGACCAGGCCGGAATACGGGTAGCCGGCGTGGGGAACCATGCAACCGATCGCGGGTTCGAGCGGCCTTTCTTGCGGCTTTCCCAGGCAGAGTTCGATGGATTGTTCGAGAGTTTCGGCGTCGGCTGGGTAGAAGCGGCCGGCTACGGCGGGGCGGCGCATCATTTCTCTTTCCCCTCAACGTGGCGCGGGCACTCTTGCCCGCGCGGTCGGAATGCCTGGGGCAATTCAGCAAATTTCGAGGATGAATCGGTCGACGGAGCAGCAATAGGACGCGTGCGCACAGGCTGAAGCCTGTGCCACGGGGGGCGGCTCAGGCGATTGTGCCTGTGGGGCGAGAGCACGCCGGTAGGGCGAGACGAGTGGGGGTTGTTTCTCTCAACACTTGCTTGCGATGGGAAGCTTGGGGCGGCATTGGGACACAAGCGCGCGGGCAGGAGTGCCCGCGCCACAGCGGGCGTCAAGGGCTGGCGGCGGAGGTCAGGGGAGATCCTCAAGGGAAATCTTGAGCGACTTCAAGAACTTTATGTCCTGCTGAGTGAACTCGAATCGTGGGGAAAATTCGTCGTCGTCGATCGTCTCGTCGTCAACGCGGATCCGCAGCGATTCGAGGAAGCGGCGGTCGCCGAAGCTGAGCCGTGCCGGTTTCGAATCGCGGCGCGAGAGGCCGACGGTGGCGTCGAGCTTCAGGACGACGTCGTATCCGGCGGCGCGTACATTGGCTATCGCCTCGAGGATACGATCTGAGTCCGAGATGGAATCGTTGATCGCCTGGCCCAACTCCCGCAGTAGTTGCTTCAGGTGATCGTCAAGTTGCACCGGCTCACCTCCCCAAGCGAGCGAGACGCTCAAAGGTGAATTGTAGGGCGTGACGGGAAACGACACAAGTGGCCAGCGGGTGCGGCCGGAGAGGCAAGGTGTACTACAATCACTGTTGATGGGCATCCTGCGGCTGCTGTGGCGCGCTCTGCGCCAGTTATTTCACGAGGCGACTGGCGCGCTCTTCCTCTGTTTCGGGGCTTTTGGCGGCTTGGCGGCGATGCGGGAGTGGCATCACCCGGGCATGCGATGGATTTCGTGGCTCGGCATTGGCTATGCGGTGATGATGGCGGGTTTCGGCCTCGGCGCGTTTCGCGATTCGCGGCGAGTGCGGTAGGCAGGATGGATTAAGGAGCCAGGGGCTAAAGCGCCTTTGGTTTTGTGAGCTTGATGTCGCGGCTAAAGCCACGACACACAAAGCGGGAATTTCCGTAAGGTGTCAGCCGCGGCCTTACGAAAAATGGCCAGCGCGCCGGTTTAGTGGCCACTGATGCAAGGGCACAGCCTGAAGGCTGTGCTACGGTGGGCGGACTTTATTGGCGGCGGATGTTTTCGGGATAGCGATGGCTGAGCGAACGACAAAGGAAAAAGAGAAGGCGGCGGAGCAGACGACGGCCACGCTTTCCGGGCTGCCGCTCGAATGCGCCTACGCCCCGGACGATCCGGGCGCGTGGCCGGGCGGCGAAGCGCCCGATTTCCCCGGCGAATTCCCCTATACGCGCGGCATTCATCCGACGATGTATCGCGGACGGCTGTGGACGATGCGGCAGTACGCGGGCTTTGGTACGGCCGCGGAATCGAATCGCCGCTACCGGTACCTGCTCGAACAGGGGCAAACGGGGCTTTCGGTCGCCTTCGATTTGCCGACGCAAATCGGGCTCGATTCCGACAATGTGCTCGCGCGGGGCGAGGTGGGCAAGGTCGGCGTGGCGATCGATTCGCTCGAGGACATGGAGACGCTGTTCGAATCGATTCCGCTCGAGAGGATTTCGACGTCGATGACGATCAACGCGACGGCGGCGATTCTTTTGGCGCTGTACGTCGCCGTGGCGAAGAAACAGGGAGCCGATCTTCGCCGGCTTTCGGGCACGATTCAGAACGATATCCTGAAGGAGTACGTCGCCCGCGGCACGTATATCTATCCGGCGCGGCCGGCGCTGCGGCTGGTGACTGACACATTCGCCTGGTGCCGGGCCGAGCTGCCGGAATGGAACACGATCTCGATTTCCGGATACCACATCCGCGAAGCAGGCGCGACAGCAGTGCAGGAAGTCGCCTTTACGCTGGCGAACGCGATCGCGTACGTTGAAGCGGCGCGCAAGGCGGGGCTCGCGGTGGACGAATTCGGGCCGCGGCTTTCGTTCTTCTTTGTCGCGCAGACGGATCTGCTCGAGGAAGTCGCGAAATTCCGCGCGGCGCGACGGCTGTGGGCGCGCATCATGCGCGAACGGTTTGGCGCGAAAAATCCACGGGCCATGATGCTGCGCTTCCACTCGCAGACGGCCGGGAGCGCGCTGACGGCGCAGCAACCGGAAAACAATATCGTGCGCGTGGCGATCGAGGCGCTCGCGGCGGTGCTCGGCGGCTGCCAGTCGCTGCATTGCAACGCGCTCGACGAGGCGCTCGCGCTCCCCACCGAGCAGTCCGCGTTGCTCGCGCTGCGCACGCAGCAGATTCTGGCGGCCGAGAGCGGCGTCGCAAATACGGTCGATCCCGCCGGCGGCGCCTGGGCGATCGAAGCGCTCACGGACGAAATCGAATCGCGCGCCGAGGAGTACATCGGGAAGATCGACGCGATGGGCGGAATGCTGCGCGCGATCGAGACCGGGTACGTGCAGGCGGAAATCCAGCGCGCGGCATACGAATATCAGATTGCGGTGGAGCGCAACCAGCGCGTGGTGGTTGGCGTGAACCGCTACACTTCCGACGAGCAGCGGCCCATTCCGCTGCTGCGCATCGATCCGGCGATCGAGGCGGCGCAAGTGGAGCGCGTGCGGGCACTGCGGGCGCGGCGAAACTCGGAGGCCGCTCGCAGCGCTATCGAGGAAATCGAACGGCGCGCTCGCGGAGAAGAGAATCTGCTGCCCGCCATCCTTGCCGCCGTCGAAGCCTACGCTACCGTGGGCGAAATCTCCGACGCGCTGCGCCGCGTTTTCGGCGAATACCGCGAATCTGTCGTGGTTTAAACCCAGTTTTTGCCCTACCCGTTACCCGCTCACGGGGGCGGCCATTGCGTTGGCCTACGTGGGGAGGGGATCCTTCCCGACACAATGCGTCGGGGCTCACTTCGTTCGTCGCAAAGAGCTCCGCTCAGGACGACACCTACCTTGGTCTTCTTCAGGTCGCGGCAGGGCCCGCGCCTGTTTCGAAGACACGCTCCGGGAAGAACGTACGGGTCACTGTGTGCGGGAGGTGGAAGACGTTGTAATCGGTGTGAGGCGGGAGCTAGGAACTCCCGCTCCCTGTCGTCGTTTGAATTTTCGCGGGATTCCGACGGACCCACGGTGAAGGCGAGTCCTCGCCTCCACCGCAAGTCCGCGGAGATTGGGTCATTTTGCGGCTAGATCATTTCTCGATCACGGTGATGGTCGATGCGACATTCGTGGCCTTGGTTGAGATCATCACCGCCTTTGAGCCGGACACGAGGTAGAAGACGTCCGTGTCCGTGCCACTCGTCACCGTCACTCGCCCGTTCGACGCGGCCGAGTAGGTTGCAGTGAACGTCTGGCCGGCCGTCAGCGTGCCGGTCTGGTTCTGGTCTGTGTCTCCGCTGATGTTCCCGTTGCCATCGGATGTGGCCACGCCGGTGGTGAGCGAGGAAGCGCTCGTCACCGGCGACACGTCTCCGAGGATGTAGTTGCCGGAGAACGAACTGTTCGAGAACGGGCCGGCAGCCTGTGCCTCGAACGAACCGGCCGTGACGCTCTGGTCGGTTCCCACGAGGAAGCCCTGGTTCGCCGCCACCAGGTAAATCACCGCGGGATGTTTTCCGCCCGTTGTCGTCACGCGGCCGTTCGACGCCACGCTGTAGGTGCCGGTGGCCGAATTCGGGCTGACGACACCGGCGTTGTTCTCGTCGGTCGCAAGCGTGAAAGAGCCCGCGCCGTCGGTTGTCAGCAGACCCACCTGCACGTCAGTCGTGCCGGAGGTGATCGTTTCGGCCTGGACGGAAATCACGCTGACGCCGTTGAGCGAACTGTTCGAGAAAGAACTGGTGCTCTGCTTGAGCGCCGATCCGCTGTAGACGCCATTTCCGGCGCTGATCGGATCGATGCCGATGTAGAGGGCCTCGTTGGCGGAGACGACGTAGAACACCGTATTGATGGTGCTGCTGTTGACGGTAAACGTGGTGGTTCCGCGTCCGCTCGATGCCAGGGTGACCGTTCCGGCGACCGAGGTGAAGTTGGACGGCGTTCCGGCATCGTCGGCATCCAGCTCACCGTTCGAGATGGATCCCGTGGAGCTGACGGCGAATCGGCCCGCCAAGGCCAAGCGCGCGCCGTTCACCGAAGAGCTGATTCCCGTGAAGCCGAACGCGTAGTTCCCGGCCGCGGCAGAGAGAGAGAAGGCTGTCGGGTCCTGCTTCTCGATGACGCCGACAACGTTCGTTCCGGTAGCGTCGAATTCGACGATGTGTCCCTTGGTGCCGACACCGGAAGAAATCGACCCGATAGAGAATTGGAACGTCGACGAGCCCATCGAGAGGGTGCCACGGTTATCGGCGCCGATGGCGTAGCCTCCCGTGAAGGACTGGTTGGTCTTGACGCCGCTGGTTTGGTTGATGTCTTCGAGGCCGCTGGTGAGATTGCCGGAGCCGTCGGCGGTGAAGCTTCCGACGATCTGGACCGGTCCGCTCGCGTCGTAGCCGCTGAGCAGGAAGGCGTACTGGCCGTTCAACTCGGCGTCATTCACGCCCGAGTTGTTGATCGTGATGCTCAGCGCCTGCGTGGCCGTTTGTGCCGTGGGGGTGGTGGAATCGGTCGCCGTCACGGTGAAGCTGGAAGTGCCCGCGGTCGTCGGTGAGCCGGTAATGGCGCCGGTCGACGCGGCGAGCGAGAGTCCGGCAGGCAGCGATCCCACCGTCACGCTCCAGGATACGGGAGGCGTGCCGCCGCTCGATTGCAGCGTGGTGCTGTAGCTGACGCCAACGGTTCCGCTGGACATGCTGGTTGTGGTGATCGTCAGCGGCGCGACGGTGACGGTGATGCTCAACGCCTGCGTAGCCGTTTGCGTCGGGGAGCTGGAATCGGACGCCTGGACGGTGAAGCTCGATGTTCCCGATGCGGTAGGCGTACCGGAAATGACGCCGGTCGCGCCGTCGAGTGTGAGTCCGGCAGGCAGCGATCCGACCGTCACACTCCAGGTGACGGGAGAAGTGCCGCCGCTCGATTGCAAGGTCTGGCTGTAATTGGTGCCCACGGTGCCGTTCGGCAGGGAGGACGTGGTGATCGAGAGCGTCGCATTCACGAGAATACTGAACTGCTGAACCGCGGTCATGGCGGTGGGCGTGGTCGAGTCCGTCACTGTCACCTTGAATGTGGAAGTGCCGGAGGCCGTCGGTATGCCGGTGATCGCCCCGGTGGACGCGTTCAGCGCCAGACCGGCCGGGAGACTGCCGGTTGTCACGCTCCACGTGTAGGGCGTTGTGCCTCCGGTGGCTTGCAGCGTTGTGCTGTAGCTGCTGTTCACGGTGGCGTTCGGCAGCGATGTGGACATGATCGCGAGCGGGGCGGGATTCACCGTCAGACTGAGCTGCCGCGTTGCGGTCATGGCCGGGCTTCCCGAGTCGGTCACCTCCACGGTGAAGGTGGAAATGGCCACAATGGTGGGCGTTCCGGAGATCGCGCCCGTTCCGGCATTGAGGCTCAGGCCGGTCGGAAGCGTGCCCGCGCTGACGCTCCAGGTCAGCGTGCCGGCGCCTCCGGCAGCGGCGAGCGTCGCCGAATACGCGGTGCCGACGGTTGCGGCAGGCAGTGAAGAGGTGGAAATCGAAGGCGGAGGCGTGTCGGTGATGCTCACCGAAGCGGTCTTGGTCGAGTCGGCGACCGATGTCGCGGTCACGTTGACCGCGAGATTGTTGGAAATGGACGACGGCGCGACATAGGTTGCGCTCGTGGAGCTGACATTGGACAGACTCCCGCAGGACGTGCCTGTGCAGGATGCGCCGGAAACGCTCCACGACACTCCCTTGCTCAACGAGTCGTTCGACACCGTGGCTGTCATGGGCACCTGTTGCCCGGCGTCAATCGTCCGTGCGGCGCTGGGCGAAATCGCCACAGCGACCGCGGGAGTGGATTTTCCGCTGCTGCACCCGGCCGTGATGATAGCTGCAAGTACTGTGAGTACTCCTAAGATTCTTGTTTTTGCGCCCATCGATAATCCCTCTCTCAACGCCTTGGCTGCTGCTTGAATCGACAACTGCTGCACAGGCTAGGGGAAGTCACGCTTGCGGGCATCTCCCAGATGGGAGATATTCGGGCGCTGGTTTCCAGGGAAGGTACAAAATGATTCGCGACACGCAGTCCGTTATCAATCTGGTAGGCGCTTTTTACGAGTCTGCCGCGTACCCCGAACGGTGGAAGGAATTCCTCCGCCTCACGGCGCGGCAGATGGACTGCGACCACGCCATTCTCACCATGCACGACGATGGACTTTCGCGTTGGAACCTGCAGCAGAGTTCCGGCCTTCCTCGGGCAGCCACCGACGAATACAACTCGTACTACGGAGCGATCAACCCCACCCTCGCACCTCTGTTTCAAATCGCCCGCAAGACCGGGTCCTGGTGCGGGCTCTCGCGTTCCCTC
>JAGWOX010000162.1 GCA_028877145.1 Acidobacteriota bacterium | reverse complement strand
AACCGATCGCGGCGGCCGAGCCACACGAACTGGATGAAATGGCCTGACGGTGCGAAAAGAACAACAAAGTGAATTGCTTGAGCGAAGGTTGGCGTTACTGGTGGAACTGGCCGCCGCTCTTCGCTCTTCCACCGATGCGCTCGTGCGGCTGGACATCGAAATGATCCACCAGTCGGTGGGCAACCAGGAACGGCTGTGCGGCGAGATCCGCTCGCTTGACCGCGGACTCGACACGTTGCAGCGCAAGTGGGCCGCTGGGATCGCAGCGCATGGCGAGGGTGGCGAAATCGACGCGCTGATCGAGCGTGTGGCCAACGCGCAAGCGGAGGTGCGGCAGTTGAACCAGAGGCACGCGGCGCTGGTGCGGCGGTCGCGCCGGACGCTCGAAGCGATGCTGAATTTTCTGCGGTCGGCGGCGCCAACGTACACGGATCCGCGCCTGGTAGGAGCCCCGGCCGGAGGGCGGAGCTGACCCGTGGGAAGCCTTTCAGGGTCCCTATCGATCGCCTTGCAGGCGCTTTCGGCCGATCAGGGAGCCGTGGCCGTCACCACGAATAACGTCGCGAACGCGAACACACCCGGTTACGCGCGCGAAGTGCCGGTGTTCCAGGAAAACCCTCCGCTGAACTACGGCTCGCTACAAATCGGCACCGGCGTCTCCCTCGGTCAGACGCAGAGCATTCGCGACAACATCCTGCAGATACGCATCGATCAGGAAAGCCAGCAGAGCGGTCAGCTCAATAGCTTCGTCAATTCGATGCAGCAGATGCAGGCGCTCTTCAACGAGGCGTCCGGAGCGGGCTTGCAAACACCGATGGCCGCTTTTTTCAACGCGTGGCAACAGCTGGCCTCCGATCCCACCAATCTGAATTACCGGCAGAACGTGATCACCGCGGCCCAGAACCTGGCCGACGCCTTCCACCAGATTTCCAGCGGCCTCACCAGCCAGCAAACGAACCTGGACCTTTCCGTTCAGCAGGACGTCAAGCAGGTGAATCAACTGACGACGCAGATCGCGCAGTTCAACGGGCAGGTGGCGGCGATGTCCGGCGCGGGCCAGGATGCGAGCGGCCTGGTGGATCAGCGCGACCCGTTGATTCAGCAGCGTTCCGGCTTGATCGACGTGAGCTATGTGAGTAGCGGAGAGAACAGCCTCACGGTGACGACGACCAGCGGCGCACCTCTCGTCGTCGGCAATCAGAGCTTCTCCCTGGCCACCGGGACCGATCCGACGACGGGCCTGACCCGCATCTTTTCGCAAGGCACCGACGTCACCTCGAACATTTCTTCCGGCCAGATCGCCGGCGAATTACAAGCACGCGATCAGCAGATACCGGCCACCCTCGCCGGTCTGGACACTCTCGCCGCGGGCATCGCCAACGCGGTGAACGCACAGAGCGCGGCAGGTTACGATCTGAATGGAAACGCCGGAGGAAACTTTTTCGTTCCGCCGCCCGCGGGAGGCGCTGGCGCGGCGGCCGCGCTCCAGGTGGCGATCACCGATCCCGCTCTTGTTGCGGCCAGCTCTGACGGCACAACGGGGAGCAACGGAAACGCCAGCGCCATGGCCGCGATTGCCAACCAGACGGTCGTCGCCGGCCAGACGCCGGCTTCCTACTATTCGGGAATGGTTTTTCAGATCGGGAGCACGGTGTCGAACGCCCAGACCGAGCAATCGGCCAATCAACTGGTGCTGCAGCAGCTCGAAAATCAGCGGGGGGCCGTGTCCGGCGTTTCACTCGACCAGGAAGCCGCGGACCTGATTCAGTATCAGCAGGCCTACGACGCCATGGCGCGCGTGATCACCATCATCTCCGATCTTACGCAGAGCGCGGTACAGCTCGGAAAGGATTAACACGTGGCACTTCGCGTCGATCCCAATCTCGCGCCGGACCTGCTGAACGCAATCGAGGTCTCGCTCTCGCAGCAGAATACCGCTATTCAGCAGCTCTCCAGCGGGCGCTCGGTGAATGCCCCGAGCGACAATCCCGCGGCCACGGCCGCGCTCATCCTCAACCAGACGCAGGCCGGACAGAACGACACGTTTCAACGAAACATCGACAGCCTGCAGGGCATGTTTCAGACCGCGGATTCCACCCTCAGCTCGGCCGTGGAGCTGATGACGAAAGCCATTTCGCTCGGTACCGAGGGTGCGAACGGCACCCTGACCGCTTCCGACCGCCAGGCCATCGCCGATCAGTTGCAGGGTATCCAGAACGAGATGGTCGGTCTCGCTAACACGTCGTATCAGGGCGAGTATCTGTTCAGCGGGACGGCGGTGAATATCGTTCCTTACGCCAACGTCGCCGGATTCATCACCTATCAGGGAAACACGAACACGAATTCGCTCGAGATCCTGAACGGCCAGACGATGCAACTGAACCTGCCGGGCAGCCAGATCTTCTCGAACCCGAGCGGCGACGTCTTCGGATCTCTCCAGCAGCTCATCACCGCGCTGCAAACCGGCACGGGCATCGATGCGGCGAATACGGCGGTGCAAAACGCGTTCCAGGAGCTGAATCAGCAGCGAGTCTTCTATGGCAACGGGCTGAACCAGATGTCTTCGGCCACCACATTCCTCAACCGCGAAAACGTGCAGTTGAGCCAGCAACAGAACAACCTCATTGCCGTCGATCCGGCCAAGGCGGCGACGAACTTAAGCCAGGCGGAGATGCAGAACCAGGCCGTGCTCGCTGCCACCGGTAAAGTCCTGAACAATCCAAACCTGTTCAGTTACCTGGCCTGAAACGCCCGGACCTAGCGCGGCAGAGATGGTTTTCGTAAGGGCACGGCTTCAGCCGTGCCGTAAGGGAAGCCAAGCCCCAGCGGCTTCAGCCGCTGAGGGCCTGAATAGCCGGTCGCCTAAACTCCGAAGCCAGTTCCCGCCGCCAGTGTAGAGCTAGTGCGTGCTGTTGTAGGCTTCAGCCCAGCGGCGTGCCGCGCTGACTCGCTCGGTTTTCTTGTCGAGCTCCGCGCGGCGTGCCAGCAGCCGGTTCTGCCATAGCGAGAGCGCATTATGGAGCTGCACTAGTCGGTCCTTATATTCAGCGTAAGCGGGATGCAGGCACGCTTCGCTGCGCTCTTCGGCGGAGGCTTCAGCCAAGGCGCGATCGACAGCCGTGACGGCGGCCTGCAGTCGTTTGACAAGGTCCGGATCGAGTGTCGTCGTCAGGAAAGCGGGTTCGTTGGCCTCCCGCAGAGCGCCGGTGATCGTCTCGCTGGCTCGGCCGATCTGCTCGAGCAGCCTGCCGGCCATCAGGCGCTCCAGCCGGCGGATGAGCTTTCGCAGTCCGAGGAGAGAGTGGCGCCGTTTGTATTCGCGGCATTGACCGGGGCGGCGGTTTTGATTTCCACCTGCTGCCAGGCCTCGCGGAGCGAACAGAACATGCCGACAAGTTCCTCGAAAATATGTGGGTCCGCCCGGAGGTTGGCTTCCATGAGCCGCGCCCGCGCGACTGCGTAGAACTGGTCCAGGTTGCGGGCGATCTCTCCGCCGCGCTTGTGATCGAGACTGCGCGAGAGTTCGTTGATGACCAGAACGACGTGATTGGAGGCGGCCACGCGCTGCTCGATGCGGCCGCTTTCGGCGGCCAGACCGGCTCGCCGGAGCGATTCGATGGCGGCGTCGTAGAGGAGCACCACGAGGCACACGGGGCTTGCCCCGCGGGCGCGCTGACGCTGGTAATGGTTGGCAATGCCTTGCTGCGTCATCATGCGCCCGCCAATTGCTGGGCGATTTGGGACTGCAAGAGTGGAAGCTGCTGCAGTACCGTGTCGACCTGGCTGTACTGCTGGGTCAGCGATTGCTGCTCGGTAGCGAGATAGGCCTGGAAATCGGAGATCTGGCTGGCAAGGTCGGTCTGCGTCTGCGCGATGCCGTTCAGATCGACGCCCAGCAGGCCCGTCACGGGATCGGCCATTTGGGTGAGCGAGGTGTTCAGGGTTTGCGCAAAGCCGGTATTGGACGAGTTCTGGAAAAAATTCTGGACGGCGGCGATGTTTGTGGAGAGGTTCTGGTTGAGCGTCGTCGAATCGACCTGGAGCGTGCCGTCGTTCTGCATGTTGATGCCCAGCGCGCTCAGATTGACGATCCCGTTGTTGCCCGTGGTCGAGGCGTTCACCATAGTGAGCAACTGCTCCTGGAGCATGCCCACTGAGCTGTCCGAGGCCAGCACTCCGGCCTGCTGCGTGGTGGGGTTGACGGTGAACTGTGAGTTCACGTCGGAAATGAGCGTGTTGTAAGCGGAAACGAAATTGTTGATCGCGTTGGTGATCTGCGTGTTATCAGGAGCGACCGCCAGACTTACGCTCGTTCCCGGCGAGGCGGAGAGCAGGTTCAGCGTCACGCCAGAAATCACTCCGCTCACCATGTTCGAGCTGGAGGAGATCGGCACGCCGTCCACCGTGAGCGAGGCGTTCGTCCCGGCGCTCTGCGTGAAGCCGAGGCCGACGGTGTCGTTCGAAATCGTGATGTTGCCGGCCGCGCCGCTCGTGTTGCTGACCAGCGTCAGGCGGGAGCCGTTGGCGTCGGTGACGAAGTTCGCCGTCACGCCAAGGTTCAGGCCGTTGATGGTCGAAGCGATCCCGGAAAGCGTGTTGTTGGTGCTGTCCACCGTAATGGTGGTTGCCGCGCCTGAACCGACTTGAATGTTGAAGCTCCCGGTCGGAAGAGCCGTCGAGGAGGAGGCGAATTCCGAGGAATAGGCGGACGAAGTGGTGGCGAGAGAATTGACCGTAATGGTGTGATTGCCGGTCGTGGCGCCGTTCGCGGCCGTCGCGGTCAGAATGCTGAGGTCCGATGAGGTGGTGGTTTGCGCGTAAATCGCTCCGGTCGGATCGCTGAGAGCCTGCGCGGCGGTCTGCAGGGCCTCCAGTTCCGTCTGGAGCTGATTGAGCGCGGCGGTCTGGCCCTGCAGAGTGGTCTGTTCCTGCTCCATTTGGTAGAGCGGACCGGAATCAGCGGCGATCGCCGCCTGGACCATCTGCTGAACGTTGAAACCGGCGCCCGCGCTCGTGGAGATGGGGGTTGTCGCCGAGGACGTATTGAAGGAAACGGAACTCATCTGCGCTCCTCTGTTTCACCGTTGAACATTCGTCTTTCAAGACTGCGCCGCCCTGAAGCCCTGCGCAATGCGCGCTGGCTTCCCTGCTGCAAACGCGCCAAAGCCGGCGCGGGGTAGTTGTGCTCCCCGCGCCGGCCCGGCGATTGATTCTGATCCTGGTTTCTGGCCTTTCATGCTTCCCCGCTCCAATCGGAAGATGCCCCGGCTCCGGTCCCCGGCATCGATCGGCCGGCTCCGGGGCTTTCCGATTAGTGCAGCAGCTGGAGGATGTTCTGCTGCTGCGAGTTGGCCTGGGCCAGAGCGGCGATACCGGTCTGGTTCAGGATGCTGAACTTCGACAGGTTGGTGACCTCGGTGGCGATGTTGGCGCCCTGGATCGCGTCCTGGGCCGCCGTCAGGTTCTGCACCTGTACGCTGATGACGTTCGCGGCGGCCTGCAACCGGTTGACCGACGCGCCGATCGTGCCGCGAGTATCGGCCACCGTGCTGATGGCGCTGTCGATGGCGGTCAGGGCGGTCTGCGCGTTGGAGGCCGTCGTCAGGTCGGTGCCGGAAAGTGACAGGCCGCTCGAGCTGAGCGTACCGACGCTGACGCCAATGACGCTGTTGGCCACCGCATCGCTCATGAAGATCGATGTGGTGCTCGATGTGAAGACCGACGTGCCGTTGAACGTGGTGTTCTGGCCGATCTGGTCGATTTCGTTCTTGATCGAAGTGTACTCGGTATCGAGCGCCGTTCTCTGGCTGTTCGAGACGGTGCCGGTGGCCGACTCGGTGGCGATGGTGACGGCGCGGTTCAGCAGGTTCGTGACCTGGCCGAGACCGCCATCGGCCACCTGCAGCGCGCCGATGCCATCGTTGGCGTTCATCGCCGATTGGTTCAGTGCGGTGACGTTCGCCTGCAACCCGTTGGCGATGGCGAGGCCGGCGGCGTCGTCGGCGCCCGAATTGATTCGCTGGCCTGAAGCGAGTTGCAACAGCGTGTTCTGCAAGCTCGATTGCGTCGACTGCAAATCGTTCTGCGCCGAAAGGGCCGGAATGTTGTTCAGAATGCTGAGAGACATTTTCTGGATGCTCCTTCCCTCGTTTTAACGTTCCGTCCGCGGTTCCGAGCCCTTTGCCCGTGGGCGATGCCCGGCGGGGATCTTTTTGGCGCTCACGACCGGCTTACGGAACTTCTCGTTCCAGAGAATCTATCGGCATCACTGTGGCGGACTTTAAAGCCGCGGAAACGGGCTGGTAAACAACGCCCCATTCCGATGCGATCGACTGTAACTTTTCGGAACGGGGGAAACGTTCAAGACCGGCGCGTAGGATCGCCCGTACCTTCACGGCTTCGTCGAGATGCGCGCGGATACTGGCGGCGCGAGTGTAATCGGAGACGATGGGTTCGACAGCAGAGAGTTTGGCCTCGGCTGCGCTGGCCGCGTCTGCCGGCCGGTCGAGCCAGACGAGTGCCTGGACCAGCCGGTCGTGCACCTCGCCGAGCCTGGGATCGCGGGTGACGGCGCGCCGGAGATGCTCAATGCCGGTCGCCTGGCGGCCGGCCCGGACTTCAGCGAGCCCGAGTTTGCTTTCGAGTACCGCGGTCGATGGCCCGAGTTTCAGCGCCGCCCGATAGGCAAGGCGCGCCGCGTCGAAATTCCCAAGAGAATAGTGTGCGTCGCCTTCGCTTTCCGCGACGAGCGGCGTGTCGTAACCGAGGCGTTTGGCTCGACCCAGAGAGGCCAGGGCATCGGCGTGGCGGCCAAGTCGCGCTTGCGCAAGCGAGAGGAAAAGCCATGCGACGCCGAGCCGCGGGTTCAGCATGCAAGCTTTCTCGAAACACGCGAGCGCGGCTTCATGGTTGTGAAAATTATCGAATTCGACCAGGCCCAGCTCGAATTGCGCCTGTGCGTCTGCGGGCATCTCGCGAACCTTTTGACGGCCCAACTCACGATACAACTCATTTTTCTTGCGCCGGGTTTCCTCTGCGGCGACGAGGCCGAAATGATGGATGAGGAAACCGCCTTCGCCCAGCCCCGCCCCGGATTCGACGATGCGCGGTCCAACGCTCTCATGGACCCGCCCGACGAAATGGATTCCCGGCGCGCGGCGGAACAGCCGCACGTTCTGGTGAGTGACGTAGGCAGGATAAGGATTCGCCTCGGGCAGCCGGAAATCGTTCGGGACCGCGACCCGGTCCCAGATGCGGTCGTCCATCGAAAGCGTGTAGTTGCGAATGGTGACTTGGTAGCCGGCAACAAATGGGGCGGAAATGAGCGCCGGCAGAATGCTCCCGGCCTCGGAATCGAGGCGCTCGTCGGCGTCCAGGACGAGAACCCAGTCGGAGCGGACTTCGGCCAGAGCCCGATTGCGCGCGCGGGCGAAATCGTCTTCCCAGGGTGTGAGCAGGACACGCGCTCCCAGACGCCATGCCAGACCCGCTGTGCCGTCTGTCGACCCCGTATCGGCAACAACGATTTCGTCGATCACATTACGCGCGCTTGCAATACAACGTTCCAGATCGGCCGCAGCGTTGCGCACGATCATCGAGAGTGCGAGTGTCATTGCGCCTCCGTTTCGAAAATATGGCCTCCGAGCGCGCCGGCCTCTCCGGTGGAGGCCCGAACGGCGCACGCCGCGTCATCCGTCTCTTCGCCCGCTCCGGTGCTCACGAGCGCCTCGACGCGATCCAGATAGAGACGGCCGATGCGTTGCCAAGCGAGTGTGTGACGGATATGTTCGGACCCGGCCGCTCCGCGACGTGCGGCCTCGACGCGGTTCTCATAAACCTCCCGCAGGCGCGCCGCCAGCGCGTCGACGTCCGGCTCGAACCAGGTGAAATCGCCTGCAAGGGCGCCGAGCGGCGGGGCCGGTTCGGGCACAAGCACCCGGCGCGCGGGCACCCAGTAGCCGAGTTCGCCGGGAACGAATTCCGGTGCAGGACCGGCGGCGGTGACGATGACGGGCTTGCCGCACGCCATCGCCTCGGCAACCGGCATCGCAAATCCCTCGGCCCGATACGGAAGCACGAAAGCATCGGCCGCGCGATAGAGCGCCGCAAGCGATTCGTCGTCGACTTCGTCGCTGAGAACTTCGAGATGCGGACCGTTGCGCCGCCCGCCCCGGAGCTCTTTGACGAGCGACATGTGGCGATAAAAAGTGCTGGAACCGATCTCCTTTACGACGAGCGTCACGTCATCGCGCGAGGAAAACGCGCGGCAGTACGCTTTCGCAAGCAGATCGACGCCCTTGCGCGGAATCGCCCCGCCGACGAAGAGAAAAACGAACCCTTTCGCGCCGGCCAGCTTCGAGCGCGGGCCCTCGGGACGGAAAACGGAAGTATCGACGCCGTTCGGAACGACACGCACCCGCTCGGCCGGCGCCCCTCCTTCGACCAGAACCCGCCGCACAAACGCGGACGGCACCCAAACCTCGTCCACCGAGCGGCGGATCCCTTCGATCCAGCGCCGCGGCACCGCGCCGTATTCCCAAGGCAAAATGACCGCGAGCCGCCCCTGCAGGGGCCGGCGAAAATTCGGCGGCCAGTGATGACGAATTGTAAGTTGCATCACCGGCGACCGGCGCATCAGGCCGATTTCAAGCGTTTCCCAGCGGGCAAACTCGCTGTGGCGGCGTGTGGCGAAGCCGTGCGGCTCAAGACAAGCGCAGATAGTTCGCGATTCGAGCAGCGTCGCGGCAAGTTCGCGGTTGATTCGCGCCAGACTCGAATGGACGAACAGTGGTCCGGTTAGGCAGACGCCGGGTTGGACATGCCCATGTCCTCCGTCTCGCGCGGGCGAAAAGGCCACGAGCCGCTCGCCGAAGAGTCTTCGCGCAACCGAATTCATCGCGTGTGTTTCGAGAATCCGCCGACCGACGTCCACCTTGCCGTGCAGCAGCAGATAGTAGAAGACCGGCTCCAGGTATTTCGGCTCGCGACGGGCAAGGGCGGCCAGGTCGTAGGCCAGTTGCCTCATCGCGTCTTCCGGGAACCGATGCTTCAGCAGGGAAACGACGGATGGCTCGAACGCGGAACGCGCGTAGAGGCCCACACGGTACTGCTGGAACGCAACCGATTCGTTTCCGGCGCCCTCGCCGAGCGTGCCGACAAGCCAGTGTGCGCGATAGGAATTTTCGCCGCCTGAGCCGACCAGGCGCGGATTGCCCCTTCGCGTG
>JAGWOX010000161.1 GCA_028877145.1 Acidobacteriota bacterium | reverse complement strand
CGCCATATTCGAGGAATGGGTGCGACGTGACGTGGGCCGCGTTTTCGTGCAGATGTTCGACGCCGCACTGGCGTCGTGGGTCGGCGCGCCGGCGGCGATGTGCATTTTCGCAGAGACCTGCGGTAACGCGCTCGCCCTCGAGCATAACGGCGATCTCTATTCCTGCGACCATTTCGTCGAGCCTGAATACCGGCTGGGCAACATCCTCAAGGATCCTCTTGCCCATCTGGTCGATTCGCCCGGGCAGCGCAAGTTCGGCAACGACAAACGCGATGAGCTGCCGCTTTACTGCCGGAAATGCGAAGTCTATTTCGCCTGCCACGGCGAATGCCCGAAGAACCGATTCATACTGACGCCCGGCGGCGAGCGCGGGCTGAACTACCTCTGCGCGGGCTACAAGGCATTTTTTAATCACGTCGATCGGCCCATGAAGATCATGGCCGAACTTCTGCGGCGCGACCGCGCTCCCGCGGAAATTATGCGGTGGTACGCGGAAGAGGACGCCCATCGGGCCGGGCGCAACGATCCCTGCACGTGCGGCAGCGGAAAAGAGTTCAAGGACTGCCACGCCGTTCCCGCAAGGAACGGCGAGTCGGCCGGAGTGCGCGCCTCATGAAAGAGATACTTGCCGCGGCCTGGACGAGGCTCAGAACAAGCGACGTGCGGACCAGACATCTGGTCTTGCTCGGGCTCGCGGTTCTGTTGCTGGGGGGAGTGGCGTGGTATGTGGGCGGGCGCGCGTTTGTGCACGCGAATGAAATCGAGCGATTGTTCGCCACCTGGCGGGGGCACGGCTTGGCCGGGCCTCTGTGGTGTGTCGCCTTGCAGGCTCTACAGGTGGTGGTTTTCTTCCTTCCGGGCGAGGTCTTATCGTTCGCGGCGGGTTACGTCTTCGGAACCTGGCATGCGCTCGCGTATTCCTTCGTGGGAATCATGGCCGGCTCTGTTTTCAACTTCTGCCTCGCCCGTGCCTTGGGCAGGCCGGCCGTGGCGCGAATCCTGAAACCTTCCCGGCTGGAAATGGTCGATCATCTGTTGTCACGGAACCATGGCAAGCTTGCCGTCTTCTCTCTGTTTCTGTTTCCGCTGGGGCCAACCGACGCTCTGTGCTACGGCGCGGGTTTTTCGGGGATGAGCTTGCTGGAGTTCTCGGCGATCAGCGGCACAGCCCGTATCCCTGTGCTTCTGTTCAACGTGTACCTGGGCGCCCGAGCCGCCAGCCACAATTATGTTTTCATCACCGTCGCCGGCTTCTTCCTGCTGACGGCTTTCCTCGGTTACCCATTGCTCGTCCGTTACAAGAACCACCGCCGCACGGCGGCCGCCATCGAAATGCTTACCGCGTTGGGCCGGTCCGCTGGAGGAGCACATTTTTTGCCGTGACCACAGAAGAATCAGGTCGCGCCAATCCCAACGAGACAATTTCCCGTAAAGCATACGTTTTTGTGGCGCTCTGGGCGTCGGGGGTTCTGCTGTTCTATACGGTCATCGGTATCCTCGGAGTCAACCGGCTGAACAGATACAAGACGCAAACGCACGAGATGCGTAACGCGTGGTTCGCCTCCGAGATGATGGGCTCGAGCGCCGCGACACCCGTTCCCGACTCCCCCCTCGCGGCGACGCCTGTCGCCGTCACTGTGCTCGTCAACCGCATCGGGGATTTTTCCCTGCGCGAAGGCCGATGGGACACGGATTTCGATATCTCGTTCCGCTGGTTAGGTGACCAGATCGATCCGGGAGCCACGTTTCGGGTGGTCAACGGCGAAGTCTTGAGCCGGCAGAAAGAGTTCTCGGAAACGGTCGACGGCGAGCGATACGAACGTTACAACGTGCGGGCGCGCATCGAGCAAGCGTTCGATCCTGCACGCTTTCCCTTCAGCGATGCGGCCTTGCTCGTCGCCATCGAGGATGTCTCTCACGATGCGAGCGTGATGAGTTATCAGGTGTCACGGAGCGGGATCAAGATCGGCAACCGGGCGATCGGCACGGGCCTGAAAATCACGAAGTCCTATACCGGAACCAAGCTTTACAATTACGGGCCAATGGACAGGCCGCCGTCGGCCAGTGGCGAGGTTTATTCCCGCTTCCTCTTCGCCTTGTTCGTCGAGCCGCGAGGCCGCGAGATATACGCAAAAATGTTTCAAGCGCTGTTCGCCTCGGTCGCGATCGCTCTGGTGATTTTCTTCATCAAGCCAACGTTCGTCGATCCTCGTTTTGGCCTGGGAGTTGGCGCCTTCTTTGCCGCGATCGGGAACAATATTTTCGTGGTGACGCTGCTGCCGCCGGCGGGCCGCGTCACTCTCACCGACATGGTGAACCTCATCGGCCTGGTGACGATATTCCTTACCCTGGTGCAATCAACCATCTCTTTGCATTTTTGCGACACGGACCGCTGGCGTCTTTCCCGCTTTTTCGACCGGTTGTGCTTCCCGGTTTTTCTGCTCGGTTATGCGGTTGTCAATTTTCTTTTGCCCTTCGTCTCGAAAAGTTGAGGCGAAACGCGGGAGGATGCCGCCTCGCTCGCACTCTGTACGATGTCTCCGGCCTGGCTTCCCTGCTCTGCTCGTTCCGCGATGCTCCCCGATGCGAATGCAAACGCGACTGTCAATTTTGACAGTTTCCCGCTCCCCTGCCTCTCTCTAGCATGAAAGAAAGTCTCCGACTGCGAACCAGGACCGTGGCGCGCCGATCAGTCGGAAAACACCGAGCGTGTCTGCCTTCTCGCATTTGAAAAAGAGAGAGGATCGCAATGGCAAAGAACAATAAGGGAAAAGGCAGTGGGCCGAAACTCACCGAATACAAGCCCGGAACGGCGTTCCCGGGCGTGATTGGCCGCACATTTGACGTCTCCACACCCGCATGGCCCGAGCCGCTGCGTGCCAAGGAAGGCGCTCCGAACGTTCTCTTCATCATTCTCGATGACGTCGGCTATGGCCAACTCGGCTGTTTCGGCAGCCCCATCGAGACGCCCAACCTCGACAAACTGGCCAAGAATGGCCTCCGCTTCAACAATATGCACACCACCGCGCTCTGCTCGCCCACCCGTTCCTGCGTCCTCACCGGCCGCAATCACCACTCGAACGCCATGGCGTGCATCACCGAAGGCTCGACCGGCTACCCCGGCTCGAACGGCTACATCCCCTTCGCAAACGGCTTCCTCTCCGAAATCCTCCTCGAGCACGGCTACAACACATATGCCATCGGCAAGTGGCACCTCACGCCCGCCGATCAGATATCTGCTGCCGGCCCCTATGATCGCTGGCCACTCGGCCGCGGCTTCGAGCGCTTCTACGGATTCCTCGGCGGCGAGACGCATCAGTATTACCCGGAGCTGGTTCTCAACAACCAATCCGTCGACCAACCGAAGACTCCCGAGGAGGGCTACCACCTCACCGAAGACCTGACGGACAAGGCGACGGCCTTCATCGCCGACTCCAAGCAAGTGGCACCCAACAAGCCGTTCTTCCTCTACTTCTGCACCGGCACCGCGCACGCGCCTCACCACGTGCCGAAAGAGTGGGCCGACAAGTACAAGGGCAGGTTCGACGACGGATGGGATGCTTATCGCGACAAAGTTTTCACGAAGCAGAAGGAACTCGGCATCGTTCCCAAGGACGCCGAGCTTTCCCGCCACGATCCCGACGTCAAACCCTGGAAGGACTGCTCGCCGCAGGAAAAGAAACTCTACGCCCGCATGATGGAGGTCTTCGCCGGCTTCCTCACCCACGCCGATCATCACATCGGGCGCCTGCTCGACTTCCTGAAGAGCATCGGCGAGTTCGATAACACGCTGGTCATGGTGCTCTCCGACAACGGCGCCAGCTCCGAAGGCGGGCCGACCGGCTCGGTGAACGAAAATCTCTTCTTCAACAACGTTCCCGAATCGCTCGAAGACAACCTGAAAGCCATCGACGAGCTTGGCAGTCCCACCAGCTATAACCATTACGCCTGGGGCTGGACCTGGGCCGGCGATACCCCGTTCCGCCGCTGGAAGCGCGAGACCTATCGCGGCGGCACCAGCGATCCCTTCATCGTCCACTGGCCGAAAGGCATCAAGGCAAAGGGCGAAGTCCGCGCGCAGTACGCCCACGCCATCGACATGGTGCCGACTGTCCTCGAACTGCTCGGCATCGAGGCGCCAACCAGTATCCGCGGCGTCACCCAGTCGCCAATCGAAGGCGTCAGCTTCGCGCACGTAATAGCCGACCCAAAGACCCCGTCCAAGCACGTTTCGCAGTACTTCGAGATGATGGGACACCGCTCGCTGTATCACGACGGCTGGCGCGCGGTCTGCCCGTGGCCAGGGCCCTCGTTCGCGGAAGCGGGCAAGTTCTTCGGCGAGCCGATTCCCGCCGAGAAGCTGACCGAACTCGACGCCAAGCACTGGGAGCTGTATCACGTGGCGGAGGATTTCGCCGAGAACAACAATGTCGCGCTCGCGAATCGGGACCGTCTGATCGCGATGATCGCCACGTGGTATGTCGAGGCCGGAAAGTACAAGGTGATGCCGGTCGACGGCCGCGGTGTGCTGCGGCTCACTGATCCACGACCGGAAATCGCGGAAGCCCGAACCAAGTACATCTACTATCCCGGCACGCAACAGGTACCCGCCAACGCGGCTGTGAAAGTGCTCAATCGCCCGCACAGCATTACCGCAGACGTCGAAATCCCCAAGGGAGGCGCCGAAGGCGTGCTCTTCAGCCACGGCGGCAACGACGGCGGCTACTCCTTCTTCATCAAGGACGGCAAGCTGCGCTACGGCCATAACTATGTGGCGAAAGCGGTCTACTACGTGGAATCCCAAGGTCCCGTGCCGGAGGGCCATCACGAACTCCGGTACGAGTTCGAGCCAACCGGCAAGCCGGATGTCGCCCATGGCAAGGGCACGCCCGGCCGCGCCCAGATCTACATCGACGGCAAGCTCGTCGGTCAGGCGGATTTCCCGGTCACGATTCCACTCGCACTGGGACTGGCCAGCGGAGCTTGTGCAGGCGCTGATCCCGGTTCGCCGGCGGTTCCCGACTACAAACCTCCTTTCCCGTTCACCGGGAAGATTCACAAGGTCATTGTGGACGTCAGCGGCGATCTGATCCGCGATCGAGAAGCCGAGATGCGCCACATCCTCGCCCACCAGTAAACGCAAACGCGCGCGATGGCCGGCAGTTCACCCCTCCGAAACTGCCGGCCTTCGCGAAATCATCCGGGCTTGTCCAAGGTCGAGTTGCAGTGCGAATTCATCAACGAGACGAAATCGCTGGGCGGCCCGGCCACCGTGCTCTTGCCCATCAACGGGAAAGACGCGGGCACGGGCAAAGTGGAAAAGCAGGTCGCCGGCCGCTTCGGTCTCGAGTGCCTCGACGGCAGTTCGATTTCGACGGCGCCGGCCGCGAACTGACCGCGCGGGAAAAATTCGAACTGCAGGCCAGGATGGATTGAACGGTTTCCGGTTGAGGATCAGCCGGCGGGAGGAACCCGTACCCGCAACGGAATTTCCCGGTGCAACGGGAAGAACGGCGGCGGGCCAACGGCCTTCCCGCGGGGGGGGGTTCCTCCCGAAGCGAATTCCGATACTGTCGATTCTGACAGTATCTTTCTCTGTCGCCTGCCTTGACCATGGGAGCCAGCGGAGAGAGACGTGTACGCGCTCGCCTTCCTGATCGGGGCTCCCTCGGCAAGCCTCACCGTGTCCCTGGGTTTTGCCGCTCCCGGGCTGGTCGTCCTTCGTAGTGTGTTGACGTTCCTGGTGTTGACCACCCTGATCCTGGTGATTTACGAAGCGGTTCGCACGCTGGCGGGCGAAAGAAGCCAAACGCTAGGCGTCCGGAGATACTGGTTTCTTGGCGCGATACTGCTTGCCATACCGACGCTGTACCTGATTCGCAAGCCCGCGCAGGCGGTGCTGGCGGTCGTCGCCGAAGGCCTGGCCCGTCTGATTCCAGTCGGCAATTGGAACTCGTTCCTGACCAGCTTGTATGACACCCTGATTGCCACGTTGGTGCTCGTTGTCCTGATTCAAGTGGTCGGCGAAATCTACTGGTTCAACAGGCGGCAGCTCGAGCGCATGCGGCAACGCAAAGCCGGCGAGATAGAGGCCGGCACCATCTCCACCTACTTGCACCGCGGCCTGTGGCTTCTCAACCGCGCATTTCGGACGGCGGCGATCGTGGTTCTGCTGTTCTTCTTCTTCCCCGTCGTCTTCCACCTGTTCCCGCTCACTCGTGGCATGATGCTGTCGATCGAAGCGTATCTGGAAAGGCCGGCGGCTTCGATCGGCCAGTCCATCCTCAACTACCTGCCTCATCTTGGTTACCTGATCGTGATTGCCGTGATCGGGTGGGCGACGTTGATGTTCCTGCATCACACATTTGACGCCATCAAGACCGGGCGCCTGGTGATTCGCGGCTTCCAGCAGGACTGGGCCGAACCGACCTACGACCTGCTTCGCGCTCTTATTCTTCTCTTCCTTTTGATGGTCAGCTATCCACATCTTCCCGGCGCCACTTCCGAATTTTTCAAGGGATTCTCGGTGTTTGTGGGCGCTCTGCTGACGTTTGGCTCTGCGGGCGCGATCAACAACCTGGTATCGGGCATCGTGCTCACCTACACCAGCGCGTTCCGCGCCGGCGACATGGTTCGCATCGCCGATACCATGGGTATCGTCGTCGAAAAAACGCTGCTCGTCACGCGCGTCCGCACTCCGCGCAATGAAGAGGTCTCGCTGCCGAACAGCGCTGTCTTGTCCAACAGCATCACGAACTTCACCACCCGCGCCGCTGCCGGCGGCCTCGGCCTCTCCGTCCACGCCGGCATTGGCTACGACGTCGACTGGCGCACCGTGCACGCTCTCATGATTGACGGCGCCCGCAAGACCGAAAGCATCCTGGCCGATCCTTCGCCGATCGTGCTCCAGTCCGACCTGGGAAATTACGCGGTGGACTACCAACTGATCGCCTGGACCGACCGCCCGGAAAGAATGGTGCTGACAAACTCGGAACTCCGGCGCAACGTTCTCGATTGCTTCAACGCCGCGGGCGTCGAAATCATGACCCCGAGCGTGCTCTCTCATCGCGACGCGAGCGAGCCGGCCATCCCTCCCGAACGCATGCAGCAGGCTGTGGCGCCCAAAAGGATCGTCGTCGATGTCCACGACACGGCCCGCGAAGTGTCGCACTCTGGAACGCGCTGATTCGCGCTTGCTTTCCCCCTGTAAATTCTTACAGTTTCCCCCTCCGCCTTACGGCTTTTACGCTGGGCGGAGAAGAAACGTTGTGCCCGGCCGCACATGCCCCTCTCCCGAACGGGACAACGGGAAGCGATCCAGAATGGCCGATCCAACTCCAAATCCGGCCGGCCATGATCGGGCTACCGAACTGGCCGAGCAGCGCACCGAACTCGCCTTTGAACGCACCCGCATCGCCGCCGATCGCACTCTGATGGCCTGGATCCGCACGGCACTCTCGATGATCACGTTCGGATTCACCTTGTACAAATTTCTGGAAGCCTTTCGGGAGGCCGAGCACTTCGTCGCCCGCAGACCCAATTCCCCGCGAAATCTGGGCTTGGCGCTGATCGGCGTGGGAACGGCAGCGCTGATTGTCGCAACGGTCCAGCACTACCAATCTCTCAAGCGCCTCGCGTCCGAAGGCCGTCCCGAGTCGATCTGGTCGCTGACGATCATTGTCGCGATGTTCATCGCTCTCATCGGCATTCTGGCGTTTATCGGCGTCTGGCTCCGTGCCGGTCCCTTCTGATGCGCGCCGTGGTCTCAGCATGGTGATGGAGTTCCCGAAGGAAAAAGAAGGGCGATTCCGGCCGTTTTGCGCCGTGGCGTTTCTCTATCCCCTGCTCCTCCTGCTCGCCTGTGCCGCATGTGGCGGCGCGCGAACTGTCAGTTCTGACAGTATCGACGCGTGGGGTGCCGGCCTAGCATTGCACAAGCAATAGATTGCCTGTTCCCGCACGCGAAGAAAGAAATAAAGCACACCGAAACAAAGAAGGGAGACATCAACATGCGACGTTTCAGTTTTGTGGCGGACGTGGGGATCTGTGCCCTCATCATGAGCGGAACTCTGTTTGCCCAGGAGCAGAAGCAGACACAGGAAGAGCAGGAATCTCAGACCAGGGCTGCGGTCGAGGTCACCCGGGCCGACATCCAGTCCGACCGTCAGGCGCTCGTCGCCTCCAATCTGCCCCTCACCGATGAGCAGGCGAAGGCTTTCTGGCCGCTCTACCGCCAATATCGCGCGGAAATGCAAACGGTGGGAGACCGCCTGGTCAATCTCGTCGAAAATTACGGACAGAACTACGAATCGCTCACAGACGAGCAAGCGGCCCAAATGATGAAAGAGTACCTCAATATGCAGAAGGACACTCTCGCGATTAAGGACAAGTACGTGCCGCGCTTCACCAAAATCCTGCCGGCGAAAACGGTGATGCGCTTCTACCAGATCGAAAACAAGATGGATTTGATCGTGATGCTGGCAGTCTCAAGCCAAATTCCGCTGGCCAAGTAGGCCGACCGCCGGGCGCCTTCGCCGGGCGAAAGCCCGAACGCGTTGCGGCCCTGTGCACGCGGGCAGCATCGCCGAAAAATATTCAATCGAAGGCGCGGGCGACCGCAGCGTCTCCCGCTGACCCGGTCACGTATCGCCGCATCAGCTCCCGCCGCGACATCCACAGGTAGCATCGCTGCGGCAACCAGGTCCTCCCGTGCAGCGCGCCCGGATTGAACACCCAGGTGAGCCCGTAGATCAGGAATATCTCTAGAAATTCGTGAACGCGGAAGGCCAAAACTTCCTGCGGAACGGCCGATACGAAGCCATGATGCTGCGCCACCCGGCGAAGCCGCCGGTCCCGGAAGAAAGCGCCCTTGGCGCGGCAAGCCTTCACGCCATTCAACTCGACGCGGGAATCAACGTACTCGGCGAGTTGCCGGAGCGACGACCGCAGCCGCCTGCGGAACGCTGCTCCCCAGCCAAGCGAGGAACGGACCCGGTCCAGCTGCGGCAAGCGCTCGTTCCGGAAATGCAGATCCACGATCGTATCTTCGGGCAGGACCTCCGTGCCGTCGGGCAGCAGGATGTGCGAATCGGCGGGAATCACGCTGATGCGTAGAATGCAATCTTCGTCGTCGCAGAATTCAAAAATTCCGTTGGCGCCGGAGCGTGCGGTCCACCGCCAGCACGGCGCGGTCCAGGCCGCCATGCAAAAGGAGTTCGAAGCGATGACGGGCTGTCTCGTGAAGGTCCATGGCTCA
>JAGWOX010000160.1 GCA_028877145.1 Acidobacteriota bacterium | reverse complement strand
CGCGTCGCGCCCGGCCACCCCTTCCCGCGCCTTGATCGGATCGTCAAACGCCGACAAGTTCAGCTTCGCCACCACCGCCGCCACCATCCGCACCCGATGCCCCGGCTCGACCAAATCGTCCAGGCACTGCGGCACCCAGCCCATCTGCCCCCGCTCCGGCTTCCGCAACCGCACTGCACCCCTCGCTTCGCCCACTGCCACTTCCTCTGGTTGGCTCATGAACCTCTTATACCGATAAACCAAACCGAACGCACGAAAAAGTCACACACTCTGAGCGAAGCGGTCCGATTCTGACAAGGCGGACCGTCCCTTGCGCATGCCCTCATATCATCAAGGGACAATCTAGATAGAGCGAAGCGCTCGAACCGCTTCACTCACGATGAGCAACGCTCCTAGGCGGGGCCGAAAAGGCCCACGGTCAGGACTGCACTGACCGTGGCTACCAATGCGGATTTCGGCCGGCAGCTTCTACCCACGGGCGATTTACTGCGTGGTCGTCGGTGCGTCGACCAGTGCCTTCCACGAGCCGTCGGCTTGCTTGCCCCACACGACCACATATTTTCCTTTGGCCGTTTGCGGCTTTCCGCGCTTGCCGTTCACCGTCAACTCGTAGTCGCCGATCTCGTAGGCCAGGTCGCCCGATTTCGATACCTCAACCTTCGTGGGCGCGAACGTCAATGCAAAGCCCGGTTGCGACGAGAGCGCCGTCCATGTCTTCGTAATGGCTTCCTTGCCGCTGGCCATCTGCCCGTCCGGCGGGAGCATGACCGCGTCTTCGGCGTAGAATGCGGTGAAAGATTCAGGATCCTTCACCGTCACAGTCTTCACCCAGTCGGCGTCGGTCGCGCGGATCGCCGCGGCGTCGGCGGCGCGGTGATCGGGAGGAGTCGGCGCGGGAGGCGCCTCGACTTTCTGGCTGCACGAGCAAGCGAGTAACGCAAACGCAAGCAAAGCTCCGGAGAAAATCCATCTGCGCACGAAAGCACCTCCAAAGGGACTTTCCGCGAGCATCCCGCGCCACGGGTTGCGCTGTCAAGCCCGGTGGCGCCTCAGTCGGTTTTGCCGTCCGCCCCTCTTGTGCTACTTTGCCTGAGCGATGAAAAAACGGATTGCGGTGCTGTTGTCGGGCCGCGGCTCGAATTTCGAAGCGCTGGCGGATAGTATCGCCGCGGGGCGCCTGCCGGACACGGAAATCGTGCTGGTGGTGAGCAATCGCGAGGGCGCGCCGGGAATCGAGAAAGCGCGGCAGCGCGGAATTCCCGCCCGCGTGATCCCGTCGAAAGGGCTCGAACGCGAAGCCTACGACAGGCTGGTGGTCGCCGCGCTCGATGAAGTAAACCCGGACCTGGTCTGCCTGGCCGGGTTTATGCGGCTGCTGTCGCCCTATTTCGTCGAGCGCTTCCGCGGGCGCATCCTCAATATCCACCCGTCGCTGCTGCCCGCTTTCCCCGGCCTCGAAGCGCAGCGCCAGGCGCTCGAGCACGGCGTGAAATTCGCCGGCTGCACCGTCCATTTCGTCGACGAAAACCTGGACGCCGGGCCGATCGTTCTCCAGGCCGTCGTGCCGATTCGCGACGACGACACGCCGGATACGCTCTCGGCACGCATCCTCGATGAAGAACACCGGATCTACCCGGAAGCCGCGCGCATCGTGCTCGAAGGCCACTACCGCATCGAAGGCCGCCGGGTGATTCTCGAATCCGGCGAGCCGGGCAAGGCCTGATGCCATGAAGACAAAACGAGAATTCGCACCCGTTGACGAGCAACTCGCCTACCTGCGCAAAGGCGTAGCGGAAATCATTCCCGAGCCGGAACTCAAGGCCAAGCTGGAGCAATCGGCCAAAACAGGAACGCCGCTGCGCGCCTACCTCGGCGTCGATCCCACCGCTCCCGATCTTCACCTGGGCCACACGGTGGTCCTGCGCAAGCTGAAACATTTTCAGGATCTCGGGCACACGGCCGTCTTCCTGATCGGTGATTTTTCCGCGATGATCGGCGATCCCACCGGCGTCTCCGAAACGCGGCCGCCTCTGACGCGCGAGCAGGTGGATGCCAACGCGAGGACGTATCTCGAGCAGGTCTACAAGATTCTCGATCGCGAGAAAACCGAGGTCCGCTACAACAGCGAATGGCTGGGGAAAATGTCTGCCGAGGAGATCGTGCGCCTATGCTCGCACTATCGCTTGGCGCGCATGCTCGAACGCGAGGACTTCCGTTCGCGCCTGGACAGGAACCTGCCCATCTCCGTCCACGAATTGCTCTACCCTCTGCTGACCGCTTACGACGCTGTGTCGCTCCATTCCGACGTCGAGCTGGGCGCCACAGAGCAGAAATTCAACCTTCTGGTGCACCGCGAAATCCAGCGCGAATACGGCCTTCCCGGCCAGGCCATCCTCACCATGCCGATCCTGGTGGGACTCGACGGCCAGCGGAAAATGTCCAAATCCTACGGCAATTACATCGGCATCACCGAGGCGCCGCGGGAAATGTTCGGAAAGCTGATGTCCATCTCCGACGAGCTGATGTGGTCGTATTACGAGCTGCTGACCGATTTCACCGAGCGCGTCATCCTCCGCTTGAAGGACGAAGTCCGCACGGGAGTTCTCCATCCCATGGAAGCCAAAATGCAGCTCGCGCACTACATCATCGCCAATTTCCACGGCGAGGATGCCGGGCGCGCCGCGCGCGACGAGTTTCAGCGTGTCTTCCGCGAGCGCCAGGCGCCCGACGAAGCGCCCGAGCGCCGCATCCCGCGCGGCGAACCGCGGCGGCTGGTGGCCGTGCTCGTCGAAACGGGCCTCGCCCCCTCTCGCAGCGAAGCCGAGCGCCTGATCAAGCAGGGAGGCGTCGAGATCGACGGCGCCCGCATTGCCGACATCAAGCAGGAAATCGATTGCTCGCAGCCGGCGACCCATCTCCTGCGCGCCGGCAAGAAAAAATTCCTCCGCCTGGTCATCGAATAGTGGCGCGGGCACTCTTGCCCGCGCGCCTTTCGCCCCGCGCGCCACAAGCCGCAAATGTCAAGTAGGGAGTGAAGCAGAGAGAGCCTGTCATCCTGAGTGAAGCGAAGGATCCCGCAGCTACGTGCACGGACTACTTCCTGCAAGTTGCGTAAGTACGAAAGGCCGCAGCCAGGAGTGGCTGCACTACGGCGCGACAAACTTCCTGGCTTCGGTATAGGCTAGCCATTCAAATCCGTGCCCCATGGTGACGATGAGCAAATTCGCTTTTCGAATCGCCTCTTGCGGCTTTACCCTTGCATGCCTTTTTTTTGCCGCTTCCTTTCGCTGGCGACATGCCCCCGATTTGGCCCGCCTTGAAACGTTCTTCTGGCCGACCGCGCTGCTTCTTTCAGGACGCGCGGATGCTGCGCACGGCGTGGGTGCGGGTACTCTGGCTGCCGTCGGGTTTTCCGCGTTGATGAACGGAGCCCTCTATTTCGGGCTCGCCTGGATTGTCTGGTGGGTTTTGCGTCTGTCGGGAATCGCGAAGACGGCTACGAGCGACAAGGACCGCGTGGTCTCGGCTTTTCTTCTCGTAGGCCTGGGATTCGCATCGCTCGTAGCTCTGGGCGAGCTTGTGTTTCGCGGCCTGCCGAAAATCGCGGCACACGGACTTGCCGAGGCGTGGCTGATTTTCGCCAATCTCTTCGCCCTGATCGTGATCACATGCGCCACGGCCGGCTGGGCGATGTGGTGGCTGCGCAGATACTTCCGCGGCTACGGTCACAGGGCAAACCGCGTCTCTCGCGCCGCGCGCAAACCATAACGCGGCCACGTTTCCTCCGCGCCGAGCAATTCAACGTGTCGCTCGCTCGCCTTTCGTTGCCTTTTCCTTTTCGAGCAGGGCGAGCTTGCGATCGAGACCCCAGCGGTAGCCGGCGAGTTGGCCGTCGCTTCGCACCACGCGATGGCATGGAATCACGACCGAAGCGGGATTCATGGCGCACGCCCGCGCCACGGCGCGGACGGCGCGCGGCTTGCCGATGGCCCGCGCGATTTCGGTGTAGGTGCGCGTCGTGCCGTAGGGAATTTTTCTCAGCTCCTCCCACACTCTCCGTTCGAAGGCCGTCGCCTGCAGGTCGAGCGGCAAGTCGAGCTTCGGCTGTTTCCCGCGCAGGTGTTCGACGATGGCCCCGACCCAGCGGCTAAGCTCTTTGCGGTCTTCGCTGATCGTCGCGCGCGGGAATTCACGCCGCAATTCGCTTTCGAGCTTCCGCTTCGAATCGCCCAGATAGAGCGCCGAAATGCCGCGTTCGGTGGCGGCGACGAGCACCAGACCCAGCGGGCACGGTGTGACTGTATATCTGATCTCCATGTTTTCTCCTCCGCGCCGGTATGCCCGTGGCGTCATGCCGAGCTGCGCCGGCGCGCGCTCGTAAAGGCGGCTGCTCGATCCGTAGCCGGCGTCATAGAGCGCCTCGGTGACGCTCGCGCCGTTGCGCAGGCGGGATTTCAGCTCGCGCAGGCGCCGCGCATCTACGTATTGCCGAGGCGTTACACTCAGGTGTTTCCGGAAAATTCGTTCGAGTTGGCTGGCGCCGATGCCGCTCCGCACGGCCAGTGTCGCGAGCGTGATTCGCTCCTCCGGCCGGTCGTTCATTGCGCGGTCGATTTCGCGGCAGAGACGCGCCACGTGTTCCGCCACATGGTTGGCGCCGCCCGCGCTCTGGCGCGGATGGCAGCGACGGCACGCGCGGAATCCGTTGCGCTCGGCCGTTTCGGGCCCGTCGAAAAAAACGATGCGATCGGGTTGCGGCCGCCGCGCCGGGCACGAAGGCAGGCAATAGATGCGCGTCGAGCGCACGCCAAAAACAAACGCGCCGTCAAATCGAGCGTCGCGCCGCGCGACGGCTTCCCGCCTCGCCGCATCGGAATTCAGTCTGCCTGACATCGTTTCGGTCGCCATGGTTCGTCCTCGACGCCAACGTACCCGATCTCATGAGACCAGTCTATCCGTTTCCCGCGCCAAAGCCTGTTCGCGGCCTGGCCTCAACTTTGACCTCAAATGCAAAAAACCCCGCGCGTCTTTCCGGGTGCCCCATCCTTGCTGTTTTTGCAAGGGTGGGAGGCCTGTTACGCTCTCTCCACCAACCCACCCTTCGGGCAAAAGGCCGAAGAGCGGGGGACGCGAAAGGTCACGCGGGATTCGAGCGCCGGCGAATGAGCATGGTTATGAGGTTCTGGTTGCAGAAAAGCACACAGCCTGAAGGCTGTGCTACCCAACCGCCGTGTCCCGAGTCGTTCTTCGCCCGCAGTCCGGATTCGTCAGCCCTTCTGTTCCGCGATGCGTTTCAGGTGTTCGAGGTCGCGACGATCGCGCGCGCGGACGGCATACTGCGTGAAGATGCGGTCCCAGAATTTTCCGATGCGGCCCGGGAGTTCGTATTCGTCGCGTAGGACGACTCGCGCGTCCTTGCCCACCGGCTGAATTTCCCATCGCTGCATCCCGCTAACGCCGTAGGAATCGCGAAATCGCCATTCGAGCAGCCGCCCGCGCTTGTATTCGGTGACGACGGCCACGAGTGACACTTCGCGTTTCGCCAGTTGGCCGATGATCTTCACTTTCAGTCCCGGCTGGAACTCGTCGGCGCCGCGCTGCACTTCAAACCGGCAATCCATCTCCTGGCCGTACCAATACGGCATGCGCTGCGGAATGAACAGTGCGCCCACCAGATTCGCGGGCGCCGCAATCTCCACCGAGAGTGTGATTTGGGCCATCGACTTCACCTGACTGCAGGAATTTTCGCCGTCAGCGGGAGACTGGATCCCTCCATCGCCAACCGGTTTCCTTCACGCCGATTACTTTTCGAGTTGCTTGCGGATGGATTCGATCTCCTGGCGGTGGTGCTTGTCCGGTTTCGGATAGCTGATTTTCAAATCGCCGAGCGTGTCGAGAACCACTTGGGAAACGATGAGCCGGGCGTTCTGCTTATCGTCGGCGGGCACGACGTACCACGGAGCGATCTTCGTGCTCGTCGCCAAAAGGCAATCCTCGTACGCGCGCTGATATTCCGGCCACAGCTCCCGCTCCTGGATGTCCGCCTGGCTGAGTTTCCAGTTCTTCTGCGGATCGTCGATCCGCGCGAGGAATCGCAGGCGCTGTTCCTCTTTCGAAAGGTGCAGGAAGAATTTGATGATCCGGGTGCCATTCGCGTGGAGATGTTTTTCCAGATCCACGATTGAGCGATAGCGGTGTTTCCAGAGCTTTTCGTCCTTGGCGATTTCGTCCGGCAAACCCTCGCCGCGCAGAATCTCCGGGTGCACCTTCACGATCAGCACCTCTTCGTAATAGGAGCGGTTGAAAATGCCGATGCGGCCGCGCTCGGGCAGGCTCCGCGTGGTGCGCCACAGAAAATCGTGTTCCAGCTCCTGGGCGCTCGGATGCCTGAAGCTGAACACCTGGCAGCCCTGCGGATTGACGCCCGACATCACGTGCTTGATCGCGCCGTCCTTGCCCGCGGCGTCCATCGCCTGAAAAATCAGGAGCAGCGCGTAGCGATTGTGGGCGTAGAGGACGCTTTGCCGGTCGCTCAATTTCTCGACGTGATCGGCGAGCATCTTCTCGTAGTGCTTCTTCGATTTGTAGAACGGTTTGACCTTCGTCGGCCATTTCTTCAGGCGTACGGTCTCGCCTTCCCAAACGCGAAATTCCCTGCTGTCAATTTTCATGCCGCTCCTCGAAATGGCGGATGGCCGGGGACGCCAGTGTATCACTACGCTGGCGATGGTTGGGACGGGCCGGCCGGCGGGTTGCCGCCGCTGGAGAAGCCGATCAAACCGCTTTCGAGAACCAAAAACGTCGGCAAGACGCCGGCGCTACAAGATCGCTGCTTCGCCGATGCGCGTGTTTCGGGCATCGAAACCGCAGCCTGCTTCCAGAGGGTTGCCAAAGCCGGGAAACTCCAGGCCGGCGCATCGAACTGGCCCTCGCTTTGGCTAGAATGAAAGCCTGTGGAGACCAACCACCATCATCCGCCCGGCCCGCATGGCCTGCCCTGGCTCGGCGTCACGTTCGAGCTGGTAAAGAATCCGCTGGGGCTGCTCGAGCGCATGGGGCACGAATATGGCGCCATCTCGGAAATGCGCTACTGGCGCGGCGGACGAATCCTGCTGAATTCGCCGGAGCTGATCGAGCAGGTGCTCGTCGTTCAGCACCAGAAATTCATCAAGGGCGTGCTGCTGCGGCTCACCGCGCAGCGGCTGCTGGGACAGGGACTGCTGACGAGCGAAGGCGAGCTGTGGCGGCGCCAGCGGCGGCTTGCGCAGCCCGCTTTCCAGCGCGCGCGCATCGCCGCCTACGCGCCGGTGATGGTACGCCTGGCGGCCGAGCAGGCCGAGGAATGGCGGCCGGGCGAGCGGCGCGACATCGCGGTGGAGATGATGAACATCTCGCTCCGCGTGGCCATTCGCACTCTCTTCGGCCTTGAGATGAAATCGGAAGCGCGCGCCGTCGGCGAGGCGCTCACCGCGATCATGCGCCGCGACCTGCGCCGGCTCCGTTCTCCCCTGAAGCTTCCGCCGACGTTCCCCACGCCGGCCAATCGCCGCGCCGAAAACGGTTACGCGCTGCTCGAGGGCATGGTCAGCCGCATCATCGAGGAAAAGCGCAGCGACGGCGGCGGCTCCGACGACCTGCTGTCGCGCCTGATCGAGGCGACCGACGAAGAAGGCGTGCATATGTCCGCGCGCCAGTTGCGCGACGAGACGATGACGCTGCTCCTCGCCGGGCACGAAACCACCGCACTTTCGCTCGCCTGGACCTGGTATTTGCTCGCGCAAAATCCCGAGGCCGAAGCGCGCCTGCACGACGAGATCGATCGCACGCTTTCCGGCCGCCTGCCAACGGCCGACGATCTCGATCGCATGCCGTATCTCGCCGCGGTGATCAACGAATCGCTGCGTCTCTATCCACCCGCCTATACGATCGGCCGCAGCTCGGTCGAGCCGATCGACCTCTGCGGCTATCATTTCCCCCGGGATACGGTATTTCTGATGTCGACTTGGGTGACGCAACGCGACGCGCGCTATTTCGACGATCCGCTCGCTTTCAGGCCCGAGCGCTGGCTCGAAGGGCCCGCGCCCGAGGGCTTCCGCTATTTCCCGTTCGGCGGCGGCCCGCGACGCTGTATCGGCCAGCCATTCGCTTTGATGGAAGCGGGCTTGGTGATCGCGACACTCACGGCGCGTTTCCGCTTCCGGCTGATCCGCAAAGTGGTTCCCGAGCCGCTGGTCACGCTGCGGCCGAGAGACGGCATTCCGATGGTGGTGGAAGAAAGGCGGTGAACGATGAGGAAGAACACTGGTTCTGACCGAAATCGATTCCTTTGTCCGACCCTCCTGCTGCTGCTCCCTCTTGCGCTCGTCTCGGCGCTATCGGGCGCGGCGCCGAATCGATCCGCCGCGCAAACCGCCGCGCCGGGCCCCGCCGCGTTTCCGCTTTCCGCGGGAACGTCATGGGTGTATCAGGCGGTGGTGCGCTGGGGCGCGGGAAACTCGACCGCCGCGCAGGAAAAACTCATCGCGTGGAAAATGGAAGTTGATCGTGTCATTCCCCGAGGCGATATGGTCGCCGCCGTCGTGAAAGGCTTCCCGCGCGATCTCGATCGGTCGAAGGGCGATACGATACCGGTCGAGTCGCTCATCGTCGAATCCGGCGGCGCGAAGTTTTATTGGATTCCGCCGGCTTTCTTCAAGAGCGTGCTTGCCCGCCTCGAAAATCCGGCCGATAAGCTCGAGAATCTCACCACCGCCAACCAGATCTTCCTTCAGCTTCCCCTCGCGATGGGAGACAAGTTCTGCGACATGACCGGTATGATTCGCACCGACGGCTTTTATTGCTGGGTGGCCGGAGATCCGCAGGCGGCCGATCTTTCGGGCGTTCAAGGCATTCCCGCAGGCGAGCACACCGCCTACCCGGTGAACTTCCTCACCGCCAACGATTCGACGTCCTACGATTTCGTTCCCGGCGTCGGCATCACGCGCTACAGGTTCCAAGTGCAGGGCACGCAAACCGACACCGAACTCCACCTCGAGGAATTCCACCCCGCTGCACACTGATCGCGCGGGACGCAGGATCGCCGCTCGTGAAATTTTGACTGCCCGGGGAACTGCGGAAGGGAGCACAGGCAGGAATGTGTTCAGACTCATGACATCCTTTACACGGTGTTATCAGGACATCCTTTACACTCGCCGCGGTTTGTAACGAGGGCGACGACGGCCCTGGGACGGGGGCGAGGATGGCTTGGGGGACCGTGGAGGTCGACGAACAACGGATGCGATTT
>JAGWOX010000159.1 GCA_028877145.1 Acidobacteriota bacterium | reverse complement strand
GCGGCGGCGGTTCGGTGAAGTGCTGCAGCGGCCAGAGTTTTTCGAGCCGCAGCATCTCTCCTTCGGCCACGCGCGGAAGCCGCTTTCCTTCCTCGTCGCCGTCGCTCTCCTCCTCGGCCTGCTGGTAGACGGCGAGGAATCCGTCGAATTTCAGCACCGAGCCCGTCGCCCGGAACAGGTAACCATTCGCCTCGATGTCGATCGTCGTCTGATCGAAAACCGCGGGCACCATCTGCGAAGCGACGAACCGCTGCCAGATCAGCCGGTACAGCTTGTACTGGTCTTCGTTCAGATATCGCCGCAGCTCTTCCGGCGTCCGGCCCACGTCGCTCGGCCGGATGGCTTCGTGTGCTTCCTGCGCTTCCTTCTTCGATTTGTAGAAATTCGGTCGCTCAGGCAGGTATCCAGGGCCGAAACTGGATTGAATATGCGAGCGCACATCGCTGATGGCATCGGTCGAAACGCGCACCGAATCGGTACGCATATAGGTGATCAAGCCGACCGAACCCTCCGAGCCCAGCTCGATGCCTTCGTAGAGTTGCTGCGCCAGCACCATCGTTCGCTTGGCCGAGAAACGCAGCTTGTTGTACGCCTCCTGCTGCAATTTCGACGTCGTGAATGGCGCCGGCGGGTTGCGACGCTTCTCCTTGAGCTGCACCGAGCCGACGCGCCACGTCGCTCCTTCAAGCGCCGCCAGAATCTGCTCGGCCTCGCCTTGGTTCCCGATTTCGGCGTCGGCGCCCGCCCTCTTCAGCAGCTTCGCTTCGAAGGAAGGCCCTTCACCCGTCAGCATTGCCGCGTGAATCGACCAATATTCCTTCGGAACGAACGCGCGAATTTCGCGTTCCCGCTCGACGATCAGCCGCAGCGCCACCGTCTGCACGCGCCCGGCAGAGAGCCCGCGCCGTACCTTGTCCCATAGCAGCGGCGAAATCTGATAGCCCACCAGCCGGTCCAGCACGCGCCGCGCCTGCTGCGCGTCCACAAGGTGTTCGTTGATCTCGCTCGGGTGCTGGAACGCTTCTCGGATGCCCTTCTGTGTGATTTCGTGAAACAGCACCCGCAATATCGGCTTCGTTCCGCGAGGTGCGGCTTTGGCCTTTTTCGTCTTCCCCGCCGGCTCTTTGTGTCCGTTGCCGCGCTTGAGCGTCTCCTTCAGGATTTGCGCCAGATGCGCGGAGATGGCTTCCCCTTCGCGGTCCGGGTCGGCCGCCAGATAGATGGCATCGGCGGTCTTCGCGGCGCCCTTGATCTCGTTCAGAACTTTCGTTTTGCCCGGAATGATTTCGTACGTGGGCTCGAACGATTGGTCTTCGACTTCAATGCCCAGATCGCGCTTGGGCAGATCCTTCACGTGGCCGAGCGATGCCTTCACCGTGTAGTCGCGGCCCAAATATTTATTGATGGTCTTCGCCTTCGTTGGCGATTCGACGATAACGAGCGACTTTCCCATAACGAAATCTTTGCTTCCCTTCAGAGCATCACTTTCAAAAACTGTTTCCCCGGCAGCTGCCGGATGTAGCCTTTCATCTCCAGATCGAACAGCGCCGCCAGCGTTTCCGACGAGCTCAGTCCGGAATTCTCCACGAGATCGTCAATATGTCGCGCCTCATCCGCGCTCAGCAGTCCGTACAGCATCTGCTGCGGCCCGAACAGGCTCTCGTTCACCAGCTTCGCCCGTTCATCCGCGGTTGCCGTCTCCACCGGCTCGAGCGCCGCGCGCACCGTCGTCGGCAGTTCCTCGACCACGTCCTCCCAGCCCGTGACCAGCTTCGCCCCCTGCTTTATTAATTGATGCGGCCCGTAGCTCGCTGGCTGCGTCGCGTTCCCCGGCACGCCGTAAACCTCGCGCCCGAACTCCATCGCCAGCCGCGCCGTGATCAGCGATCCCGAATGCTCCGTTCCTTCCACCACTACCACTCCCAGCGCGAGCCCCGCGATGATCCGGTTCCGCACCGGAAAATTCGGCGGCGTCGGCGGAGTCCCGGTCGGCAACTCTGTCAGAATGGCCCCATCTCCGCCCGACATCTGATCGAAAAGTTTTTTGTTTTCCTTCGGGTAAACAACGTCGATCCCGCATCCCAGCACGCCGATGGTCTTACCCGTCCCGCTGGCAAGGGCCCCACGGTGCGCCACCGAATCGATTCCGCGCGCCAGCCCGCTCACCACCACCAGCCTCCGCGCGGCCAGGTCGCGCCCCAGCCTCTCCGACATTTGATTGCCATACGGAGTAGGCCGCCGCGTGCCGACAATCGCGATGGCGTGCTGTTCGAGCAGCGCCGGATTCCCTCGAACGTACAGCAGCATCGGAGGGTCATAGATTTCCCGCAACAGCCGTGGGTACCTCGCATCGTTCCACGTAATCAGCCGGCAATCGAGCGCCTTCACTCGTGCCAGTTCCCGTTCCGCTCTTCCGAGCGGTTCCCGTGAGTGAATCGCCTGCGCGGCTTCGGCTTTCAGGCCCAGCGCCTCGAGTTCGGTCAGCGACGCCGCAAAAACGGCGTCTGGCTCGCCAAACGTGCTGACGAGTTTTGCCGCGTTCCGGGAACCCAGTCCGGGAACGAGGCCGAGCGCTAGCCAGCCGAGATGGGAAGGAGAATCCAGCATCCAGCTCGAACCGAGCGTAGGCAGAGGAAGGAACCAGTGTCAAGTCCGCTTGCGTCGGGGCGTTGCCTAAATGTGAGCAAAAGCCCGTAGATCAATGATTTCCGGAGGCTTGCCGGCG
Source organism: Acidobacteriota bacterium (assembly GCA_028877145.1). Lineage (GTDB taxonomy): Bacteria > Acidobacteriota > Terriglobia > Acidiferrales > UBA7541 > JAKASX01. The sequence goes on along the minus strand of JAGWOX010000159.1, from coordinate 6,648 downwards.
GAACACCCCGGCCGCGGTTCAGCGCTTCTCTATCACCAGAACCTCGATTTTCCGTCGCGCCTGCTTCAATTCCAGCCCGGATCCGTCGGCCGTCCGAACCACGCCGGCCGCATTCCCAATGGGCAGAGCGGCAGGAAAAGCGTGCGTTCCCTGGAGATGTGTCTCGTCGATCACCGGCCGCTGCAAGGCGACTTCCAGCATTCGCGTCACCGTAGCCATCGATTCTGGCCTGCCCGTGCCGCTTCCCGCTGTTCCTGCATGCCGTTTGCTTTTCCGTCCGCCAGACGCCCTGAGCAGGTAAACGTCCATCTTGCGTTTCTCCTGCCGCAGCCGTACGTCCCAGGCCAGCCCGAGCGCCTGCTCAATTTCCCCCTGAAGTTCGCTCGCTCCCCCCGCCGGTACGTTGGCCACCACTGTATATCGCCCACCCGGCAGAAGGTTATCGCCGACGATCCGGTCTTCCGGCATATCGAGCAGCAAAGCCAGCAACCTCTTCGCCGGCCATCCCACCGCCGTCATCCTTCCGGCCGTGCGATCGACCGACCACCCTCCCACAGGAGTCGTGTCCGGCCGCACGTCCACATAAAATAGCGGCGCTGCTCGCGCCACCGGCTCTTCCGGCTCGCTGCCTGGCACCATGGCTACGGCCGTGCCGAATGGCCCGGGCAGCGATGGATGCCCGCCGGCCAGAAATGCACGCACCGCCGTATCTTTCAGCGCCATCGGCTGTGTCAGCGCCGCGATGTGCCCCTCGCGATCCACGACCACCGTGAGCGGCAGGAAGTGAACTCCGAAAGCGTCGGTTGTTTCCCGCTTCTCGTCCACGCCCACCCAGCCCCTCATCGGATGCGTTGCCAGAAATTTCTCCACCACCTCCGGCTTCTCGTAGCTGATCGAAAGGAATCGCACCGGCTGCCCGGCAAATTCACGCTCGAGCGAATTCAGGTGTGGAATCGAACCGACGCACGGCGGGCACCAGGTAGCCCAGAACTCGATCACCACCACGTCGCCGCGCATCCCAGCCCAGGTCAACTCCGCCGGCGCTTGCTGCCCAATCACCCGCTCCAGCCGCAGTGCCGGCGCCGCCTGCCCAATCTCCGGCAGCGTAGACCGCATCTGCGCCCCAGCCGAGGCCGCCAGCACCCCGGCCATCAGCGCCACGCCGCAGCCGAAAATAGTCCGAAACCGCATCATCCATCCGCTTAGCCAGCCCGATCCTCTACCAGGAATTCTATCCCCGCCCATTTGACGCGCACCGCCGCCGTCAACTCCTGTGTCTCCCCAGCCAAGCCCCCAGACCTTGGCATCGCGATCCGCAAGAAATCGCTGTCATCCTGAGAGAGACTGTGACTTTTTTGATTCGGCGACTTTTCCCGTCGGGTGCCCCAGGCGCCGTCGTTGCGCCTGGGGTTGTTGCCTTCTCATCCCACACGCACTCTGGCAATGAACAGAATCCCCCTTTCTGACCTCCAACTTCGTGTCATCCTGTCCCTTGTGACGAACGCAGCGAGTCCCAACGTAGTGTGTCCGGAAGGACCCGTCCCTGCGTTTGCTTTGCCTCTGATTCACCCGAGCGCAGCGACGGGAGAGTGCAGAGTTGTGGATGGCCACCCGCCAATTTAGTCACAGTCTCTGAGCGAAGCGAAGGACCCCGAACGCGCCAAGACGAAGCCGCCTACGAAGACCGGCTTTAGGCACCCACCAGATGCCGTGCCATATGCCGCGCTGCCACTAATCCTCGTCTCCCCTACGTCCCCGCCTCCTCCACTTCCCGCGCCGTCCGCAACCCCGAATGAATCGCTCCCTGCATCCACCCCGGCCAAGGCGACGTATGCTCCCCGCCAAAGTGAACTCGCCCGGCCGGCGTAGCCATGTGCGCCCAGTAATCCGTCATCTGCCCGGGACGAAACCACTGCGCCGCTCCCCTCGCCCAGAAATCGTCGTCCCACGTTTTCGAATACCCGCCCTCGAAATTCTCCCGCGCTCCCGGAAGAAGCGTCTCCATTTCATTGAGCACGCTCTGAAGCCGGCGATCTTCCGGCAGCCCCGCGACGCGCCGGGCCATCTCGCCTGTCATGTAGCCGCTCAGCAGTGCGCGCTCGCCCGGCTGATCGAAGCTCGGTTGCCACACTTCCACCGGCCAATCCGCCAGTGCGAAACCGTTCCTCCCGCGCGCGGCAAAGTACCGCCGCCGCTCCTGAAAGATGACGCGTGTGGCGGAAAGGTAGTACGTGTTCTGTATCGCGTAAAACTTTTCATCGGGCAGTTGCGGAGTGAATTCCACCCGCCGCAACACCGGAAACGGAATCGTGCAGATCAGCCGGTCGCCTTCCACCGTATGTGTCAGGTTGCCCTGCAGGAATCGCGCGCGCACGCCCCGCCTGTCCTGCTCCACGCTCTCGAGCGCCGCGCCATACCGGATGCGCGAGGAAAGCGGCGCGGCCAACGCCCGCGGCAATCGGTCGTTGCCGCCATCGATCTTGAATTCGCCGGTCACGTCCCCGTTCACCGCGATGTCGCTCAAGATGCGCAACGCGGACGCGCCGTCGAAATCCGATCCGAGCAGCATCACGCGAATCGCCCCGGCTGACGCTCCCCGCTGCCGCAAAAACTGCACGAACGTCACCTTGTCATATTCCGCGAATTTCGAAGGCGACCACCCCGCCTCGGCCGGATTGCCCAGTTCCTTCGCCACGTCGAATACGTATCGTTTCCACATCCCGCCCCGGCCCAGCCGCCGCTCTTCCGCCGTCAGCGCCACCGGCCACTGGCTCGGTCCGCCCAACGGCCCCGCCACGTTCTGCCCCGCCACCTGAAACACAAACTGCCCGCTCGACGGATAAAAAGGAACCAGCTTCAGGTTCAACTCGCGAGCGTAGCGGATCGTCAGGTCGTGCGTGCTCAGGATGCGAGCGGCCCCGGCTTCGGCGTACAAACCATCCGAAAATTCCGAGCGCAGCGTCAGCACGCGCCCACCCGGCCGCAACTGCGCCTCGAGAATCGTCACCTCATGCCCGTTTTTCACCAGCTCCCGCGCCGCCACAAGCCCCGCCAGCCCCGCTCCCACCACAATCACGCGCTTCCGCGCCCCGCGCGCTTGCGCTGCCCCGCCCGCCGAGGATTGTTCCGTCGCGCCAAACATCGCGCCCCTCATCGCCCCCGGCACAGCCAGCGCCGCCCCCGCCACTCCCGCCGTCCTCAAGAAATCCCGCCGCGTAAATTTGGACAAGTTACGCCTCTCCCCGTTCGTCTTTACCTTTCACCCATCGTAGCGTCCCATTCTACGTCTGCGGCACCTCTACCTTGGTTCACCAAAGTAGCTCTCCACTCCGCATTCCAACTCCCGCGCGCTTTTCCGGGTGCCCCACTCTTCGGGCGCGTCTGTCGCCCGAAGGGTGGGTCCGGTGCACCAACCCAATCGGGCCCCCGCTCACTCCCACAAACCCGATCCCCCGAAATGTTGTGTTATATTGGCTTTTCTTCTTGTCGCAGCGAGTGTCCCTGATGGCAAAACTCCGTGTCTCTGTCGTCGAATACCTGAACACCGCGCCCCTGGTCTGGGGCTTCACCGACGGCCCTCTCGCCGGCCGCTACGACCTGAATTTCACCGTGCCATCGCTCTGCGCCGAAGCCGTCCGCAACGGCTCGGCCGATATCGGCATCATCCCGGCCATCGAATACCAGCGGATCGACGGCGCGGTGGCCTTCGCCGATATGGCCATTGCCGCCAAGCGCGAAGTGCGCAGCCTGCTCGTCGTCTCAAGGAAGCCGATCGATCGCGTCCGCACGTTGGCGCTCGACACCAGTTCCCGCTCCACCGTCGCCCTGGTTCGCCTGCTCGCGCGTCATCGTTGGAAAATCCAGCCGGAATTTTTCGACGCCGCGCCCGATCCCCCCGCCATGCTCGAACGCGCCGACGCCGCGCTCGTCATCGGCGATCCGGCCCTGCGCATCGCCGTGAAAATCGACGCGCTCCACGCAAAGGCAGCCCCTTCGGCCGGGGAGCCTTGCTGCACCGACGATCCCGACGCCGCGCCCGTGCCCGGCGTCTCGATCCTCTTCGTCTACGACGTCGTCGCCGAATGGCGCGCCTGGACTGGCCTGCCCGCCGTGCTCGCACTGTGGGTGGCGCGCCGCGATGTGGGCACGCCGGAAATCGCCGCCGATTTCCTCGCCTCCAAAAACTACGGCCTCGCCCGCATCCCTGAAATCGCCGCCCAGGCCTCCGAGGAGCTTCAGCTCCCCGAGGAAGCCATCGTCAGCTATCTGCGCGACCACATCAATTTCGACCTCGACGCCCAGAATCTCGCCGGCCTCGATCGTTATTACCAGGAATGCGCCGCCGCCGGACTCCTCGATCGTGTCCGCCCGCTCGAGTTGATCCGCGCCGCCGATACCGCCGCGTCTCGCGCCACGGGAGCCAAACAGTGAGTCTTCGTTACGAAGAGGGGATCGATCTCCTCCAGTCGGACGACCTGGTCGGCATCGGCATGGCCGCCATGGAAGTTCGCCGCCGGAAAAACGATCCGCGCATCGTCAGCTACCAGATCGACCGCAATATCAACTACACGAATTTCTGCACCGAATATTGTTCCTTCTGCGCCTTCTACCGCCCGCTCGGCCACGGCGAAGGCTACGTGCTTTCCTTTGAAACCATCGAGCAGAAGATCCAGGAGACCATCGAGCTCGGCGGCACCGGCATCCTGATGCAGGGCGGCCTGCACCCCGATCTTCGCGTCGAGTTCTATGAAAACCTGCTGAGCACCGTCAAGCGCCGCTTCCCGCAGGTGCACCTGCACTGTTTCTCCGCACCGGAAATCATCAACATCGCCGAAATCTCCGGGCTCACCGTGCGCGATACCCTCGCCCGCCTGCGCGATGCCGGGCTCGATTCGGTCCCTGGCGGCGGCGCCGAAATTCTCGACGACGAAATCCGCCAGCGCATCTCGCGCCTCAAGTGCACCTCCGACGAATGGGAGCAGATGCACCGCGACGCGCACGCCCTCGGCATGCGCACCACCGCCACGATGATGTTCGGTTGCGGCGAGGAACTCCGCCATCGCATCAATCACCTCGAGCGCATCCGCCGCATTCAGGAGGATACCGGCGGCTTCACCGCCTTCATTCCCTGGATGTTCGCTCCTGAAAATACGCCGCTCGGTAAAAAAGTTCCCCAGGCAACGGCGGTCGATTACCTCAAAACCCTCGCCGTCAGCCGCATGTATCTCGACAATATCGATCATATCCAGTCCAGCTGGCTCACTCCCGGCATCAAGGTTTGCCAGATCGGCCTCCAGTTCGGCGCCGACGACGTCGGCAGCATCCTGATCGAGGAAAACGTCGTCTACGCCGCCGGCGTCCGCAACCGCACCAACGAATCCGAGTTGCGCCGCATCATCTCCGACGCCGGCTATCTCCCCGTCCAGCGCGACACCCTCTACCGCGCCTATTTCCTGAAGTAGCCCGAGAGCGCCGCAACCCTTGTGAATCCACCTCTGCCTGAGAGAGTGTGACCTTTTTGATTTTCGGCGATTTTTCTCCGCCGGCTGCCCCAGGCGCCGTCATTGCGCCTGGGGGTGTTGACTTCTCATCCCACACCCGCCCCGTAATGAATAGAATCCGCCCTTGTGACCCTCCAAGATGCGAAGGATCCCGAAAGGGTAGAGGTGGTGTGTCGGTTGGAGAAAGCTGAAGATACGCCTCGCCAGGCACTCGAACTCCCGCGCGCTTTTCCGGGTGCCCCACCCTTGTGCCCGTTGCAAGGGTGGGACGCTCGACACCACACCCCATGCGATGTTTTTGGTTAGTGAACTCTGAAATCCTAAAGGTAGGAAAGTCCGGCTACTTCTTCTAGCTTCCCGCTTCCGCCACCGAAGCCTCCGACTTCCCCTCCGCCGGAGCCGGCTTCTCAACGTAATAGAGGATGCGAGTGCACGTCTCGCAATGGAAGATCTCTTCCTCGCCCGACTGGCGAAGCAGCTGCATCAGGTGCGGCCGGATGCGCACGCTGCACATCGAACATGCCTCGTCATGCACCTCCGCCACGGCCACTCCCCCGTGCCGCCGCGCGATGCGCTTGTAGTGATCCACCAGTTCGGTCGGTAACTGCGCAAGGTGGTCTTTCACGTCGGCGTCGGCCTCGCCGAAATCCTTTTCCACGACCGCCTTTTCCGCCATCAATTTCGCGCGCTCGGCCTGGGCGTCGGCTTCGGCCTGCTTCAGCGCGGCTTCGCCCTGCTTCACCTCGCGCTCCGCGTCTTCGCCGCCGACCATCTCCTCGAGCAGCCGGTCCTCGGCCCGGCCCATCTCCGCTTCGGCGTTGCGAATCTCCTCCTGCAGCGCGCGATACGCCTCGTTGCTCTTCACCTGGTAGAGCTGGTCCTTGTATTTCTTGATCTTGCCGCGCCAGTCTTCCACGTCCAGCTCGAGCTTCTTGCGGTCCTTGTGCAAGTCCAGTACGCGCTGCTTTGCCGCTGCAACCGCGTCCCGAGCCGCCTTTACGCCCTGTTCGATCTGGAGAATTTTTCCGGGAAAGGAGTCGATCTGCTGGCGAAGTTCCCCGGCTCGTAGCTCCAGGGACTGCAGCTCTATCAATTTCTGGATGAGCGCATTCATTCGCCTTCCGATTCTAACACACGGCGGAACTCG
>JAGWOX010000002.1 GCA_028877145.1 Acidobacteriota bacterium | reverse complement strand
TTTAATCTTAGGGCACCCGTTAGCCGGCGATCCCGATTTGTCATCCACAAAGATTCATGACCGGCACGGCTCTTGCAATGGGGGAGGCGAAACTTTGGTGAAGGAGTACGTTTGCGAGTCGATTGTGATGGAGCCCCTGAGGCGCGAGGCCAAAGCTGGACACTGAACTTGGTCTGGGGCGATCAAGTCATGCTCGCCGCCGGGACACTGATTGTCTTGATCGTCCTGCTATATGCGCCGGTGTTTGGGCTGATGGCGAGGCAGTGGTGGGAGGATCCGAACTGGAGTCACGGATTTCTGGTTCCGGCGTTTTCGGGATTCGTGCTCTGGCGCGAGCGGCGGCGGTGGTTGGGAACGGGAAATGGCGGCAGTTGGCTGGGGCTGGTGGGAATTGCGTGGGCGGTCGTGCTGCTGGTTGTCGGGACGCTGGCGGCGGAGCTTTTCACGACGCGGTTTTCGTTCGTCGTCCTGCTCGCCTCGCTCGTCTTGTACCTCGCAGGCTGGCGCAGGCTCGGCGCGGTCGCTTTTCCTCTGGGGTACCTCGTATTCATGATTCCCTGGCCCGGCGTCCTGTATGCCGAGGTAACGCTGCCGCTGCAAATCCTCGCGTCGCGTTGGGCGGCAGCGGCGCTTGCCGCCGTGCACATTCCGGTGCTGCGCGAAGGCAATTTGCTGATCCTCGCGAATTACACGCTCGAGGTGGCGCAGGCGTGCAGCGGCATTCGCTCGCTCGTTTCGCTGGTGACGGTCGCGGTGGCTTACGCCTATCTGGCGGAGAAACAAATGCGGATGCGAGCGATGCTGGTGGCGCTGATGGTGCCGATTGCGGTGGCGAGCAATGCGTTTCGGATTTTCGGCACGGGCGCGCTGACCGCGGAAATCTCGCCACGGCTGGCCCAAGGTTTCTTTCACGAGTTCTCCGGCTGGTTGATTTTCCTTACGGCGGCGGTGCTGATGCTCGGGGCGCATGTACTCCTCAAATGGCTCTCGGGCCGAATCGAGGCGCTTCGTGGGTAGGGTGGGATCCGCAGGACGCCTGTGGCTCGCCGCCGCGGTGCTGGGGTGCGGCATCTTGTCGATGGGGCGGCTGAACCATGGCGAAAAAGTACCCGCGCACGCGCCGCTGGCCGAATTTCCGATAGTCCTTGGCCGCTGGTCGGGCGAGAACGTTCCGTTGCCGGAGCGAATCGTGCGCGCGGTGGGACTTGACGATTATCTGAACCGAATCTATTCCGACGGCTCGGAAGCTCCGGTGACGCTTTACATCAGCTACTACGGCGGCCAGCGCACGGGGCACACGATTCATTCGCCGAAGAACTGCCTGCCGGGAACGGGCTGGCAGCCCGTGGAATCGCGCCGCCTGGCGATCCCGATGGCCGGCACGGCCCCGCTCCTCGTGAACGAATACGACGTGGCGCGCGACACGGCGCATGTCCTCGTCCTTTACTGGTACCAGGAGCGCGGGCGTGACGTCACCAGCGAATACGCGGCGAAATTCTGGCTCACGGCCGATGCCCTGACACGGGACCGGACCGATGGCGCGCTCGTACGCGTGACCACGCCGATCGCCAACTCCGGCCGTGAAATCGGCCCGGCCGAGCGCCGCACAACGGAGTTTCTGCGGATTGTTTTTCCGCATCTCGTGAAATTCATTCCGAATTGAAGCGAATCCGCCGAACAGGCGGAGCGTATTGGACGGGAGGAGAGACATGGAGATCAGACAAGTTGGCATTGGAATCGGGGCCATGCATCGCGCGGCATGGCGCCGAGCCTGGGCGGCGACGCTGCTGCTGGCCCTTTTCGCGCTGGCCGGTGCGGGTTGCAAGACCGATCCCAAGGCCGCGGCTCGCGCCTACCTCGCGAGTGGCGCCCGCTATCTGGCGCACAGGAAATACCGGGAAGCGGCGATCCAGTTTCACAACGCTTTGCAAAAGGACCCGAGCGACTGGAAGGCACGCTACCAGCTCGCGCAAGTCGAGAACCGGCTCGGCGAATGGCGCTCGTCGTATAACGACCTGAAATCGGTTGTCACGGCGCAGCCTTCCTTCGCGCCCGCGAGACTCGACTTGGCCGAGTTATATGTCGCCGCCGGCCAATCCCGCCTCGCGCAGGAGCAGCTCGAGCAGGCGCGGCGGCTCGACCCCAAGAGCGTTCGCATGGAGATTGTCGAGATGAAACTCGATCTCGGAACTTCCGAGCTCGACCGAGCCACGAAACAATGCGCCGTGCTGAAGCAACTCGCGCCGGCCGACGATGAGGTGTACGCGCTCTGCGGCCTCGCGGAGACCGGCCAGAAGCAGTACCCGGCGGCGGAGCAGGATTTTCGCGAGGCGCTGCGCATCGAGCCCGGTTCCGCCGAGAACTACCGGAACCTGGCGAACCTGCTCGATCTCGAGGGAAAAACTGACGAGGCCGAGGCGCTCGTGTCGGGCGGTGTCAAAAGCCACCCCGACTCCCTCGATCTGAATCTGTGTCTGGCAGACCTCTATGTGCGGCACGGCCGGCTGGCCGAGGCCGACAGACTCTTCGCCTCGCTCGTGCGTGCGCCGAAAACATTTCCTAATCTGCCGGTGGCGCTGGGCAATTTCTGGTTGTGGCGAAACGAGCTGCCGCGCGCCGTGGCCGAATTCCGCGCCGCCGAAGCCGCCGCGCCGAGCGAGTTGGTGGAAAAGAACCTGGCAAGCGCGTACTTGACGATGCGGGACGTTCCCCGCGCCTCGCGATACACGCACGCTGTCCTGCTGCGCGATCCCAGCGACCCGGACGCTCGCGCCTTGCTCGGGGCGCTCGAATACTTGCAGGGAGACTATTCGCAAGCGGGCGCGACGCTCGAGGCGGCACTCAAGGAGAATCCGGGCTCCATTCTGGCCAATTTTTACCTGGGACTGACGTGGCTCGCGACGGGGCAGACCGACCGCGCCAAGGGAGCATTCGGCGAATGCGTGGAGGCCAATGGCAAGTTTCTCGGAGCGTACGTCCGCCTCGGGCAAATCGCGCTCGATTCGGGCGACTGGAGGCTCGGAGCCGAATACGCGCGGAAGGTTCTAGCAATCAATCCCGGAGCGGTGGATGGCTACTTGCTGCTCGCGCAAGCCGACGTGATGCACGGCGACCTGAACGGGGCCGGGCAGATCATCGACGTGGGCGAGAAGATAGAGAACGAGCCGCGAGCATTTCGCGAGGTTGCCGTGCGCTACGACATCGCGCGCAAGAATTTTCCGGCAGCCGACCGCGAATTCTCCCAGGTGATGGACGGCGCGCCGGATCCCGCGCCGCTCGTCGAATGGTACGCTTCGGCTCTGGCATCGGCTGGCCAAGTGCCGCGCGCCATCGCCAGCGTGCAGGAATCCCTCGCGTCCTCGCCGACGAATCCCGCGCTTCTCGAATTGCTGGCCCGGCTGTATTTCAACACCGGCCAGTATGCCAAGGCGGAGGCATCGGTGCGCCAGTCGCTTGCCGAAAGCCCGATCCGCTCGACCGCGCACGAACTCTTGGGCGAAATCCTCGAGCGACGGGGAGAAAACGACCGGGCAGCATCCGAATACGCCGCGGCAATCCAGAACGACCCGGCGAGCGTCGCCGGGTACTTGCTCGCCGGAAACATGGCTATGCGCGAAGGACGCTACGAGCAGGCTGAATCGTATTTCGATTCGGGCCGGCTTGCCTCGCCGAACTCCGACGCCATCAAACTGGCGCTGGCACGTTGCTGGGCCGAACGCGGCGCGAACCTCGATCAGGCGCTCGCTCTCGCGCAAGCGCTGAAGTCGCGCTTCCCAGAGAACCCGCAGGTCGCCGATACGCTCGGGTGGATCTACCACGAGAAAGGCATCCATCCGCTGGCCGTCGAGCAACTGGAATCAGCCGCGCACGCACTGCCGCGGGACGGACTCGTCGAATACCACCTGGGGATGGAACTGCTGGCCACGGGGCGGAAACGGACGGCGCGGGAGAGACTCGCGCTGGCACTCAACCTGGGTCTGACTGCGAGTGAAAAGGCGGCCGCGTTGAAGGCGCTCCCGTCGATGGAAGACGCACAGAATCACTGACGGCGAGGCTATAGACAACCGATTAGAGACTGTATGGACAAGATTTTATATATCCGCGCCAAGCCATCAGGCATGTCGTGCGCCTGTCGTGCAACAGATTGATTTTGAGGCGGATGCGCGACCGTCAAAACGGACCGTCATTGGTTACTTGCCTGCAAGGAGGAACGGCAGCCAGGCCCGCGCCGTTTGAGTCGGGCAAACGACACTCTTGAGGAGAGCAAAAACGATGAAGCACGCTAGAGCGAGGAGATGGCTGGGGATTGGATTGGGCTGTTGCCTGCTGCTATTCGGCGGGACCTCGGCGAAAGCCGCGGCGACTCAGACCGCGACGACGAATGGGTACGCAACACCGCCTTTGACGACAAACTTAGACAGCGGCACGAGCACGACACTCGTGGATCCGGCCGACGTGCGGCTGTGCGGCAGCGGCTGCAACGGCATTTCGGGAACGACGACCATCATCACGAGTGACATGCTGCCCACGCTCAGTTTCCAGCTCACGAGCGGCGGCACGGACACCGGCGAAGCCTACCTGGCGATTCTCGTCCCGGCGGGGGGCTCGCTGCCGGCATTCACCGTGAACGGAAACGGCGCGGTGGGTACGGCGAGTTCGAGCTTCACATCGGGGGCCTTCACCGACTTTCTCGCCGCGAACGTCGGCAACCTGAGCCTGGCCTCGGGCGCCGGCGGAAACGAGGATTTCAGCGCCTTCGCCACGGCCGCCGCGCAGGTCGGCGTTTCCACGAGCGCTTTTGCGGTCTCGGTGTACGATCTCGGCGCATTCACCGGCACTCCGCTCACGATCACATTCAACAACATCGCCTCCTTTCCCCAGGGCACGATTTTCTGGGGATTTCTGACGAACCAATCCTGCTCAACGGGCCCGTGCGTGATGACCGACACGACCCCATTGAGCGAAGCCGTGACCGTTGGAGTTGCTCCGGAACCCGGAACGCTCGCCTTGGTAGGCACGGGGCTCTTGCTGCTCGGATTAACGCTGCGCCGCCGATTGCCGGAATAACCACGAAGGAGTGAAGGCGAGTCCGCCCCGCGGGAAGGCAGGGCGGGCTCGAATACCTCGTTGACAAATTGCGCGCCGGCCGCGTGCGCGACGACTGCGCCGCGGCCGGTCCCGCTTCCCGTCACACTCGGCGAGCGTTACGGAAGGACGACATCGTAGCTGGCCTTGCAGGTATAGAGCGGGTTATCGGTCTGCGTCTTCTGGCGGTCACCGTAGCGAACGTCGAAGGCGAGCGGATTTTTCGGTGCGTCCGGCAAACCTTTGAAGTGTGCGCGGCCGTTTGAATCGGTGAAGGCCTCGAGCGAGACTTTGTGGAGGTTGAAAAGGCCATAACGGAACGTGAGATCGATGCTGGCGTTGTAGAGCGGTTTGTTGTTTCCATCCCGTACGACAAAATCGGCCGAACACGAGCCAACGCCGGCGTCGACGGTCGGAATTTTCGGCTTTCCTTGCGCGTAGAGTTGGCCCGCAGCCAAGGACAATACGGCTAATCCGAAAATCAACAGCACTCCTAAGCGCGGACGATCTGACCGCCGGTTCCTGAGAAATCCTGGAATGAATTCACGCATCTGGCTCCTCCCGGCTTGACACTTCTATTTTCGTTCGGCGGTTAAGATGCATGCAGAGAGATGAATGTTGGTATGGCCTGAGAGAGGATTTTTCGCTTTCAGGCCCGCGCGCCGCGCGGCAAAGAGCCGACATCGCGGACCTACAAAGTCCGATATCTCGTTGCCAGTCTAGACGATGCGGCACAGAGAAAATTTTCACTCGGGAAGTATTTTGAGTAGACTAGCGGTGGGTTTTTCAGTGCTTTGTGCTCAAGGTCACAGCTTCCGCTGTCCGGTGGTGACAAAGTGCCGGAGGCAGGCTGTGAGATTCGACGAGAGGCGGACGCGAAATCCTCGATACTCTCGAAGGGAGTTTGTGTGTATGGACAAATCAACAGGGATGAGTAGACGTACGTTCTGCGTGACTGTGGCAGCAGTGCTGGCCCTTGTCGGCGGGCTCGCCATTTATGGAAAGCCGGGCAGAGCAGCCGTTCCGCCGCAAGAGGGTTACACGGTGCAATCGGCGCCCGGAGGCACGATCGAAGGGAAGCTTCTCTGGGCCGGCAAGCCGGTGCGACCGCAAAAGCTCGCCGTGACTACGGACCAGTCAGCGTGCGGCAGCATGAAGGAGATGTACCCGATCCAGGTGGAGCAGGGAGGAGTGGCCGGCGCGGTGGTCTGGCTCGATGACATTACGCATGGGAAGGCGTTCTCCTTTCCGAAGCCGGTTCTCGACCAGAAGAAGTGCATGTTCTCCCCCGACGTTGTCTTGATGCAACCAGGACAGGTCGAAATTCTGAACAGCGATCCCGTGACGCACAACATTCACGTATATGCCCACTTCAATCGCACCTCGAACCACATGATGGCGCCCAGCAGCAGCCCGGTGGAACTGACGCTGATGCGGCCGGAGACGGTGATGGTACGCTGCGACATTCACCCCTGGATGCAGGGCTATGTCGTCGTCGCCAAGAACCCCTACTACACGATGAGCAAGTCCGGTGGCGCGTTCACACTGACCGACGTCCCGGCCGGCACGTATCACTTGAAAATCTGGCAGGAGAAGCTGGGGACCAAGGAGCAGCAAGTCGTCGTACAGGCTGGCAAAACAACTACGGTCACCTTCAAACTCGGATCCTAGATTCGGCAGCGGGAAAACGAAAGGGGGAGATGAAGATGACCGCTCAAAGAATCGATTACAAGAGGTGTGCAAGATGGCCGGGATGCGGTTCCGGCGCATTATTCCTGTTGCAGGCAGCGGCGGTGTTGTTGCTGCTCGTCGGGCTGCCGCGCCGGGCCGAGGCCGTGCCGAGTTTCGCGCGGCAGACGGGTCTGGCGTGCAGTTCGTGTCATATCAATCCGCCCGAGCTAACTCCGCTCGGACGGCGTTTCAAGCTGAACGGTTACACGATGACCGGGATCAAGGTGATCAGCGCTCCACCGGCAAAGGGCACACCGGGACTGCAGTTGCTCTCCTATCTGCCTCTGGCCGCCTGGCTGGAAGCCTCGACCACCGGGTTGAACAAGCCCCAGCCCGGCAAGTCCAACTGGGACTATTCGCTTCCACAAGACGTGTCCCTGTTCCTGGCCGGAGCGTTCTCAACCCACGCTGGAGGGTTCATTCAGGCCACCTACGACGTTCAGGCCGACCACTTCAGCTGGGACAATACGGACATCCGCTACGCGCGCAACACGCTGCTCGGCAATAAGACGTTCGTCTACGGCATCGACCTGAACAACAATCCCACGGTCGAGGACCTGTGGAACGACACGCCGGCCTGGGGCTTCCCTTTCATCGCGTCCGCATCGGCGCCGACACCTGCCGCTGCCACGGTGGTGGATGGAACGCTTGCCCAGGATGCCGCCGGAATCGGCGGATACGCGATGTGGAACGACCACTTATACGGCGACTTCGAGATCTACCGCTCGGCGCATCTCGGCCAGCCGCTTCCGAATACCGGTGAAGGCTTCGACTTCAACATCCAGGGAGCCGCGCCCTACTGGCGAGTCGCGTGGCAACAAAGCATGGGCAATTCCTACCTCGAGTTCGGCACCTACGGGATGCACGTGGCCAGCACGCCGCAAACGGTGACTGGGCCGACCAATACGTACACCGACGTGGCTGTCGATTCCCAATACGAGCAGGTGTTGCCCAAACTGGCGAACGACATCCTCACACTTCACGTAACGTACATCCGCGAGAATTCCGACCTGAACGCCTTCTTCGGCGCTGGCGCGGCCAGCCTTGTGCCGCATCACCTGAACACGGTCCGAGTGGATGGCATCTACCATTTCGGCTACCGCTACATCCCCTCCATTCAGTACTTCAGAACCACGGGCACGGCCGATCCGCTGCTCTACCCGCCCGATCCGGTGGACGGCAGCAATAATGGCAATCCCCTGGGTGCAGGATTCAACCTCAATTTCACCTACTGGCCGGTGCAAAACGTCCGCCTTGCCGCCCAGTACACGGCCTATACGTCCTTCAATGGCGCTTCAACCAACTACGATGGCTCCGGCCGCAATGCCAGCGACAACAACGCGATGTACCTGTACCTCGGCCTGATCTTTTAAACCTCCGGCCGCAAACAGCCGGAGTGGAAAAACATATTCCTCGCCGCCGCCGGGGCTCCTCTAGGGAGCCCGCGAAGCGGTGACAGAGAAAGGCAGGTTTCCAGAGAAATGGCGAAGTGCAGCAGTTTTCCAAGAACGCAGTTGATGGCGCTGGCGCTTTTCGTCGGTTGCGGCGCGTTTCTGGCTGGAAGTGTGACAGCCGGAGCCGCCACAGGCGCGAAAAGGCCGCAGAGCAGCAATCGCGGCGAGATCACCGGGAAGATCCATTTCCAGGGACCGAAACCGCAGCCCCATCCGATCGACATGGGAAAGGACTCGGTCTGCGCCTCCTTGCACACAGGACCGGTGTACGCGCAAGACGGCGAAGTGAACGCGGACGGCACACTGCCGAACGCGTTCATCTACATCAAGCACAGCTCGGCGACACTTCCTTCCACGGCGCCGCGGAATCCTGTCACTCTCACCCAGAGAGGCTGCCAGTACGATCCGCACGTGGTGGGCGTGATGGTGGGGCAGCCGTTTGAGGTGATCAATCTCGATCCGACCACCCACAACGTTCACGTGATCCCGAAATCCAATCGGGAATGGAACGTCTCGCAGCAGCCCGGATCGCCCTCGGTAGTGCGCAGGTTGCAGCATACCGAGACGATGATTCCGGTTCGCTGTAACGTGCATCCGTGGATGAAGGCCTATATCGGCGTGGTCGACAATCCGTTCTACGCCGTCACCGGCAAGGATGGCAGCTTCGCCTTGAAGGGCCTTCCTCCCGGCAACTACACCATCGAAGTCTGGACCGCGACCTTCGGCGCGCAGGAACGCAACCTGGTGGTGCGCGCCGGGGAGGCTACCACGGCCGACTTCACTTTCGAAAATCACTGATCGCTCCGGCATGCCGCCTCTCGCGGCTGCCGGCAGGACAGTCTTCCGTGAGGGCCCGGCCCGTTATTGTGGGCCGGGCCGCCACGCCCGCAGCTTCCCCTCCCGCTCCCCATTCTCCTATTGACATTCTGTAGGAATCGGCTACCCTCATACAGTATTTCTATAGGAGAAGCTTCATGACCGAACTCCAGACCGAACTCCTCCGGGGCACTCTCGATCTGCTCATCCTGAAGGCGCTGGCCCTCGGTCCCCTGCACGGGCTCGGCGTTTCCGGGCGTATCGAGCAGATGACCCGCGGAACGTTCCAGGTCAAGCCCGGTTCTCTCTTCCCCGCCCTGCATCGCATGGAGGAGGAAGGCTGGCTGGCGGCAGCATGGGGAGAATCGGAGAACAAACGCCGGGCCCGTTACTACCGGCTCACCAAGGCCGGGCGAAAACAACTCGATACCGAAGCCGAGCGCTGGACACGCGTTTCGGTCGCCATTGCACGAGCTCTGGCTACTTCGTAAAAGGGGGAATACGCCTTGCGTCTCCCTTCCCTGATCCGCAGCCTCTTTCGGCGCCTCCGCCACCGGCAGCGCGTGGAGAGCGAACTCGACGCGGAACTGCGTTCCTGCGTCGAACTGCTTGCCGATGAAAAGCGGGCGCGAGGAATGGATCCCCGAGCGGCAGAGCGGGCCGCAAGAATCGATATGGAAGGAATCGAACAGGTCAAGGAGCAGGTGCGCGAGGCACGCGTTGGGGCCTGGATCGAGTCGTTCTGGCTCGACCTGCGCTATGGAGCACGGACACTGTCCCATGCGCCCGGTTTTGCGGCCGTCGCCATTCTGACCCTCGTCCTGGGCATCGGCGCGAACACGGCCATCTTCAGTGTGATCGACGCCGTTCTGCTCACGCCACTTCCCTACGCGAACCCGGGGAGCCTAGTCACATTCAAAGCGAACCAATCGTTGCCCGACGTTACGGACGTAGGCGAGCAATGCCGTGCTTTCAGCGCCGGCGGCGCGGTCAATGTGGAAACCATGGATTACACGGGCGGGCCGGAACCACTTCGCCTGCAAGCGGGATACGTCAATGCCCGGCCTATTCGAGGCGCTCGGCGTCCCACCGTTGCTCGGCCGGGTCATCTCGCCAGCGGACGACCAGCTGAATGGTCCGCGCAACGTCGTTCTCAGCTATCGCTTCTGGAAGAATTCGCTTGGCGGCGGCCCGAACATTCTCGGCAGCACGATCCCGCTCAGCGGCGACCGCTACACCGTCATCGGCGTGATGCCCGCCGGCTTCGCGTTGCCGGAATCCGACGTCGCCCTCTACGTCTCCCTTCGCGTCGCGTATCCGGAAGCCGCAACGCAGCGCGGCGTGCATTTCATGCGAACGTACTGGCGGCTGAAATCCGGCTTCAGTCTGCGGCAGGCACAATCCTCCATGGGGCCTGTCGACGAAAGGCTCGCCCGCCTGTATCCGGACGAGGAACGTGGCCGGCACACCCAACTGGTTCCGTTGCGGGAGTGGTTGACGGGAGACGTGCGCCCGGCATTATTGATTCTCTTCGGTGCGGTCAGTCTGGTGCCGCTGATCGCCTGCGCGAACTTTGCCAGCCTCTTGCTCGCGCGCGCCGTGGCGCGCCAACGCGAACTGGTGGTTCGCGCTTCGCTGGGGGCCGGGCCCGGGCGACTAGTCCGCCAGGCATTGACGGAGAGCTTATTGCTGTCGGTCCTCGGCGGCGGTTTCGGTTTGCTGGTCGCCGTCTGGGGCACTCAATTCCTGCTGGGACTGAAGCCGACCGAGTTGGCCCGGCTGAACGCCATCGGCGTGGACGGCCGTGTGCTTTTCTTTGTGCTCGCCATCTCGATTCTCACAGGCGTCGTCTTTGGCCTCTTGCCTGCCTGGGCCGCAGCGCATGCAAACGTCGCCGAGGCGCTGAAGGACGCGGGCCGCTCCACCACAACCGGGCATTCCGGTGGCCGCCTGCGCCAGCTATTGGTGGTCTGGGAAATCGCCCTGTCGCTGATTCTGCTTGTGGGAGCCGGGCTGCTGCTTCGCGGCTTCTCGCAGTTGCGCACCGTGAACCCCGGCTTCGATCCTCACAACGTTCTAACGATGCAGATTCAACTCCCAGCGAGCCGCTATGCCGCGATTCCGAAACAGACAGCATATCGTCGCGCGGTGCTCGCTCGCCTGAATTCCCTCCCCGGGGTCAATGCCGCGATGGCGAGTGACCTGCCTCTCGGCGGCAACTGGTTGACGCACAATTTCGTGATTGAGGGCCGTCCGCCTGTCCCCGTCGGCGACGAGCCCGAAGTCGGAGCTGAATGCGTCATGGGCGATTACTTCCATGTGATGCGCATTCCAGTTCTTGAGGGACGAGCCCTTGGTCCAGAAGACCGGGAAGGCCATCCGCTGGCCGCCGTAGTGAATCAGGCTTTCGTCAAGGCGTACTTTCCGTATGAGAGTCCCATCGGCGCGCGAATTCGTTGGGCCCGCTCACCCGGCCCGCCGAAATGGATGACCATCGTCGGGGCGGTCGGTGACGTGAAGCAGATCTCGCTCAAGCGGCCAGCTTTGCCCACGGTGTTCACGCCATTCGCCCAATCGGACGAAGCGTGGAGACGCTGGATGGGTCTCGCATTGCGCGTGCCATCCGCCACGGCGAGTCTCGTCCAATCCGTGAAGCAGGCAATCTGGAGCCAAGACAACCAGATTCCCGTCAACGACACCCAGACGATGGACGAGTTGTTGTCGGTTTCCCTGGCGGAGCAGCGATTCAATCTGTTTCTTCTGTCCGCTTTCGCCGTGCTCGCCCTGGCGCTCACGGCCGTGGGCATCTACGGAGTCGTTGCCTACACGGTGCGCCAACGCCGCCAGGAAATCGGCATTCGCATGGCGCTCGGCGCCAGCAGAGGCGCGGTGGTCCGGATGGTTTTGGGCCAAGGAGCGCGCCTGGCGGCCGCGGGCACGGCCGTGGGCGTTGTGGGAGCTTATGGCCTGACGCGCCTTATGGCCAGTCTACGCTATGGAGTGAAACCAACCGACGCCGTGACTTTCGCCGGCGCTACGGCGGTCCTCATCTTCATCGCGCTCGCCGCTTGTTACGTCCCCGCGCGCCGCGCCACCCGCGTCGACCCCATGATCGCGCTGAGATACGAATAGCCGCCGTTCAGCGGCCACCCTGCGTATACCACCCGCGTACCACTCCCATCGCGGGCTTGCCCCATGGGGTTAAGGAACCGTTGTCCGGGCCGCCTTCGCCATTCGTGCCCACCTTCCACCAGTACATGCCTGCGAACCAGGGCTTTCCGTAAAACGCGCGGAAAATTGCCTGATAGCAGCGGGCCTGGGCCTCGAGCGAAATCGGGCGCGGGGATTGATCCCAGGGACGGCGCTGAGGGTCGACCAGGCTCGGAAATCCCACTTCGGTAAAGAGGACCGGGCGGTGGTAATTGATGGCCACGCGCTCAATCCTGCGGACGAGTTCCACCGTCGAGAGGTTTTCGGGCAGCGGATAGTATTCGTCGAGTCCGATGTAGTCGAGCGCGTCCCAGAAGGTGACGTCCTGAAAATCCGGCCCAAAATTCGCCGCATAGACCAGCGGCCCGGGATAGAGTGAGCGCACACCGGCGATGATTCCCCGCCATTCTGCGTCGTAGCGTGACATCATGCCAAGCTCGACGCCTACCGCGAACAGATCGGCGTGAATACGCGTGGCGAGGCGTGCGTAGTGGTCGATGAAACGGCCGTACTGCTGGAACCATTGCTCGCGCTCGGCCGGATCGCGGAAATCTAGATCAGTGGTCGAGCCTCCGCGCGCCCATAGTTGAGGTTTGAGGAAGACTTTCATGCCGAGCGAATGCGCCATTCGCGCGACATCCTCGAGGCCTTCGTCGCTCTCCCACACGTTGAGGCCGCGGTTCACACGGACCACGGGCTGGCCCTCCTGCATCCAGCCATAGGGCACGAGCGCGACCGCATTCACTCCGTACGGCACGAGACGCTTGAGCGCTTCGAGTGCGTCGGTTGAAGCGTACGGGGCGCCGAATTCCGCGGTGAAATTGACGCCCTTTTGAAAGAATTGCCTTGGGTACGGGTCATCGACGGGGACCAACGGAAGCGAGGAGACCATCGCGCGCGCCCGTGCCGCGCGTTCATGGACGAAGGAGGTTTCGATCGGGCGGCCGGCGAACGCGACCGCGGCCGCGAGCACGGCCGTCACCAACCCGCCGACGGCAATTGCTTTCCACGAAATCTCCTCGGTGTTCCCGGTTCCAGGCGAAACCGGTTTTATACCCGCCAGCGCCCCAGGCACGAGGCCGGGAATGAAAACCCAAACGAATCGCGTGAGCAGAGGCATGCCCACCGCCCAGTGGAAGACCAGCAGGAGTGCGGCCAGCGGCAGAGTGAAGAAGAGAACGGCAGAGGTAAAGCGCCATCCGTAGCGGGACGGGAGCGGCGCAGTCGCTGTCACCAGCCGGCGCAGCCCCATCGTCCACAGTGCCCCGAGCAGCAATCCACTTGCGATCCAGCCCGCGTCGGGAGACGCGACCCAGAGGCGCCGCAGCAATTGCTCGAACCCGCCATACCCGAGGAGAGCAGCGAATAGACCGCATGCCATCATGCCGCGTCTCCGCGACAGGTACAGCACCAGCGCGCCCAGGGCAACCACCACAACAATGCCTAACAACGTTTCCCCGCCGAGCCCCCTCATCCCAAACGATGGGCCACCCGGCGGATCGTTTGACGCGGCGCTTGCCACATACGATCCCAGCACTGAGATCCTCACCCATTTCAGTTCGTTCCCGGCAAACACTATTCGCACTAGTCCCGGAAGCGAGTCGATCGTGAATTGGGCGAGCCAGAAGGCTGGATAGACGATCGCTAGCGTGAACGCAATCGCTCGCGCCGTTGTGAGGGGAAGAGCCGGATGGCGAGCCGGGTCTGACGAGGCCGATTCGTGCGATTGGACAGCCAAGGGTTCACCGAGGGCGGCCGAGCTGCCCCACTCGATGAGACGCGGAAACCGGGATTATTGTTTCCGCGTTTCTCCAGCCGTGAACGTGGTCCAGGGATGGCCGGGCATGTCGCGCAAAATCGATTTCTGCCAGTCGTACTCGGGATGAGCGGCGAGGAACGGCTTCGCGTAGAAGCTTTCCCCGCACGGATGACCAAGACGCGCGATGAGGCTCATGCGGGCGGCCATTTCGCTGTCGGTCACTTTGCCCTGCACCGCTCCGCCCGGGTAATACGGTCCCCAATCCCAGATGGGCACGCCGTGCCTCGAAGTATCCACGTGGCCACAGAGCGTGCGCTGGTCAGCGCCTTCTTTTTTCGCGTACGCGTCAAAGTGATCCGCCTCGAACTGTTCCGCGAGCTGGATATCGATCTTGCCTTTGTACTGCTTCATCAGCTCGTCCCAACGCGTATGACGAGCATTCGCGGAATTTGCCATGTCGTGAACGTTGAATGTTGTTTCGTCCTTCGTCACTTCTGAGTCGCTCGGGAAGTTCGAGCCGACGAAGTAGCCGTCCTTGGTGGTCCACAGTCGGGTGTGTTTCAGCCCCTGCTCGAAGCGGGCGATCTCCCCGGTCCTTCGGTCGCCGAGCAGCCAGTCGTTGGCGTAGCCGCCGTTGTTGCCTTCGTTCATGATCTTCACGTAGTCCGTGATGGAAGTGGCGTATTGGAGCGCCTTGCGCGAGCGCTCAAATTCCGGGACACCATCGGGATTCCAGCCGTTAAACTGTGAGATGGTGGTTTCGGTGACCATGATGCCGTAGGCATTCTCGCCGAAATCGTCGTCGCTCGTGATAACGCCGGGGAAACCATCCATCAGGATGCGGAAACCATGCTGGGGCACGATATCGAACATGATGCGCCAGCGCTCGCCGTTGGCGTAGTTGGTCCAGTTGTTGTGGGCGATCACGATGTCGTGGTTTTTCGTGTAGCTGCCGGTGGCGACGAAGGCGCTGCAGTTGCCGGGGCTCGTGAGGTGAGGCGCACCGGCCGTCTTGTGGCGAGCGTCGTACCAGGGCACGTAGTAATCGGGCAATTCCTCGAACGCGTTCAGCGCCACGACGTCGTCGAGATCGAGTTTCGCGCCTTTGGCCTGCAGTCCCGCGACGATGCCCTTCAATTCGGCCTGATATTCGGGATCGATTTTCGGCCACAACATGTCGTGGGCCGCCGTGCGGAAAAACGACCAGGGATGATGCGTATCGTGCACATCCTCGAGCTGAACGGCCTTGAATGCGTCTTCGATCTCAGCCGCCAGGAGGTAACCGTGCTGGAAGCCGATCTCTTCCGGCGTACCCTCGAGATGCACGAAGATCCAGCCATTTTCGTCGAAGCGGTAGGAACTCTTGAGTCGGGCCTCCAGTCGAGTCTTCTGGGCTGCGGCGGGAGGAGTCGCGGTGACGGTCAGCGACATCGCAGGCATCGGTCCCCGGTGCACACCCCAGGCAAATGCTCCCAAGGCCACAATCACAGGGAACAGGGCTCCCGGAATCAGCTTCGTCGTCAAACGCATGCGCCACCTCCCGATCGGTTCGGCGGCGCCATCTTAGGCAGCGGCGTCGGGCGGTGTCAACCGAACCGGGCGCATCGAATTGACATCGTTAGCAAAGGACCTGCGAAGAACACCCCGAGTTCCGAGCGTGTTGCGCCGGAGGCGCCGTCGCGTGGTCGTATTCGCCGATGTCTCGCCCCTTGTGGCGACCGACGGGGGCGGCACGCTCACAGAGGGCCTTACTTCGCCCCCCCTTGTTCGCCCGCGAGGAATGTCGTCCAGGGGTAGGCCGGCATGTCCCGCAGGATGGATTTTTCCCAGTCGTACTCGGGGTGCGCCTTCAGGAACGGCTTCACGTAGAAGCTCTCGCCGCCGGGATGACCCAGGTGCGCGATCAGGGTCATGTGCGCCACCATCTCGCTATCGGTGACCTTGCTCTGCACCGCGCCGAAGGGCTCGTACGGGTGAGTTCCGCGAGGCGAGTTGTCGATGTGGCCGCAGAGGGTGCGCTCGTCCGGATCGATCTTCTTCTCATAGCTGTCGTAGTGATCGCCTTCGAATTTCTCGGCGAGCTTCGTGTCGATCTTTCCCTTGTACTGCTTCATCAACTCGTCCCAGCGGACGTGGCGAGCGTTTGCCGAGTTCGACATGTCGTCGACGTTGAACGTCGTTTCGTCCTTGGTTACTTCGGGATCGCTTGGGAAATTCGAGCCGACGAAATAGCCGTCCTTGGTCGTCCAGAGTCGCGTGTGCTTCAGTCCCTGCTCGAAGCGCGCGATTTCGCCCGTCTTCCGGTCGCCCAACAGCCAGTCGTTCGCGTAGCCTCCGTTATTGCCCTTGTTGATCAGTTTCACGTAGTCGGGGATCGACGTCGCGTATTGGATGGCCTCTCGTGACCGGGCGAACTCGGGAATTCCGTTGGGGTCCCAACCATGGAAATCGGAGATCGTGGTTTCGGTGGCCATGATCCCGTCGTAATTGATCACAAAATCATCGTCGCTCGTGATCACGCCCGGGAAACCGTCCATCAGCATGCGAAAGCCGTGCTCGGGCACGATATCGAACATGATGCGCCAGCGCTCTCCGTCAACGTACGTGGTCCAGTTGTTGTGCGCCATGACGATGTCGTGCTTTTTCGTATAGCTGCCGGTGGCGACGAAGGCGCTGCAGTGTTCGAGACTGATGGGGTCGGGCGAGGCGGGCTTGAATCCAGCTGCGGCCTCCTGCTGTTTGTGCTGGGCGTCGTACCAGGGAACGTAATAGCCCGGCAATTCCTCGAACGCATTCAGCGCGACGATATCGTCCAGATCCATCTTGACGCCGCGCGCGTGGAGGCCTTCGACAATTCCCTGCAACTCGGCTTGATATTCGGGATAAATCTTGGGCCAGAGCATGTTGTGCGCCGCCTCACGAAAGAACGCCCAGTCGTGACGGGTGTTATGGACGTCCTCAAGACGCACGGCCTTGAACGCGTCCTCGATCTCCGACGCCAGCAGATAGCCATGCTGGAAACCGATCTCTTCCGGCGTGCCCTGCAGATGAACGTAGATCCAGCCATTTTCCGTGAAGCGATAGGCCCCCTTCAATCGAGGGTCCTTATCCGGCGATAGACGGCCGTGGCTGCTATTCGTCACTGCCGGAATGCTCGTTGCCCGGATCGGCGCACGCCGGGCTCCCCAGGCAAAGGCCGCCGCACCGATTACGACCGCCAGCGTCACCGCTGGAATCCATTTGGCCGCAAACCACCGCATGAAGACCTCCTCGATAAATCTTGATGAATGATGACGAAGCCATCTTAGGCAGTGCATTTCACCGGTGTCAACGCAAAGAACCCACGCGACATACTTTAAAATGACAGTCTATGACTGCTGGCGAAGAATACCGGCCGGCGATGGGTCACGGCTCACGCCTGGAGTTCTACGATCCGCTGATTCGCATCACGATGCGAGAGCGCCGATTCAAGCGGCGCCTGCTCGCAGAAGCAGGGTTGCATCCCGGGTTCCGCGTGCTCGACCTCGGCTGCGGCACCGGGACGCTGGCGGTGATGGCCAAGCGCGCCGAACCGGACGCAGCCGTCATTGGCGTCGATGGAGACCCGACCGCGATCGGGCTCGCACACCGCAAAATCGCCCGTGAAAACGTCGACGTACAACTTCACCTGGCCCTCGTACAAGAGCTTCCCTACCCCGACGGATCCTTCGATCGCGTTCTCTCGACTCTGGTTCTGCACCACCTGAGCCACAACGGCAAAGTGGCCGCGCTGCGCGAAGTCGTGCGCGTACTCGCGCCAGGCGGCGAGTTTCATATGGCAGATTTCGGGCGTCCGGCGAACTGGCTGGCTCGGGCCGGCTTCGGTCTGGTCCGGAAATTCGACGGAATGGAGAACACCGAGGACAACGCACGCGGCCTATTGGAAAAGATGATGGCGGAGGTGGGCCTCAGAGACGTGCGCGAAACCGCAAGTTTCGCAACGGTTTTCGGTACTCTGCGCCTTTACGCCGCCCGGCAGGGCCACTGACCCGTCGACGTGGCAGTGACATGGCTCCGGGCGACTTCTCTTGCGTCAGGACCGAGCTAGGTGGCCTTGCGTGCAAGATATGCGATTCGGATCAGGCGCTTCTGGTCGGCGAGCGTTTCGGCCATCGCCGTGGAGCTAATGAGTCCGTCGCAAATCTCCTGCCCCATGCTGTTGATAAGTTCATCGCGGAACTTCTCGAAAGCCGCGGCTTGGCGACGTGCCACTGTCACCACGCTTTCCGTCAGGTCCTCACAGGAAAGCAATTCGAAGCCCGCCAGCTGCAGCAGGTGCTCGTTTTCGCCCTGGGGGATGAGACAGGCGGCGCCGGCCCAGGTGCGCACGGCGATTTCGTCGCTCGTGACGATGCCCACCAAAACCATGGGATCGGTGAAGAGCAGACGGCCTCCCGGCCGAAGCACGCGGTGGCATTGCCGAAGCAGGCCGATGCGATCGGGCAGGAGGCTGAACGTGTCGTTCGCGAAAATCGCGTCGAACGTGCCGTCGGCGAAAGACAGCGGCCGCATCGCGTCACCGAAGCGAAAATGGACGCGATCTTCCAGCCCTTTTTCCTTCGCCAAGGCTACGGCGCGTTGGATGCCTGCTTCGTTGTTATCGAGGCCAGTCGCCCGCGCCCCGGTCGTCGTCGCCAGATAGACTGCCGCGCCGCCGTTCCCGCTGCCTATCTCCAGGACGTGAGAATCGGCCGTCGGTGCCAGCCGGGCGATGAAGCGGCGATACTCCTCGGTGGTCATCCAACTGAGCTGGCCGATGTACTCGCCGTAGACTTCTTCACCCACCTTACGCAGCATTTCCTGCCCAATGTCGCTGTAGGCAATGTCGTAGGCGTCCAAGTGCAAGTCCATGCGGGTGCCTTCCGTTACTTTGGGGAATCGTGAAAAAGGCCCAGAAGTCTGATCCGCTTCGAATCCGTGCGTTCGCCGAACCTAACTCTTGCGAGAGGTTAGGACACCGGACCAGATTCCCAGCGCCGAAGCGGCCTTCCAAGGCCCCTAACTACGGCGGCTAGAGTACACTGATGTGCGGGTTGAGGCAACGCATCCATTGCCTATTCAGCCGCATTTTCGGTTGGAGCGAATCCCCAAATGGGGTTGGACCGCCGGCGCCTGTATGCCGAAATAGGTTACAAAACGGTTACAGTCGACTTTTGGTAACAATAGGTATACCGGTAAACGTCCCAGGAGAAGGGGCCCGGGACCTCTCATCAACGGTTGGTGCGGCGCTGCTGCGGATCTTCTTCCAATTCCACCGCCCCGGAAAACGGCTGCACCTCGGATGCAGAGGGCGCCGCCAGGGCGGGCCATTCTGTCGCCTGTCCGAGGAAACCCAACTGGGAACGAGTCGAGGTCAGAAGGAGATTGGCGCTCCGCTGCATCGTGCGAATGATGTGCTCCGCGGTGCGCTGGCGGGCGCACTCGGGGTCGCGATTGCCGATGGCGCGGACGATTTCGCGGTGCTCGGTGACCAGTTCCGGACCATAGGAATCCACGGAGATCACGAGATAGAAAAATCGCATCAGCCGTGTGTGGACCTCGGAAACAATGTCGAAGAGCGAATCGTTTCCGGAAGCGGAGGCAATGCCCACGTGAAGACTGTAATTTCGGTCGAGAAAAGTGTAATAACTCTTCTGATTTCCAACACGATAGACGTATTCAGCCCATTCCTGGATCTTATGTAACTGGTCCGGAGTGGCGCGTTGCGCGGCGAGGGCGGCCGCCGCCGGTTCGACAATCAACTGCACTTCGTTGAGGTTGTGATATTCGGCCATGGTGAGCGGCGCGACGAAATAACCACGAAAGGGAATAATCTTGATCAGGCCGTCCTTTTCCAAGTGACGGCACGCCTCGCGAATGGGTGTACGGCTGGTGTGATAACGGCGACAGAGTTCCTGCTCGGAAAGAGATTTTCCCGGGAGGAAATCGCAGGTGACGATGTCGTGTTTGAGGTGCCTGTAAACGCGCTCCGAACTGGTCTGCGCGGGCCGTGTGTTCCGCTTCATTCCTCACTTTCCCCCAAGGTCTGTGGGTAGTCTGCGGTAGCACCCACGCCTTGTCAAGCACCGGGTCATAACAGACAACACAGAAAGTTAAAAAAAATTCTTGACACGTTTAGGCCTTATCCGGTATACACACAGCATACAACACGACCTGAGGCTGCCCGTGGCGGGGCGTTCCCCGCGACTCCTCCGATCGTCTCTTGAAGACCAGGCCGACCCCGGGCACTGGGAGGAGATCATGTCCAGCCAAAGCAGCCAACCTGCTTTCGCCTCCCACGGGCACCTCATCCTCAGGTCAGAGGCGACCGGGGCCGAGCCCCATCCCCTTAACTTAGTCCTATCTGGCTGAGATACCGGCATTGATCGCGAACTTTACACACCAGAAATTCTGGATGCCGATATTCCGGCAATCCTATCGCTTGATGGTCCTACTCGTACTATTTCTCGTCTCTTGAAATCCTGAATTCGTTCGCCAGTCATGAAACAATCACAACCTCTCGGTCGCGAAAACCCCAGCCGCCGCTTTCCCTGAATACCGGCGAGAGAAGTAAAGGGAGTTACTCTGCGGAAACGCTCGCAGGGGTGGCTGACGGCTAGCAAGACCAAGTGGGCCTGGCGCTCAGTCGCTCTTGCGATCTGATTCCGTACCCCAGCCACCGCCCCCGGGCGTTTCGATTCGCACGCGGTCCCCTGCCCCCGCCGAAAACGTACATTTCCCGGGCAATTCTTCCGCGCGCCCGTCGACCCGGAACAGGTAACCACGGCCGGAAGCTCCCGGCTCACCCCCGGAAAGACCGTAAGGCTGTAAGCGTCGCCGGTCGGCGAGCAGGGTTACTTGTGAGTCCGCGAGCAGCTCGATCTCGCGTACAAGCCCATCGCCGCCGCGGAATTTTCCCTTGCCTCCCGAACCTTTGCGATAACTGTAAGAATGCACGCGGAAGGGGTAGGAATACTCGAGGGCTTCGATCGGCGTGTTCAGGGAGTTGGTCATGTGCGTGTGCACACCGGATAGGCCGTCGGCGTTGGGCCGCGCTCCCATTCCCCCGGCGATCGTTTCGTAGTAAGCGAAGGAGTTTCCGTTCCGCGGATCGATGCCCCCGATGGTGAGGTTGTTCATTGTCCCGGAACTGGCAGCAGGAATGCGATCGGGAGCAGCTTGCGCCAGCGCCCTCAGCAACGTATCGACGATGCGTTGCGAAGTTTCCACGTTCCCGCCCGCCACGGCGGCCGGCGGGTGAGCATTCACGACGGTGCCCTTGGGAACTACCAGACAGATCGGCCGCATGAGCCCGGCGGTCGCCGGAGTGTCGGCTGCGAGCAGGCAGCGAAACGCGTAGTAAACGGCCGAATAAGTGATGGCGTAGACGGCGTTAATGCTTCCATCGACCTGAGGATCCGTGCCCGTGAAATCCACTTCGGCTCGGCGCTTCCGGGGGTCGAGGCGCAATGTTACGGCGATCCGAATCGGGCCACTGCCCGCGCCGTCATCGTCCAGAAAATCCTCCGCGCAGAAGGAGCCCGCGGGCAGCCGCCCCAACTCGGCCCGCAGAAACTGTTCGGAATAATCGAGCAGCGTGGCCATGTTGTTGCGGACACGGGACACACCGTATTTCTCCACCATTTCTTCCAAGCGAAGCGCCCCAATCCGGCACGCGCCGAGTTGCGCCGTCAGGTCGCCCTCGCGTTCCATCGGAGTGCGCACGTTGGCCAGGATGAGCCGCAAAAGGCTCGCATCGATTTTGCCCGCGCGCACGAATTTAACCGGCGGAATCCTCACTCCCTCCTGATAGATTTCCGTGCACGGCCCCATCGAGCCTGGAAACATTCCTCCGATATCAGCATGATGGGCGCGCGTGGCCACGTAAAACATCGGCTTCCTCATGCGGCGCAGGAAGACCGCCTGGACCATCGTGACATCGGGCAGATGGGTGCCACCGGCGTAGGGATCGTTCAGGATAGCGATGTCGCGCGGGGCGAGATCGAGCGAGTCGATAGCGATTCGCACCGACATGGGCATCGAGCCCAGGTGGACCGGCATGTGATCGCCCATGGCGACGACTTCTCCCGCGCCATCGAATACCGCGCACGAGTAGTCGCGCCGCTCTTTGATGTTCGGGGAGAAGGCCGTGCGGCGGAGCGCCGCTCCCATCTCCTCGGCGATCGAATGGAACAGACTCTGAAAAACGGACAGTTCCACAGGATCTCTCTTCTTCTTGTCCGCCATCAGGAAACCTCGATGATGAGATTGCCCCATCCATCCACACGCGCGCGGCAACCCGGGAGCACAACAGTCGTCGCGCTGTACTCAACGACCAAGGCCGATCCGGTAAACCGGTTTCCGGGCCGAAGCTGTTCCCGGTCGTAGACAGGGACGTTGACGCGCCGTCCGGCAAACCAAGCGCGCCGCTGCTTCACGATGGCCTTGCTCGCGTCCTTTCCGCCGGGCGAGCGCCGCCGCAGGGGAACGGAGCCTGTGGGGGCCACCAATCGCACGCGGACGTTGACCACTTCCACGGGTCGCGCCACGTCCGAATAGCCATACCGTTTGCGATGGGCATCGTGAAATCGGGCAAGGAGGCCGGGACCCCAAGGCACGTTCAACTCGTAGCCTTGCCCGACGTAGCGCACGTCCACCGAGCGAAACCCCACGCCCTTCCATCCCTCGGCGCGCATTTGCAGGCTCGCCCGCTTCTCGAGATCACGGAAGGCCCCTTCCAACCGACGGTCATCGGGCGCCATCATCACGGTGCGCGAGGAATCGCGAACGACATCGGAGAGAAGGATGCCCAGCGCGGACAGCGCGCCCGGGAAACGAGGCACGACCACGCGCGGAATTCGCAGCGCCCGCGCCATCGCGCAGGCATGCACCGGGCCCGCGCCACCAAAACTCACCAGCGTGAAATCGCGAGGATCGTGGCCCCGCTCGATGGAGATGACGCGGATTGCTTTCTCCATCGTGGTCTGGACCACGCGCACGATCCCAATCGCGAAAGCATCGACATCCGGCAGCGAGTCCCTTTGCCGCGTCATGAATTCGAGCGTTCGCTCTTCATCGAGTCGCATGCCGCCGCCGAGGAAGAATTCGGGATCGAGCCGGCCCAGGGCAAGATCGGCATCCGTAACCGTGGCCCGCGTTCCCCTGCCATAACAGATCGGCCCGGGGTCCGCGCCCGCCGATTGCGGGCCGACGCGCAGCGCGTTTCCTTCGTCGAACCACGCCAGCGACCCGCCGCCCGAACCAACTGTGTGGATATTCAGCATGGGCACGCCGATCGGATGACCCGCCACCACGGATTCGTTCGTCGTTCCCAAACCGCCGTTCGACTTCGAGTCGACCAGGGCGACATCTGTGGATGTTCCGCCCATATCGAAGGTGATGATTCGTTCGAAACCAGCCAAGCGCGCGACCTGATACGCTCCCACGACCCCTCCGGCCGGACCCGAGAGGATCGTGCGAGCCGGCTCCCGCGCGGCGAGCCCGGCCGATACGATTCCACCCGATGACTGCATCACGTGCAGGCGCGCATCGGGAAATTCGCTGTCGACGGCCTGCCCGAGGTCTCTCAGGTAGCTCCCCATCCTCGGGGCGAGGTACGCGTTCACGACAACCGTCGAGGCACGCTCGTACTCGCGGAATTCAGGAAGGATCTCGTGCGAGACCGAGAGCGGAACACCGAGCGACGCCAGGGCGCCGGCGATTCGCCGCTCGTTCGAGGGATTGGCAAAGGGAAAGAGCAAGCAAAGTGCAATGGCTTCCGGGCGCGACGCGGACACCCGCTGGAGCAGACTCTGCAGCTCGGCCGAATCCACCTCCCGCGCCACCTCACCGTTCCACAGAGTGCGTTCCTCGGCCCCGAATCGCAGTTCAGGGGGGACGAGGGGAGGCTCGGGAGTGGCGAGCCAATCGTAGAGATTCTGGCGCGCCTGCCGCCCGATCGCAATGACATCCTCGAATCCGCGCGTCGTAACCAGCGCCACGCGGGCGCCCGAGCGTTCAAGCAGCGTGTTTGTCCCTACCGTTGTGCCGTGCCGGATTTCCACCTGAGGGCCGGGATCGATTTGCCTCACTGCCGTCAGTATCGCTTCGGCCGGATTGGCCGGAGTGGAAAGAATTTTCAGAACTTCCAGTCGACCCTTGCGAAGGAATACGCAATCGGTGAATGTGCCGCCCGTATCGATAGCAATCCGCATGAAAATCTTGTCCCTATCAGTATTCCCGTTGTATCCGTTTCACGCCTCGAGCACAGGAGGCGGGAGGAAGAAAATGCCGAGCGTTGGGCCTGTTGTGGGAGGACTCCTGCGCCCTGACACGAGGTAGGTGAAGAGCCTGAGAACACGAAAAAGTTTGCAAAAAGGTAAGATGCAGCCATCAGGAACGCCACGGACAAGTATATTACGCACATACAATGGCACAGTCTCCAAGAAGCATACCCATCTGTCAAGACGTTGGGGAGACGAACTACGTTTCGAAAGATTTGAAGATTCATTTCTCCTGGATCGTATACGCGAGGCAAACAGTTTCCGCCTTCAGCGAAACATCGCTTTAAGAAGTTCAGAGACCGGCACTGCAATGCACCAACCAAGGCGTTCCTGGATGCATCTTTGAAGAGGCCGACGCATGCCTTTCATTCCTTTCTCCTCTGATGGCGGCAACACGACGCTCGGCACAACAATGCCCCTTGCATTTCCGCCCAATAAGGGTAAGGATTCCGTCTTTTTGGTGTTGGAGGTGGTATGCGCTTTCTTTCTGGTTCGGTATTTTTCCTGTTTGTGTTTTCTCTGAGCGCCGCGGGCCGGCCCGCAACGCCGATGAACACAATCACGCGGCCGAGTCCTCTCGAAGATGCATTTCGAAAAGGCTGGATGCTGACCGATACGAACGGCGATGGGATCGCCAATTTCCTAAGAGGTCACGTCGTAGTGCCCGCCAGCCCGAGCGCGGCAGAAAATGCCGCGGCGGCGAATCTAGCCGCGCGCATGGGCTACGGTACGAGCGGATTGTCCCTGCCGGTGGTCGAGAGCTTGCCGCAGACCGCCGAACCGTCGCCGAAAATCTTCGTAGGCGCGGGAGCACTCGATTCCGGCACCGCCGCCGCGATTGCCCCGCTCAGTTCCCTACTCGGGCCGGGCGAAGGTGGCGTATTTCTGGCGAATAAGAATTTGGCAGTGATCGGGTCCGACGCGCCGGGCCTGCTTGCCGTGGCTATCAACTACGCCGCGCGCGCGCCCTATCAATGGAATACGCCGGGCGATACGCTTCAGTCGATTGCTGAAGCCATTGACAAAGCTTTTTCCGAGGCCAAACTCAAGGCCACAGCGCAGCTCGTGGGCCTCACCTACGTCAACCAGGAGCCCGGTATTCGCCGCGCCATCCTGCGAGTCTCCGGAACCGCAGAGACGGAAGCCGTTCGCAAGGCGCTCACGGGCGCGGGCAAGACCGTTCGCTTCGCTGCCGTGAAGGAGTTGGTGCTCCTCGTCGGCAACGCGCCGCCCGTCACGCTGGTGAATTCCACGCCTTTTGCCACGCCGTCGCTCTCCGCGCTGAAAACGCCCGGGCCGAAGCCGCTCGACCTTGGACAGCTCTACAGCATCAAGGGCCTACTGGGGGGATCGAAGGAGATGCCGGTTCCGGCCTCGGTCGACGCGCGTCTTTACGTTCCCGCGGGAAATGCCGGCATTGCGATGGCGAATCTCGCGGCGCGCGTGGGACTCGAAACCACCGGAATCACTTTGCCGCTGGCCTATGTGCCGGAAGGCGTCGCGCCCTCTGACGTGCCGGAGCAGGCAGTCGTTACGGCCGATTCTCCCCTGGGCAGGCAACTTGTGAACGAACTGACCGCCGCGAAAAACGACGAAGGCGCTTCGTTTGCGAAAACGGTTTTGCAGCCGCTTCCCGAGGGTGAGGGCGAACTGCGTGCTATCGATCACGCATTTGGGAAGCATTCGGCAATTCTGGTGCGCGGCGACGCCGCTGGGCAGGCGGCCGCGCTCGATTACGCCGCCGGTCACCTTCCCTTCCTCTGGCAGCCGGACAAGCGCTACGAATCGATCGACGAGATGCGTTACAGCCTGCACCGTTTTTTCTCGCTGCGCTCCGCGGCGGGCCAAGCCAGCGCGGCGCTTTTTCACCTCAGCCGGTGGCTTGATGCCATGAAGAAATCCGACGCCAAACCGGCCGCCATCGAAGCGACGGTATATGTCGATCACGCCGATCCCAAACTCGCGGGCTTCATCCGCAACCAAATCGAGCAAAGTGAACCCGGTGCCAAAGTGACGGTGCAAACGGGCGGCCTCCACGCCGGGCTG
The DNA here is from genome assembly GCA_028877145.1 of Acidobacteriota bacterium. Lineage (GTDB taxonomy): Bacteria > Acidobacteriota > Terriglobia > Acidiferrales > UBA7541 > JAKASX01. The sequence continues at coordinate 19,973 of JAGWOX010000002.1, read as the reverse complement.
AAATGCTGCGAAGCCGATCCTCCGCTGCACTACATCTCGCGCATCCATCCTTTTGTTGAGGCGAAGCCAACCTTCAGTGACGATTTCACAATTCCCTGGGAGGGCCGCAGGCTGCTGAATGCTGTGCGCAAGGCGGCTCCTGGAATCGAACGCGGACAGCCCACGGATTTGCTGGCGGAAGTCAGCGAAGGGCCCGCCGAGCGGCAAAAGCTCACGGCTGAATTGCGGTCCATTCTCCTGAAAGCGGGTGCCGACGCGAACCACACGCACGTCGAGGTACTTTCGGCTTACAAACCCGGCTATAGCTGGCTGATGGACGAAATCGCACCATTGATCAAAGGGAAGGCGGTATCGAAAATCGTCATCGAATTCCAGCCGGACATCGACCCAACGCATACCAGCCTGCTCTACTCGCGAGCGCGATGGCTACAAGAACTCTATCCGGTGGACGCGATGCTCGCGCGAACGCTTCACATTCCTCTCGCCACCATCGCATTCCGCGAAATGCACGATGCGGGCGGCCCGACTTACCGCGTTCACGTGTACTCGGACAATGGCAGCGAGTTGCTATCGCGCGACTTTACCGTTCACACAGCCGTGCGTCCCTATAGCGGCGAATTTCCGCAGTACGACCAGGTGCAGCTGGATACGGGATGGGTTCGTCTGGATTCCGGCGGCAAATCGCTGCTCAATCAGCGGGTCGAAACCGACGTCGAAATGTTCTGGGACCACGACCAGACCATCACGCTGCCGCGCATTTTCCATTTCATCATGGAACAGAATGACGGTAAACCCGTCATCGAATATCAGCCGCTATTCGATACGCTGCGGCTGGAAATTCACATGAGCGAACCGGACGTCAGCCTTGGCTTCGATCACGGACGCATTTCGTCGCTCGAATCGCTCCAGGAAGACACGTTGTATTCCACCTCGAATTTCTTCTACATGTTGGGCACGCTCGAATCGACCGGCATTTTCGATTACTTTGGCCGCGTGATTCCCGTTGTCTATCCCTCGACCGACGGCCAGGACGGCCATATCAAAATTCAGTTCTACGCGAAGGATGGGCCGCATCCGCTGGTTCGGCTGGCGTGGACGGACGCGACAGGCCACGAGCGTCAGGAGAGGCGCGATCTTCCCGCACTACAGATGGAGATTCCGCGGCTGGTTGCGGCGCGCGTGCGGGCCGGCGCTTCAGGCGTCGATACGCTGACCTGGGAGATACCGGCCGATGCCGACAAACAGCTCTATCAAGATTGGATCCGGCGTGAGCCGGCCTCGGTAGTCGAGCACACGATGTTTTCCGCCGAGCAAGGCGAAGGCCAGGTGCATTGGCTCGCCGCGATGCACGTGGCCGGCCTTTATCCCGATTCGCTCGCCTATCCCGATCTCCGGCATCTGGCGATGGAATTCCAACTGCCCCGGCCCTTGCTCGCTCCGGAGAAGTCGCGTCCGACATTTGTCACTGTCGATTGGCCGGTACCCAAGCCAGCCACGCCGCGCCCGCAGATTACCGATTACGCGCCGGCGCCGTTGCCAGCTTCCGCCTCCGGCCACATCGTCCGGTGGGAGGAACCGATCAGCCCGAAGCAGAGCGCCGAAATTCTCGCGCGTCTGGCGAAATTCCCCGGCGTCACCGTTTACTGGATGGGCCGTACCTATCTCGGAACGAACATCTGGGCGGCCGATGTCCTAGAGCCTTCACCGGCAAAACTACGCTCGGTGGCAAAGCTCGAAACGCTCAAGGCCGTCTTGATGTATTCAGGCCGACAGCACGCGAATGAAGTTTCGAGCACCAGTCACATCCTGCGGCTGGCCGAGGAACTCGTGCGCGACCCGAAAATGCGCGCCGAACTGAAGAAAGTGAATGTCGTGATTCACCCAATCGACAATCCCGACGGCGCCAATCTATCGATCGATCTGATGCACATCACGCCGAATTATTTCCTGCATCCCGGCTATCACGGTTCACTTACCGCCGACGTGCAGACTGCCCTTTGGGACCAGGATCCCATTTATCCCGAATCGCGCACGCGCCGGCTGCTATGGCAATCATGGTTGCCCGACGCGTTCCTCAATCCACATGGATATCCATCGCATGAATGGGTACAGCCGTTTTCCGGGTACACAGCGTGGATGATTCGGCGAATGGGAGTGGAATCCACCTATAGCTGGTGGATTCCGCGTGGCTGGTTCACCAGTCTCAGCTACCTTTCCGATCCAAAACACCAATGGAGCAAGGACATCGCCTACGAACTCCGCGATCGGATCGCCAAGGCCATCAACCAGGTTCCCGGGGCCGCCGCGCTCGACGCCGGCGAGAATAGCCTTTACGAACGCTACGGCGTGCGTTGGGAGCCGCGGCGCTTCCAGCAACCCATCCACGACGGCGTGCGAATCTACATGTCACTCAAGGGACAGAAGGCAGCGCCCGGAGGCGGCGGGTTCATGCAGCGTTTCCCGGACGTCACATGGGACGAAGGATACACCGAAGCTCCTGACGAAACGGCGCACGGGGCGTACCTGCATCTGGTCGCGGGCATGGGCCTCGCCTATGACAAGGTCCACCTGGATTACCTCGCCAATGGCAACCTGAAAATCAAGCGCGAGGAGAAGGACTACTCCAACGCCGTAACATGGCAGATCAGCCGCGAGCGGCCGATTTTGCCTGATAAGTGGACGATCAAGGCGGGGCCGGGAGTGGAAGACAAATAGCCCGCTAAGCGGAACGCAGAGTGCTGCTTCCTGTCTCTCGTCAGCGTGGAAGAGATAGAAAGGGTTGTGCCAACCACGCAGTTCCGTGTGTGGCTAGCGCTTCGTCCACGCCCATGCAATGATTCGCCAACCAGCCCCCATCTTTTGCAATACGACGGTCAGTGTCGAGCCCGTTTCCCGGACGCGCTTCCCCTTCTGGTTGAAAGTGTAGTTCGCGGGAACGACGAGGTAGGCGCGGTCTGCCGTTACATCCACGTGCAGCGGGGTGCCGAGGGTAACGGATCCGTCGGTGATTCCGTTCTTTCGGGCGTCGGCATCGTAATCGTTCATCCATTTCGCGCAAGCGCCTTCACCATGCCACTCGTGGGGTGGAAATTCGTCGATGATGTAAGCTTCGGCGGCGCAAGCCGCTGCGGCCGTCTTTGCGTCGCCCTGATTGAAGGCCATCACGAATTGACGCACAGTCGCCATCACATCGGTCTTTTCCGACGCGGCCGCGGGCGCCGACACGAGGGTCACAGCTACGAGCGCGATCAATATCCTGTACATATGCCGTTGCTCCTCTCCGCGCATGAACGAATCGATCAGAATTTACGATTAGACCCTGTTTGGGCTACCCAGTCTAACGGGAGGATACGCTGAGCGACTTTTCATTGCAATAGCCGGGCGGCCCCTTCACTCCGTGAATGCGTCCCACCAAGGAAACGCTTGCCGCAATCTCTCCCTCATCGGATACTGGGCGGCCACAAAATCGAACCATGATCGAAACCGCACCTCTTCGCTGGCAGGAAACCACATCCGCCCAACGCCGCACGCTGGTCGCCGCGGGACTCGGCTGGATGCTGGACGCTTACGATGTGATGCTCTACTCGCTGGTCCTGGCGACGCTGATGCGCGAGTTCGGCATGAGCAAGGAAACCGCCGGCCTGCTCAACACGCTCACTCTCGTCGCCTCGGCCATTGGCAGCGTAATCATCGGCATTCTGGCCGACCGGTACGGCCGCCGCCGCATGCTCAGCATGAGCATCCTGATCTATTCCTTCGCCACGTTCGCATGCGGTTTTTCCTCCACGATCTTCATACTCGCGGTTTTCCGTTTCGTCCTCGGCCTGGGCATGGGCGGTGAATGGAATTCCGGGGCAGCGCTCGTTGCGGAAACTTGGCCGGCGAAGTGGCGCGGGCGTGCGTTGGGCATCGTGCAGAGCAGTTGGGCGATCGGTTACGCGCTGGCGGCGGTGACGGCGGGCGTGGTTCTGGCGCATGCAAGCTGGCGGTGGGTGTTCTTCGTTGGCGTATTGCCGGCGCTCGTTGCGCTGTGGGTGCAACGCGGCGTGCCTGAACCCGAGGTGTGGCGGCGGCAAGTGACAACGCCTCCGCCGCCGGCCGAGCGCCGCAGCTTGTGGCGCATGAACGGCCGGAACCTCATTGTGCTCCTCACAATGAATACATTCGGCATGTTCGCCTGGTGGGGTTTATTCACATGGATTCCGGCTTATCTGGAATTGCCGATCGCGCAGGGCGGGCGTGGCTTCAACCTGCTCGGTACAACATGGTTCTTGCTCGGCTTGAATCTGGTGGGCATGTTGCCGGGTTATCTGCTTTTCGGGGTGTTCGCCGACCGGTACGGACGCAAGCGCTCGCTGATCATCTACCTTGTCGCGGCGGCTGTGCTTGTGCCTTGGCTCGCTACGGCACGGCGGCCGGGAATGATTCTTGTGGCTGCGTGCCTGGTGGCCTTCTTCGGCACCGGTTTCTTCACGGGATCGAGCATTGTGGGCAGCGAGCTCTTCCCGACCGCGATTCGCGCGACTGCTCTCGGCGCGAGTTACAACGTGGCGCGGGGCCTGAGCGCACTTGCTCCACTCATCATCGGCACCGTGGGCCAGTCCCATGGCCTCGCGGGTGCCTTCCTTCTCTGCGGGCTCGCTTTCGGCCTCGCCGCCGCCACCGCGGCACTACTACCTGAAACGCACGGCACTGAAATTACCTAACCGGGAACAATTCAAAGTCAAAAGCTGGCACACAGAGGGCACAGAGAAAAGCCTGAGGGCACTGAGGAAACCATCTCTTCCGTTGGCATGCACGCTGATGTTTTTCTCTGTGACCTCCGGTTTACCTCTTTGAACTCTGTGTTCAAATCTTTGCCCTTGCCCTTCCCTAGCGCCCACAGCAAAAGAGAACGGGCCCCGGTGCATTGCGCCGAGGCCCGCTTTCATTCCTTTGAGCGTCTTCCGCGACTGGCTACATCGCTTCGGCGCCCTTGGGCGGCGTTACGGAGATGAATTCGATGTTGGCCTTCTTCATCATCTCGTTTAGCGCGGCGAGATCCTTCTTCTGCAACTCGCCCCACGCCGCCACCTGTGCGTCGATCTGGCCCTTGAGCAGATTGTAGACGGTGTAATCGGCCGCCGTCGGCCCTGCGTCGTTCGTTTCGACCGTGCTGCTCAGCGCCATCATCTGGTCGGCCAGCTTGATCGGATAGTTCAACGGATCTTCCCCGCTCTTCGATTTCGGCTGGATGAGGTTGTTTTCGATGGCCACCGCTTTTTCATCGAGCGCCTTGGCGGCGTCGGCGATGTCCTTGTTGGAGGCCGCCACGCGTTTTTGGAGAGGCTCGAGCTGCGCGTGCAGCCCGATGATCTCGTTCACCGCGTCATTCGCCGAATTGACCGACGCCTGAATTTCGAGCGCGAGAGCGAGCTGCTTTTCGAGTTCGGTTTGCGTCACGCTGACGCGCGGATCTTCCTTCACCGTGACCGGCTGCGTGTAGCTCTTTCCGTCGACGGTGAGCTTCGCCTGGTACGCGCCGGGCACAACGAACGGCCCGAAAGGCGACCCGCCCCAGCTTATCGTGCCGGGAACTGAGCGCGCCGACGTATAGCGAAGGTCCCAGGAGAAGCGATTGACGCCCGCATCCTTGGTCAAATGCGGGAAATGGAAGAAGCGCGCGAATTCGGGCGGAATACCCGGCGGAAGGCCCGTGCCCTTGCTCGAATACTTGCGTACGAGTTTGCCCTTGGCGTCGAGAATTTCGAGCGTGACATCGCCCTTGGGCGCGGACTGGAGCCAGTAGTCGATCGTTGCGTTGGCCGAGCCGCCGCCGAAGAAGCCTCCGCCGAAACGGGCGCGATAGGCGGGTTCGGGTTTGAACAGATAGGCCGGCGCATCCTGGACCTGCGCGGTGAGCTGGCGCAGCGGAGTGATGTCGTCGAGCGCCCAGAACGCGCGGCCGTGCGTTGCGATCAAGAGATCGTTGCCCTTGATGATCAGGTCATGGACGGGGACGGTGGGCAGGTTCATCTTCAGCGGAGCCCAATTCGCGCCGTCGTCAAACGAGACGTAGACGCCCAATTCGGTGCCGGCGAAGAGCAGGCCCTTGCGCACGGTATCTTCGCGGACCGCGTGAACGAATGCGCCGTGGGGGATGCCGTTGTTGATGCGAGTCCACGTCTTGCCGAAGTCGGTGGTCTTGTAGATGTAGGGGTCGTTGTCGTCGTTCTTCGAGCGGTCGACGGCCGCGTACGCGGTGCCGGCGGCGAAGGGCGAGGCATCGATGATGCTGATCTTGCTCCACTCCGGCAGGTCTTTCAGCGTGACGTTCTGCCAGTGCTGGCCGCCGTCGCGGGTGAGATGGATCAAGCCGTCGTCGGATCCGACCCAGATCTCGCCGCGATCGAGCGGTGAGGGAGCGATACAGAAGATCGTGTCGTAATACTCGACGCTGGTGTTGTCCTTGGTGATCGGGCCGCCGGCCGACTGCTGCTTGGACTTGTCGTTGCGGGTGAGGTCGGGACTGATGATGGTCCAATTCTGGCCGGCGTCGGTCGTCTTGAACAGAACGTTCCCGCCGAAATAGATCGTCTTCGGGTCGAACGGCGAAGCGGCAACCGGCGCGGTCCACTGGAACCGATATTTCAGATTCGCGGCGCCATGGCCCATCGGGTTGAGCGGCCAAGGCGATACTTCGGTGCTGTGCCCGGTCTTGCGATCGAAGCGGGTGATTTCGCCGGAATAAGAATCGGCATAGACCGTATCGCCCGAGGGATCCGGCACGATCCATCCGCTCTCGCCGCCGCCAACGTCGTAGTAGTCATTCGGATCTCCGCGGCTGGGGATGGCCACCGTCGAATTGTCCTGCTGCGCGCCGTAGAGGTAATAGGGGAAACGATTGTCGGCAGCCACATGATAAAACTCGGCCGTTGGCTGATTATCCATCGTCGACCACGTGCGGCCCCAATTCAGGGAAACTGACGCGCCGCCATCGTTGGCGATAATCATGTGATTTGGGTTCGTCGGATCGATCCACAGGCAGTGATTGTCGCCATGAGGAGCGCGGATCGACGACCATGTATGGCCGCCGTCGGTCGAGCGGTCGACGCCTGTGTTGAGAATATAGATCGTGAAAGGATTCTTCGGATCGGCGATGACGTTGGTGAAGTACCATGCCCGCTGCCGGAACCGATGATCGCCGGTGACGAAATGCCAATGCTCGCCGCCGTCCTCAGAGGCGTAGAGCCCGCCCTTCTCCGCCTCGATCAGCGCGTAGACATGCTCGGAATCGGCGCCCACAGCCAGGCCAATGCGTCCAAGGATTCCCTCCGGCAGCCCGTCACCCTTCAACTGCTTCCACGTGGCGCCGTTGTCGGTGGATTTATAGATTCCGCTGCCCGGGCCGCCGCTGATGTAGTCCCATGGCAGGCGCACTTGCTGATACAGGGCGGCGTAGACGATGCTCGAATTATTCGGATCGAAGGCCAGGTCCACGGCGCCGGTCTTGTCGTCCTTGTACAGGACTTTCTGCCAGGTCTTGCCTCCATCGGTCGTGCGGAAAACGCCGCGCTCGGCATTCGGACCATAGGCATGGCCGATCGCGGCGACGAGTACGACATTCGGATCGCGCGGGTCGGCCAGGATTTTCGCGATGTGGCGCGTGTCATCTAGACCGATATGCGTCCATGTTTTGCCCGCGTCAGTCGATTTCCACATGCCGTCGCCGTAGCTGATGTCGCCGCGGATGTCCGGCTCTCCGGTGCCCACGTAAACAACGTTCGGGTCAGACGGAGCAATCGCGATCGCTCCGATCGAAGCGATCGGCTCCTTGTCGAAAATGGGATTCCAGGTGGTACCCGCGTCGGTCGATTTCCACACGCCTCCGGCTACCGCGCCCAGATAGTAAGTATTCGTGCCCGGAACTCCGGCAGCTGCTTCCGTGCGGCCGCCGCGATACGGACCGACCAAACGCCACTTCATCCCAGACAGCGTGTCCTTCTTGATTTGCTGCGCACGCGCCACGGGGCAAAAACTCAGGAGAGCCGCCAAAGCCAGACTCCAGCGGAGTCCGTGCCTGCGGCGAATGATTTGCTTCATACCCGTTTCCCTCCTTCAGGGTCGGCCGGATTCTACACCGACCGGCGATGAAATGGCGCGTCGAAAGCGTGCAAGACTTAAATTTTGGTTAGGGCCTGCGTCGTCCCATCACCACGCTTCCCGGCGATGGGAAGATCTTCTGCGCACGACCTCGAGGTCGCGGACCTAACGGCCCCTCCTTAACACCGATAACCGGTTCTGCGGCACGAGCTCTCGCCACTCTTTCAACCACACGCAATCCTTGCCATAATCCCCGCTGGCTGCGCTGTTCGGGAACCCTGCAGTGACCGCTGAGGAGTGCGGCTAAGGGTCTCATAGGATGTTCTCACGATCCTTGCTCAAGGCAATTGCGGCGCTGGTCCCTCTAAGCGCTTGCTACGGGTGCGCCGCACGCCGAGCCGCCCCGTACCAAAGCTATCGGCTGACAAAAATCGACACGGTAAGCTTCCTGCTTCCTCCCGATTTTTCCCAGAACTCGAATGGCGCGCTGAAGACGCCGATGCCACTTGGAAACCTGGGAGGAAACGGTGCCTCGAGACCTGACGTGAATTGCTCGATCCACGATCGATGGTTCTCTTTGGACCGCGGAGATTCCGAGGATAGGTGGGTCGCACGTTTGCCGGCTCCCCGCGCGTGGGGTGACCGGAGCTTCGTATCCCGCAGTCAGGCGGATTGGGATCTCTTCCTTGCCCAAATGAACGAACTCGAGACCGAAGGCTGCATCGCACCCAAAGCATACGAGCGAGCGAGGAATTGGCTTGAGGAAAGCTTTCCCGCTCCTGTCGCACTTGCTTCCCTCTTCCGCGACCCGCTTGGCAGGCAAGGGATCACAACATTGAAGCCGGGCATGAGACTGTTTGTCGAGCGCTCAATCTTTCGGCCTAAAAGCGCCGAAACAGTCAAGAATTATCTCGGCGAATCGAAAGTGTATTACCGCGTAGTCCGCCGCCGAAATGGCGACATCGGCCTGAAACTGACCCGGGTTCAGAAAAGCAAGGGGCTGAAAGCAAAAAACCTCGGGAGATTTCCTGATGCCACTCTCGAGCCCACTTTCAAATCGATGGGCGCAATTCGGCTCTTTTATCTCACGCTGTACGTTCCGCCTGCTCTCAAGCGGAATGGACTGCTCGTCGGTGTTCGCGATCTGAAGAACATGACCGAGGTGGTCCAAAAAATCGAGAAAAATCCGGAAATCACCTGCCCGCACATCGCAACGAACGGTACCGCATGCGCCTCGTTCGCGGGCATGGTCTCCGCCAGCATGGAAGTGGGCATTCTCGTGAACGGCAAGCAGGAGTATTTGCCCGCAAACACAACGGTGGACTCGCTGTTGAGCTCGCTCCCGCCAAAAGCGTCGGCCGAAGCGTGGAACACGTTCCAAATTTGGCGGCTCTTTCGCGGCAAGCCGTACGAGTTGGAGTTCAAGCGCGACGATCCGGCGGCCCATCGCCTAGTGCTCTTTGCCGGTGACAGGCTCACCTGGAGGCAGAGTTCAGGTAAATAATCTCATGGAGGGCACAATCGTTTCCCGCCGGTGCCAACGTTCGAAATGAATCTGGCAGTACATGGCTGTCGGAACCGCCAACTAGCTCTGGCCCTGATTCCGTCACCCAGCCACACCGAACGTTCCCATCATTCCACCACGCCAACCATCAGGATCACGGCGACCATCACTCGGTTGGCGTGAAGCCGGTGTCGGGCGTTTGGACCTTTGAACGTCGCGGCATACCATCCCCGCACAACGCTCAATCCAAAGACTCGCCCGAGTACTGCCAGATCTCCAGTCGGAACGGAACCGAAATGGCCACGGTCCGGCGGGAACCTTTCGGAAAGGGAGAAAGAAGTCAATGTTCTTGCGCCGCTCAACTGGCGCACTTCAACCCATTCTCCCCACCGGGAGGATCATTGAAGTGCAAGGATAGGGCCAAGCCGTGAAAGGTTGGCGGGCATGTGGGGAGGAAATGACTTAGGGGAATGACGGTGATGATGGTTGCCGTCGTCGTAGGGAGGCAACTCGCGGGAATGCGACAGTCCGTTTCACATCGGCACACACGCACCTAGTCCGAGTGAGTGAGAGTTGGGACCGGATGCAGGGAAGGTTTGGTGTGCCATTTGGCTTGAAAAAGGCCTTAGCCAAGAGTGACTGCGCTACTGGCTCCCACGTGGACTTGTGGGAAGGGGCGGCGCTTGGCCGCCCCTTCCGATTTGACTAGATGGCGAGGACCTTTGTCATTTCCCGGACGGATGCGGCGGATTTTTCGAGGGCGGCGCGTTCCGCATCGGTGAGCTTGATCTCGATGATCTTTTCGACGCCGTTCGAGCCGAGCACGACGGGCACGCCCATGTAGATGTCGTGCAGGCCGTATTCGCCTTCGAGGAACGCCGCGCACGGGAGTATCTTCTTCCGGTCGCGCAGGATGGAATCGACCATTTCGTAGACCGCGGCCGAGGGGGCGTAATAGGCAGAGCCGGTCTTCATCAGATTGACGATTTCGCCGCCGCCTTTACGGGTGCGCTCGACGATGGCGTCGATGCGCTCCTTGGGGAGAAGATCGGGCAGCGGAATTCCGGCGACGGTGGAATAGCGCGGCAGCGGCACCATATCGTCACCGTGGCCGCCGAGGACGAAAGCATGGATGTTTTCCACCGAGACGCCGACCTCCATGGCGATGAACGCGCGCATGCGCGCGGAATCGAGCACGCCGGCCATGCCGAGCACGCGATTCTTCGAGAAGCCGCTGACGCGGTAAGCGGTCTGGGTCATCACGTCGAGCGGGTTCGTGACGAGGATGATGATCGCCTCGGGCGAGAGCCTGGCGACCTTTTCCGTCACTTCCTTCACCACGGCGTAATTCGCTTTGAGCAGGTCGTCGCGGCTCATGCCCGGTTTGCGGGGAAAACCAGCGGTGATGACGACAAGGTCGCTGCCGGCCGTGGCACTGTAATCGCCATCCTTGGTGCTGATGCCTGTTACATGCGAATCGCTTCGCAGGATCGGCATCGCTTCGAGCATGTCGAGCGCCTTGCCTGTCGGCGCTCCTTCCAGGATGTCGGTCAAGACAACGTCGGCAAGGCCGGCGTCGGCAATCCGTTGGGCGGTGGTGGAACCGACGAATCCACCGCCGACAACCGTCACTTTTTTGCGCATCAGAGCATTCTCCTCGTAAGCATCAGATTTCGTTTCGTTGGATCAGCCGGCCGCTGCCGGAGATTCCCGGCCGAGGCTTTAGAGCAGGGGCGGGGTGACCCCGCCCCTACGGGAAATGGGCGCAGACGCGTGCCTGCTTTGGCCGAGCGCTCTAGCGGGCGGCCAGGGCCGCGCCCATGTTCTCGATGACGGCGGTGGCGAATTCGGACGTGCGCAGGCGCGTCGCTCCGGTCATCAGCCGCTCGAGATCGTAGGTCACCTTCTTCTGCTGAATCGTTTCGGCGATGCCTTCTTCCACCAGCCGGGCCGCTTCCTTCCAGCCGATGAATTCGAGCATCATCACGCCCGACAGTATCACCGAACTGGGATTGATCACGTCCTTGTCGGCGTACTTGGGGGCAGTGCCGTGCGTCGCTTCGAAGACGCCGTAGCCGTCGCCGATATTCGCGCCGGGCGCCATGCCCAGGCCGCCAACTTGCGCGGCGCAAGCGTCGGAGAGATAGTCACCGTTCAGGTTCGGCGTCACGAACACCTGATATTCGTTGGCGCGGAGCAGCACCTGCTGGAACACGGAATCGGCGATGCGGTCGTTGACCAGGATCTTGTCCTTCCAGCGGCCCTGCCCGTGCGTCTTCCCGATCGCATCGAGCGCTTCCTTCACTTCCTTGTAAATCTGCTGCTTGAAGGATTCGGTGGCGTTTTCGAGGCCGGGCTCGATCATCGCGGCGTTCTGCTCGATCGAGAGGTTCGAGTTCTGGTCGAGATTGCCGAGAATCCAGCTTTCGCGCTCGGTAACGACCTTGTCGCGGAACTCGGCCTTGGCAAACGCGTAGCCCCAGTCGCGGAACGCGCCCTCGGTGAACTTCATGATGTTGCCCTTGTGAACGAGGGTGACGGTGCGGCGATTGTTCTCGATCGCGTAATTCAGAGCGCGGCGCATCAGGCGGCCAGTGGCGGTCGGCGAGATCGGCTTGATTCCGATACCGGAATCGCTCCTAATCTGGCGGCCGGTGCCCTTCAGCATCTCGGCGTTGAGGAAGTCGATAATCCTTTTCACTTCCGGGGTGCCGCTGCGCCATTCGATGCCGGCGTAGACGTCCTCGGTGTTTTCGCGGAAGATCACCACGTTCATCCGTTCGGGGTGCTTCACGGGCGAAGGAACGCCCTCGAAATAGCGTACCGGCCGCACGCAGGCGTAGAGATCGAGGACCTGTCGCAGCGTCACGTTGAGCGAACGGATGCCGCCTCCGACCGGGGTGGTCAGCGGGCCCTTGAGCGCGATGCGGAAATCCCGAATGGCTTCGACGGTGTCGTCCGGCAACCATGTACCGCGCTCATTGAACGCCTTTTCGCCGGCGAGCACTTCGAACCATGCGATGTGCTTCTTTCCTCCGAAGGCTTTTTCGACTGCGGCGTCGAGAACGCGTCGCGACGCCCGCCAGATGTCACGCCCGGTACCGTCGCCTTCGATGAACGGGATGATCGGCCGGTCGGGGATGTAATAAACGCCGTCCTTGTATTCGATCTGCTGGCCGTCGGCCGGCACCGGAATATCGTTGTACGACTGTTTCATCGGGTTTGTCTCCTGCTGTTTTTGCGTCCGAGCGGCGCCGGGCGAACTTCGCCAGACGCGTGTACCGGGAAGCAACTCGGCTCGCCGATTTGCCGCATAATGCGGCGGAATTGCCGGGACCCAAGAGTACGTGCAGGCCGAGCACACGGGGAGCGAAACCGGGCCCAAGCTAGCTTTTCACAATAACATAAGTCTCCGCCGGCGTGCGAGATGCATGCGCAACCTGCCATATCATCCCACCGGTGTCTGCGCGCCAGGGGCCGGGCAGGGATGGGTACTATCGGGGCCTGCCTTCAACGGCGACGGGGCTCGGGTTCACACGGAGGGCACGGAGAATGGCACGGAGATCACAGAGGCAGCCTGTTGGGAATCGGCGGGATGCTAGTCAGGTGGTTTGGGCTTGCGGACGAACACGCGAATGATGTCGGGGACGAATTCCTTGACGACGCCGAAGGCGACGCTGGAAGCGGTGCCGATGGCGAAGTTGATGGCGGCGTCGCCTGGGGTGTTACGGCTTGCGGGAAGCCAGAGGCGGGACAGGAAGGCGCCTGCGAGTCCGCCTCCTACTTCGGAGAAAGACAATGAGCGATGGCCGTCGCGGTGGCGGGCGAGGACGCCGCTTTCGAGAGCGTACGCTGTGCGGGGCCAGATGCCTTTCTTTCCGGAATTGAAATAGCGATTGTCTTCGTCGAGCGCGCTCGAGAGGGCGAACGTCACGGTCTGGTCGATCGCGAACTGGCCGTACAAATTGGCGTATCGCCTGCCGTACGCCTGACTTCCCTGCCCCCATTCGCCTGGCTTGTTGCTCCACTGGGCGATACCAGCGACGAATGCAATTCCCGCGAGGTTTAGGGGATTGGCCATCGTGTGGAAGAAGAGCTGGTTTCTGCCGCGTTGATTCATCGGCGTGAAGTCGGCAGCGGTTTTCGTTCCTTCCTGCCATGTTCAAAAGGTTAAAGAAGTTTTTGCCGAGCTCCCGTTCAACTTCCGGCGGTTTCTGGCTGGAGACGACCTCTTGGGAGGCGGACGCTGCGTCGCCCTGTGCCAGCACCGGAGGCGCGCAGAATGCAGGAAGCAAGGCCACCGCGTACAGGCTGCCACGCCCAGCCTTCCTGATTCGCGTTTGTAGACGAGACTTCATGACAAAGGCGCACTCTGCCTCCAACGCGGCAACTGCAATAGGGCAGGGTAAAAGACCGCCAAGTGATCGTAATTAGATGGTCCGGGTGGGGGACACTGTCAGAATTGACAGCCCGAGTGTTAGGCATGGACACGACTTGATCGCGCCGAAAATCCCCAGGCGCAATTACGGCGCATGGAGCACGCAAGGGCGACGGAGGGCAAGGTGAAGGTGGTTTAGGCCTCTATGGTGAGGCGATCGATTTCGCCAAGCTCTTCCTGCGTGAGTGCCCAGCCGGGTGCACGAGCGTTTTGCTCGGCCTGCTCGGGACGCGTGGCGCCGGCGATTACGCTTGCGACGTGGGGCCGCGCGGCGAGCCAGCTGAAGGCGAGTTCGAGCAGGGTGTGGCCACGCTCGGCGGCAAATTTCCCGAGCAGCTCCACTTTCTTCCAGTTCGCTTCCGTGAAATAACGCGTGGCGAGTTCCGGCCAAACGAACATGCGCGAACCCTTCGGAGGCGGCGCGCCCTGTCTGTATTTTCCAGTGAGGAGGCCACAGGCGAGCGGGAAATATGGCAAGAGGCCCAGGCCAAGAGATTCCATTGCGGGGATCAGTTCCTGTTCCGCATCTCGCACGAGCACGCTGTACTCCTTCTGGCAGGAGACGAAAGAATTGATGCCCAGATCGCGGGAGGTCCAGTGCGCATCGACAACCTGCCAGGCGGCGAAATTTGAGTTGCCGATGTAGCGTACTTTTCCCTGATGGATGAGGTCGTCGAGCGCGCGTAGTGTTTCCTCGATCGGAGTGTCCGGGTCGGGCCGGTGCTGCTGATATAGGTCGATATAGTCGGTCTGGAGGCGGCGCAGGCTGGCTTCGACAGCGCTCATGATGTAGTGGCGCGAGGCGCCCCTCAGGCGGCCCTCCTCGTCCATCTGGCTGGAAAATTTCGTCGCCAGGACAACGTCCTTGCGCCGCGGGCCCAGGATTTTTCCGAGCAAGATTTCCGATCCGCCGCGATTGCCGTAGGAATCCGAGGTATCGAACAACGTGATGCCCATCTCCAGGGCCTTATCGACCACGTTGCGCGCCGTTTCGAGGTCGACGCTCCGGCCAAAATTATTGCAGCCGAGCCCAACCAGTGAGACTTTCAGACCGGATTTACCCAGATTCCGAAGCTTCATTTGGGTCGCTGTCTCCTCCACAAACGTTTGGATTACGGAGATTCGCTCAGGCTCGGACAGTATACGTTCATTCGGGAACTTTCAACGGGGCGATGCGCGGGCCGACCGCCGGGTCGTCCCTACGACCCCAGTTTCGGTCTGCTAGGCCGCAATCTGCATTTGCAAATTTAGGATTCCGGGAGACAACCTTGGCCGGGAGGGATTTTGGGCGGAAGTATGCGGAATCGGCTGCTATAATTCACGTTTGGCGGCACCGTTCAGGCTCGCACGGGGCCGGTAGGGACTGCCAGCCGAGAGATGCCGGGACATTGGAGCTACATTACGTTGGTGCTTTACCTGGCCAGCCTGGGCCTGTACGTGCGTTTTCTATATACGGGCCGGAAGCAGACGGGGCGGCTGGCGGCGCTGGCACTGGCACTAGGACTCGGGAGCCATTATCTGGCGCTGCTCGAGCGTTCGCACTGGGTGCACTCGGTTCCCTACGACGACCTGTACGGCTCACTCTCCCTTTTCGGCTGGCTGCTTGCTGCCACCTACCTCGGACTTGAACTCTATTACAAACAGCGGTCGATGGGCGCATTCGTGTTGCCGTGCGTGCTGGCGCTCTTCGCGCTGGGCACGTGGCCGGGACACGATCTGGCAGCGACACGGCAAGAGCAGGGAGCGTTGTTCGCGTTGCACGTGACGTTGAGCGTGCTCGCGTATGCGGCTTTTGCGCTGGCCTTCGTTTTGAGCGTGGTGTACTTGCTGCAGGACCGCCATCTGCGGCGGCGGCATCCGGGACGGATGGTGTGGCGCTTCCCGCCGCTCGACGGCCTGGAGCGAATGAGCCGCGGGAGCGTCCGCGTGGGGCTGGTCTCGCTGGTGGTCGGGACAGCGATGGGGATTTACTGGCAATTGCACATCCGGCACACGTTTTTGCTCACCGATCCGAAGGTGCTGGTGACGTTGGTGATCCTCGTGCTTTACGCTGGTTATTTACGGCTGTCCGAGCGCGGCGTGTGGCGTGGGGCGCGGGCCTCGCTTATGTGCGTGCTCACGTTTTTGTTGGTAATTTTCAGCTACGCCGTAGTGAACCTTTACCTGTCGCATTTTCACCGTTACCTCTAGAGAGCATGCGCGCGAATCCACATTCCGGCCACAGGATAACGTCAGGGGAAGCGCCATGACGGCGCTGCGCGGAGCCCGGCACGGACGAGAGGCACAGTAGGCATGCAGATCGTGCTCATCGGATTGAACCACCGCACCGCGCCGCTGGAATTGCGCGAGCGAGTGACGTTCAGCGTCGAGGATGCGCAGCGGGCGACCGCGGAACTGCGTTCGCAGTGCGGCATGGAAGAAGTTGTGGTGCTCTCAACCTGCAATCGCAGCGAGCTTTACGGGGTGCGCCGAGACGCGACCGAGGAGCCCGGCGCGATCCAGAATTTCCTGGCCGATTTTCACGGCATATCTCGGGAGCAACTGAACGGGTGCCTCTATGCCCGGCGCGATCGCGAGGCCATCGAACATCTGTTCCGCGTGGCCGCGGGACTCGATTCGATGCTGCTCGGAGAGGCGGAAATTCTGGGGCAGGTGCGGGAAGCGTATCGCCGCGCTTCCGATGGTGGCGCGACCGGGCCGGTGCTGAACCGGCTGTTCCAAGGCGCGGTGGAAGTGGGACGGCGTGTGCGGTCGGAAACAGAGCTGGGCACGCGGCCGATGTCGGCGGCGTCGGCGGGCGTCAAGCTAGCCGAGCGGATCTTTGGCGACCTGGGCACCCACTCGGCGCTCGTGCTTGGAGCGGGAGAGATCGCCCAGCAAGCGGTGGAGCAACTACGCCAGCGTGGAATCAAGTGGCTTTGGATCTCGAGCCGGACCAGCGAGCATGCGATGGCGCTCGCCGGGCCGAACGGCGCGGAGACGATCGCCTGGGAAAAGCTCCCTCGCTCGCTCGCCCGGGCGGACATTCTCGTGGCGTCGGTTGCGGCGGAAGACCCGGTGATCACGTCCGAGATGCTGACCGAGGCGATGGCCGAGCGCGACAATCGCTCGATGCTGCTTCTGGATCTGGGAGTGCCGAGAAATATCGATCCCGCCGCGAGCGACCTCTACAACCTGTACCTGTACAATCTGGACGACCTTACCGAGATCGTCGACCAGAACCGGCGCTTGCGAGAACGCGAGATTCCGAGGGCTGAAGCGATCATCGCGGACCAGATTTCGAAATTCGAAACATGGCGTGCGGGCCGAAGCGCGATTGATCTGGTCGACGACCTGCGCTCGCGACTGGACGCGCGGCGGCGGCGCATTTTGGAAGCCCATTCCGCGGCCTTCGCCCATCTCAATCCGGAGGACCGCAAGCACATCGACCAACTGACGGCGCAGTTGATCGACGAGCTGCTCGAAGAGCCGACCGATCGGCTGCGCCACGCGCGCACCTGGCGCGAACGCGTGCAGCACATGGAAACTCTGCGCGGGCTTTTCGGGCTGGACTCGGAGGAGAAATGACGGATATCGTCCGCATCGGCAGTCGCGGCAGCCGGCTGGCCCTCTGGCAGGCCGAGCACGTGCAACGCCTGCTTGCCGACCGCTGCGGACTCGCAACGGAAATCGTCGTCATCAAGACTTCCGGGGATCGTTTCGCCGAAAAGACGACCGGCAATCTTGGCGAGCTGGGACTGAAAGGCGTTTTCATTAAGGAACTGGAAGAGGCCCTGCTCGACGGCCGCGCGGATCTGGCGGTGCACAGCATGAAGGACGTGCCGACCGAGATCGATTCCAGTTTTTCGTTCCCTGCTGTACTTTCGCGCGAGGACCCGCGCGACTGCCTGGTGGCTGGGAACGGGGCGACGCTTGACGAACTGCCTGCCGGCGCTCGCATCGGGACCAGCAGCGTCCGCCGACAAGCGCAACTGCGCCACTATCGGCCCGATCTCGAGATCGTGCCGCTGCGCGGGAACGTGGATAGGCGACTGGCGAAGCTGGATCGCGGCGAATTCGATGCCATCGTTCTCGCCAAGGCCGGGCTCGACCGGCTGGGATTTTCCGAACGCATCACGGAAGTGCTTGGGGCCGACGTGGTCTTGCCGGCGGTGGGCCAAGGGGCGCTGGGGATCGAGACGCGTGCTGGCGATCCGCACATCTGCAAGCTGGTGGCAACGCTCGCCGATGTTGATACGCGCGCCGCGCTGAATGCCGAGCGCGCGCTGCTCAGCGAACTCGAGGGCGGATGCCAAGTGCCGGTGGGAGCGTGGGCGCGGCTTGAGAACGGCGCTTTCGTGATCGATGCCTGCGTCGTGTCTCCGGACGGCAGCGAGTACATTCGGCTTTCTAGGCGAGCCACAGCCGAGGAGTTGCAGGACCGCAGGACCCCGCTGAACCTGGGACGCGAATTGGGCCGGCAACTGATCGAGGCGGGCGCTGACCGCATCCTTCGCCTCCTTGGACGAGCTCCGTGAACACAGCCCATCCTGACGGGCACGAAACGCCGGAATTTCCGCGAGGACACATGCCGGAAGAAGACAAACCACTCGCGCGGCGCTGTGTGGTGGTCACACGCGCGGCGGAACAGGCGTCGGAACTGGCGGAGCGATTGGGGACGCTCGGCGCCGAAGTGCTGCTTCTGCCGCTCGTCGAATATCTTCCTCCCCAGGACAGTGGAGCGCTCGATCGCGCTCTTCGCGACATTGGAGGCTTCGACTGGCTTCTGCTGACCAGCCAGAATGCGGTGCGTTTCGTGGCCGCTCGCGCCGGAAGCCAGCATGTCGACCTAGGGGCGAAACTCGGGCCGTCGAAAGCGCGCCCGAAAGTGGCCGTGGTGGGCGAGATGACCGAGAGAGCGGCGATCGCGGAAGGATGGCGAATCGATCGCGTGTCCTCGGGGCACGGAGCCATCGACCTGGCGCGGGAACTGGGCCGCCAGATCGAGGGCTGCCGGGTTTTGCTGCCTCGCAGCGACCGCGCCACATCGCAACTTCCGCAGGCTCTCACCGCGGCCGGAGCGACGCCGGTCGAAGTCGTCGCCTACAGGACCGTTCCCTCGGGTAACGTCGATACCGCGATTCTGGAAAGGATCGAGCGCGGCGAAGTGGACGTGGTGAGTTTTGCCAGCCCTTCGGCTTTCCTGGCCCTTGGGGAGCGTTTGGGGGCCGAAACCTTTCGACGGCTGGCGGGTGCGGCACGGCTAGCGGCGATTGGGCCAACTACCGCCGCGGCAATTCGGCGCGCCGGGTTCGACGTGACGATCGAAGCGGAGATTTCAACCGCCGCGGGACTGGCCGCTGCCATCGCCACACATTTTTCAAAGAATTCCGCCACCGGAGGGAAACACACATGAGTTTTCCCACTCACCGGCCACGACGCTTGCGCCGTAGCGAGCGCCTCCGCTCGCTCGTGCGCGAGACGACGCTCGAAACCGGCGATTTCATCTATCCCATGTTCGTTGTGCCGGGCAAGCGCGTCCGCGAAGAGGTTCCCTCGATGCCCGGCATTCACCAGCAATCGGTCGATCGGTTCCTCGAGGAATGCCGCGAAGTCGAGCAACTCGGCATATCCGGGATCATCCTGTTTGGCCTGCCGGAGAAGAAGGACGAGCAGGGATCGGAGGCGTGGGCGAAGGACGCGCCGGTGCAGCGAGCCATCGAAGCGGTGAAAAAGGCGAAACTCGACCTGATCGTGATGACCGACGTGTGCCTTTGCGAATACACGAGCCACGGGCATTGCGGCGTGGTGGAAAACGGCGAGGTGCTGAACGATCCCTCGATCGAGCTGTTGGCGCAGGCGGCGCTTTCCCACGCGCGGGCCGGGGCGGACGTGGTGGCGCCTTCGGACATGATGGACGGGCGAGTGGGTTCAATTCGGCGCGCGCTTGACGGGAACGGATTCGGCGAC
>JAGWOX010000158.1 GCA_028877145.1 Acidobacteriota bacterium | reverse complement strand
GAACGCGGAACAGGTGTCCGCGCGGAGAATCCTCTTCAACAGCGACAATTCCACATTGGCTGATGCGCTCGGGCGGCACGGATTCGACTGCGACCACAGACCCTGCGCTTTCCGCGTAGGCTTCGATCAAGTGCGCGGTTGCGGGGCGTGTCCCCAGCAGGAATACGTCGGGCAGAAGCACGACGAAGGGTTCTCGGCCGACGAGAGATTTAGCGCAGAGCACCGCATGCCCCAGGCCCAACGGCTTTTCCTGGCGCGCGAAGCTCACCCGAACTATGCGGCTGAGGAGCCGAATCGCATCGGCATCCTTATGACGTCCCCGCTGTTTGAGAAGAGCTTCGAGGGCTGGATCGGCTGTGAAATGGGCCTCGATTGCGGACTTGCCGGGACCGGTAACGAAAATGACTTCCTCAATGCCTGACGCGTGGCATTCCTCGACGGCATATTGAATCATCGGCTTGTCGAGGAGCGGGAGCATTTCCTTAGGCACAGCCTTGGTAGCGGGCAACATGCGTGTTCCGAGTCCTGCCACCGGCAGGACCGCTTTGCGGACCGGTTTTCGATCAGGGGTCATAGGTCTCCACCGTCCAGGTAGTTCGCCGTGCGTTTGCCCAAAGCGAAGACACTGTAGCAAAATCTGCTGTGCGACTTCCAAGACTACGTAGCCGGCGGACCAATAGACGTTAGAAGGCTGTGTTGGTCCGCCTTGACCCTTTGAGTTTTCAGGATTCCGGGAATCGGCCCACCTCTCATGACCAGAAATCGCTGGCAGCAAGACATGGAGAGAGTACTGGCGGAGTCTGCGGGAACCGTTTCATCCCTTGACGGAATCCTGCCGGAGCTGGGCGAAGCAATCGAACTCGTATCGGAACGGCTTCGGGCGGGCGGGTGCCTGATTGTGTTTGGCAATGGTGGCAGCGCGGCACAGGCGCAGCATTTGGCGGCCGAGTTGGTAGGCCGATTCGAGCAGGAGCGCCGATCGATCCCGGCGCTGGCTCTGACGACCGATCCCTCCATTGTGACCGCTGTCGGAAACGATTACGGTTTTGAGGAAATCTTCGCTCGCCAGGTACGTGCCCTGGCGCGGGCGGGCGACGTGGCGCTGGCAATTTCGACCAGCGGCAATTCGCCAAACGTGCTGCGCGCTCTGGACGCCGCTCGCGAGAAGAACCTGTCGGCGATCGGACTTACCGGACGCAACGGTGGCAGGATGCGCGACAAGGTCGATATCTGCTTGTGCGTCCCATCGGATTCTACGCCCCGCATTCAGGAAGCGCATCTTGTCATCTCCCATATTCTCTGCAGCAGGATTGAAACCTCGGTCATCTCCGGCCTGTCGCGTGAATGAGGAAACTTTTGGGGTGGAGTTGAAACCGTGAGACAGCTTTCCGGTTTGCTCGACACTTTTTCTACGTGCAGCGTTCTCGTCGTCGGCGACTTGATGCTCGACGAGTATTTGTGGGGCCATATTGAGCGCATCTCGCCGGAGGCGCCGGTGCCGGTTTTGAGTCTCGTGCGCCGCGAGAGCATGCTGGGCGGGGCCGGCAACGTGATGCGCAATCTGTGCCGGCTCGGTGCGCAGGTTGCGGCTGTGGGCGTCGTCGGTGTGGACAGCACCGGCGAGCAAATCCTGGAACTGCTCGACGTTCTCGGCATCGAGGGCGATGGAGTGGTTCACGACCCACATCGCAAGTCGGCGCTCAAGGCGCGGCTGATGTCCCTCGAACACGGCCAGCAGGTCTTCCGCCTGGATGAGGAATCGGCGCATTCCGTTTGGGGAGAAACGGAAGACCGGCTGATCGACCTGATCGAATCCAAGGCGGCGGGGACCCAACTGGTTCTCTGCTCGGATTACCACAAGGGACTGTTGACGCCGCGCGTGCTGCAGGCCGCGTTCACGGCGGCTCGCCGGGAACAGATTCCCGCAATCGTCGCTCCCAAGGATTCGAACGCGGAGAAATACCGCGGCGCATCGATTCTCATGCCGAATGTGCGCGAGCTGGCACAACTGGTGGGAACGCGGGCCGACGGGAACGACTGGCTGACCGATTCCGCGCAACGACTGGTGGACACGCTCCAGCTGGAAGCCCTGGTTGTGACGAGAGGCCGCGAGGGCATGACTCTTTTCGAACCCGGCAAGAGAGGATTCCGCCGGCTCGACGTACCCACGGTGGCGCGCAGCGTTTACGATGTCACCGGCGCGGGCGACACGGCCATCGCCGCCTTCGCGCTCGCCATCGCCGCCGGCGCGGACCGGGAATCGGCAGTGCACATTGCCAACCACGCGGCCGGCGTGGTGGTGGGCAAGCGGGGCACGGCAACGGTCACCGTCGAGGAGATTCAGGCACAGCTGCCCCACCGGTCGGGCCCCGGCCCAGTGTCGAGGGAGCACTCGCCGCGGCTGAAGCCGCGGCCCACCTCCTGATCGCTTCAGCTTCTCTCTCCTAAGGAATGGAATTCGGAGGGCCGATCTTCACGGATCGGCCCTTTTTGTGTTTCTAGCCCGAATTTCTCACCAGGAATTGGGGCCAGGCTCAGAAGAGTTCGTGTGGCGGCGGGCACAGCGCGCGATATGTTTGTCCCTCTGCACGACAATGTGCCGCCTTGAAAAGCGGCGCTACACTAGCTCCGAGCGGAGGCAGAATGAGCCGAATCGCTAGTGGACAGAGAGGTTCTTGTGAGAAATGCGGGCTAGCCCTGTTATGCCAAGAACACCTGCCATCTCTGGCCTTTTCGCGGTTTCGGCTTTTGCGCATCCTCGCGGTCATCGCCCGGCGCACAGACTGGAGTTGCGGGATGGATCAAAGAACCAACAATCCATCCTTGAATCCCTTGGCTACCGCTTCCGTGCGGCTCGAGGCGCCCAGTTTTGACAGAATCGTGCTGACGTGGAATTTGACCGTATGTCCGGAAATGCCCAGCCGGTCGGCGATGATTTTGTTGGGCAGGCCCTGAGCCAGCAGTGCCAGAACTTCGGACTCGCGCGGGCTGAGGGCATCGAGTGCGGGCTCTTCATCGTCGAGACCGGCGGCGTTCGCGGCCGGAAGCAAAAGATGCAGGTGCTCGGCGTCAATCGCGGCAAGGCCGGCGGCCGCGGCCTCGAGCGCCGCGAAAATCTCGTGTGGCGTGGCGTCGCGCCGCAACACGGCTCGCGCGCCGGCGGCGAAAGCTCGCAAAAGCTCGTTGCGACTTGCATCGTCCACAAGCAAAACCAGCGGCAGCCCGCCTGCTTCAATTGAAGGACCGAGATAGGACGACAAGCTGCGTTTCTCGGAAACTTCCGCGAGGACGACGTCGGGATGAGAGCCAGCACTTAACAAGGCGACTTGCGCGAAGCTGTCGAAGCCAGCATCGCGCGAGACCGGCTGGAAGCGCCCGTTGTCGCGCAACATCGCTTCCAGGCCGGCGCGAACCACGTCGGAATCGGCGACGACGAGCACGCGCATCATGCGGGACCTACGCGCGCTGAGATGATGCCTGCCCGGAACCGTTCGACCGCGGGAGCGCTCACTGCGATCCCCATTCCGTTGGCAACCATCGTGTTGATGCCAATCACGCGCCCCGCGGCGTCCGCCAGCGGGCCGCCGGAATTGCCCGGCGCGAGGCGAATATCGGCCTCGATACAAGATTCGTCCGAGGCGGAATGCAGGATTCCCAGGCTGACGGCGCCAGAAACCCCGAGAGGGTGACCGACGGCAATCACGATTTCGCCGGGGCGCACGGTTCGCGAATCCCGCGCCACGGCGCAGGGCAGATGTCGAAACGCGACACGAAGCGCCGCCAGATCGCTACGGCGAGAACGCGCCACCAACTCGGCAGGCGCCGCTCTTCCGTCGTGAAACCGTATCATGGCATGCCCATTGACTACGTGAGCGTTTGTGATGATGATGCCGTCGGCCGTCCAGACAACTCCCGCCCCGTGCCTTCCATCGGGACCGCGAATTTCAACCGTAATTCGCCGAAGACTCTCAGCCAGGTCGCTCCAGTCACTCCCTAAACAGATGTCGCCGGGGCAAACTCGATTCGTCGCGCCGGACATGGTTACTCCGCCCGCTCGCGGACAATCAAAGTGAGCTCGTGCGGTTTGCCCCCTCGGATCAACCGCAGCCGAGCCGGTTGTCCGATTCGCTCGGGGTCCAAGGCCAATTGCAAATCGCCGGGATTCGCGAGCGGTTTGTCATCAAGAGCGACGACGACGTCGCCGATTGTGATACCCGCCGCTTCCGCGGGACTCCCGGGTTCCACCATGACAACCAGCAGCCCCCGCTTGATGCCGGTGCCGGTCTGCGCAAGGATGGCTGGGGGCAGATTGACCGGCTGGAGCGCGACGCCAAGATAGCCACGAGCGACGCGGCCTTTGGCGATAAGTTGTTCAACCACACTGTTCACCGTCGACGCTGGCACCGTGAGAACAGTACGGCGTGGGCCGGAGGTGTTGACCCCAATTACTCGTCCTCCAGCGTCGACGAGCGGACCTCCCGAGAATCCGGTGTAGGGCAGCAAATCGAGTCGGAACGAATGGTCGATACGGGCGCCATGCCCGGTTCGCCACGCACCGCCGAGTGCGCTGAGAATGCCATGGCTGGCGACGACGCATTGATTGGGCCGACGACCGATCGCCAGCACGAATTGGCCGACGCGAAGCCGGGTGGCGTCAGCAAATTCAATGGCCGACGCGACAGGTTCCGTGGCTCTCAAAAGGGCGATGTCGGTGCCCGGATCGCGGCCTACGACGGCGGCGGGGAGCGATCTGCCGTCCGGGAGCTCAATCGTGACTTCCTGTTGGCCCCGGATCGTGTGCTCGGTGGCAACCACGAGGCTGTCCCGCCAGAGCGTTCCGCTCACCCCCCTCCTGCCGCCTTCAAGGACTGAAACCACCGCATGACCGGCGCGTTCGACGGCGTCGGCGAGAGCGTTCGAAAAATCTATGAACGTATCGGTCACTGAAACCTCCCAGGCCGGTTGGCCCACTGGAGGTCATGCTGACATAGACCGAAATCGCGCACATCAGCCATTCGGGCAGGAGAAAGCTGAGTCTGGTTGCGGTGCCTTGTGGACTAGCGCCGGGGAAGCGGCGGCAACGGGTTGGGCGCCTGGGCGAGGCAATAACTGGCACCCCCGCTCTGTTCATCATCTTCTTTGCTGTAGATGGACTGTACGGTCCACGTGTTCGCCCCGGCGGTGATCGTCGCGGTTTCGCCGTTGCAGATGTCGCCGTTTTCGCCGCTGTTCGCGTCGTCGAGATCGATCCAGCCGGTTGGTACTTGGGGATCGGTCACCATTTCGGCAAATTCATGGCTTGTGACTTGAGTCCGCCGCTGCTCCTGCGATTCGGCCAGATGCAACGTGCAGCCCGCATCGTTTCCCGGGCAGGATTCCTCAAGGCACGTGTCGTTGAGCGCAGGAACGACTGCATAGTAGAAGGGGTTTCCGGCCGTCGTGGTGAAGGAATTGTGATAGCCGAAAGCGGTGTCACCTTGCGGCTCGCACATGACCACGCCAAGCGCTTGATCCTTCACCTCCACGCTCTCGTCGAGGAAGACGATCAGGACCTGCGAGCTGATTCCTGACGGAGGTTCGGGAATCAAGCCGGAATCGATGGCCGTCTGGATGGTTTGCTGAACCGCCGCGTCGGAAAGTTGAGCGGCGACGTTGGAGATGTTCGATGATTGCGCGAAGCGTCCGTTGCCAACACCATACTGGCTCAGCACGTTCATGAATTTGCTCGAGAGAAGGTCGCGGCAGAATTGCACGAGGCGCGCGGCGGCTTGTTGGTGAGCGGCATCGCGCGCCCAAAGCCCGCCCCAGAAGCTGGTGTAAACCACCGGCGAGGTGACGATCGGACCTCCGTGATAGGTGAATCCAGGGAAGCGCGGGGCGGCCGCCGGCGGCGGAGCCGGAGCGATGACATCCTCCAGCGCACCTCTTCTCGCGCTCACCCAGCCGAACCTCGGCTCCTGTTTTCGCGGCTTGTCGCGCTGACGCATGTTTAAGTTCAATCGTACAGCCCTGGACGGCAAGATTTTACAGTAACCCCGAAGAAATGAGATTCATTTCTGTGAGGATGGAAGATGCCTCGCCAGGCGTTCCGTCACGTCGCAGGCCGCGCCGCGGGCGGCGCGGAGAAGGTGGGCTTGGTACGGACGTGAAGAAAAACTGCTGGCGAATTCGGCGGCGTCCAACAGTTTCTCCATGTCAATTCCGGTTTCGTAACCCATGCCATCGAGAAGTGCAACGAGATCTTCGGTTGCCAGATTGCCGCTGGCGCCGGGGCAATAGGGGCAGCCGCCGAGGCCCGCGGTGGTCGCATCGAACTCGCGGATGCCGGCTTCGAGGCCCGTCAGGACATTGGCGAGTCCGCGGCCATAGGTATCGTGGACGTGAAGCGCCAACTCGCTTGCGGGAATTCCCAACTCCTCTTGTATGGCCTTGACGGCCGTGGCGACCTGGTTGGGGAAGGCCATGCCGTCGGTGTCGGCCAGGGCGATATGCCAGGGACCATGTTCCCGCGCGGAGCGGACGACTTCGACGAGCGTCGCGGTGGAGATGGCTCCTTCGAAAGGACAATGAAAGCTCATCGCGAAGCCGACTCGAATCACGACGCCATCGCGCTCGGCGGCTCGGCTCACCTGCTCGAGGATCTCGAAACCCTGTTCCCGGCTGCGATTCAGGTTCTTGTGGCTGAAGGTTTCACTGGCCGACATCGTGAGCTCGAGATTCCGGAAGCCTGCGGCCACGGCTCGCTCATAACCTTTGAGGTTTGGGATCAGGGCGGAGAAATGTACATCCGGGAAGCGGCCGAGCGCGGCAGCCACCGCTTCGGCATCGGCCATCTGCGGCACCCAGCGTGGATGGACGAAGCTCGTGGCCTGGATGTTGGAAACGCGAGCCCGGACCAGCTTTTCGATCAGAGCGATTTTCTGAGCAGTCGAGACGGGGTTTGGCTCGTTCTGCAAGCCGTCGCGGGCGGTCACGTCGAGCACTTTCACCTGCTTGGCCATTTCCGGTTTCTCCTTCTTTCGATGCCGGATTCAGCTCCGCTCAATCCTCGGCTTCGTAGCCAAGAATTTGTGCGGGCTTATTGCCTTCCGCCTGAACGCCGACATAGAGCCGGTCATGCTGGGGATACCAGAAGCCGGTGCGGGCGCCGACGGCGGACGGAACGTTTTGGATCAACTGGTAGTGCTCGGGGTCAACCTGCTGCACGACGCTGATGAATCCCTGCGCGCCGATGATGTAAACGCGTTTGCGGGAAGCGTCGAAGTAAACGTCATCGCACTCGCCGACGACTCCGGCAACTCGCGCCACTTCCCTGCCGGTACCAGTGTCGAGCACGATCAACATGGGAACCTTGCGAGTGACCGTGAACAGGCGGTGATCGGCTTCATCGAGGGCCATCGCGAAGTTCGCCCTCACGCCGTGCAGCTGCCATTTCGTGACTTCGCCCGTGTCGCGATTGACCGACTCGACGACATTACCGGCGTCGGGACAGTTCACGAAAATCATGTTGCCGTTTTCCTCGATCTGGAAGGATTCAGGATGGCCGCCGGTTTTCAGAAGTTTCCCCACGCGTTCATTCGTCGCCGGATCGATTTCGGCGATGCCTCCGTCGTCTTCGCCAAAGCCGACGAGGACCTTCTTGTTCCTTGCATCCCAGCGCAAATTATCCGCGTCCGCTCCGAAATCGATCACTTTCTGCTGGGCATAGGTGGCGCCGTCGAAGATGCTTACCTTGCCGTTCGCACCGGCCACAACAACCTTATTGAAGCCCGGCACGTAGAGGACGCCCTGTGGTTCGACGACCCCGGGGATGAAGCCCACCGCCTTGCCATCGAACCAGTTTTCGATCTCGACGCCGTTGCTGCCTACCACCGAGAAAAAGATGAGCCGGCCATTCGCGCTGAAGTGATCGACGCGCCCCAGAATGCCCGGCACCGGAATCTGTTCGTACAACAGGAGCGCGGGCATACTGCGCGATGACCCTTGAGCGCTGACGGGCGCTCTAGAGGTGAAGGCAACTACCAGAATCAGGGAAAGCGCGAGCAGCCAAATGAGGGAATTCCGTTTCATCTCCATCCTCCTGTCGGGCCAAGTGATTCGTCGTGCAATTCGTTCAGAGAGTTGAACCAGGCCTCTTACACGCCTCGCCATTCACCGTTCGGGCTCGTAAGCCCGTATTTCCGCGCCGTGATTGTCGTCCGCGGGCACTGCGACGTAATACCGGGTAAAGGCAGGAACGAAAAGCGACGTGCGAGCGATCGGTCCGGTGGGGATCTTGGCGATCTGCTTGTAGTGATTGGCGTCCATTTGCTGATAAACCGCGACGTAGCCTTCTCCTCCGGAAGCGTATATGCGATGGCGTGCGGAATCGTGGAACAATCCGTCCATGAGCCCTACGCTCGGCAGGCTGTCGATCCGCTTGTGAGAAGCGGAATCATAGATCTCGAGCGCCGGCGGTTTGCGCGCGCCGACGAACAGGCGATGGTGGGTGCTGTCGATGGCCAGAGAGACCGGGTCCTGCGCTAGGGTGCGCCATTTCGAGACAACATGAAGCGTTTGCGCATCGATCACCGCGATTTCCTGAGACTTCGGAACGGTGATGTAAATCGTTCGGCCGGAATCGGCGACAAGAATTGCGCCGGGATGCGCGTCGGTTCGGATGTCGCCAATATGTTTGTCGGTGGCGGCGTCAATCACCGCGACTTCGCCGTAGCTTTTTCCCGCGTCTTCGCCGCCGTAGCCGACATACAGTCGCTTCGTCACCGGATCGTAGGCTTCAGCGTCCGGGCCGAGATCGAGTGGAATTGTGGCTATCAGGCGAAGGTCTCCGCCCCGATAGACCTTGACATCGCCGGCGTCTCCATCGGCAACGAAAAGTTTTCCAAGGGTATCGATGTACCAGACGCCTTGCGGCTTTTTCACGCCGGAGACGCTGCGCATCCATTTCCCATCTTTCAAATCGACCACCTCCACGGTGTGATTGCCGAGGGCGGCAATAAAAAGACGCTTGCCGCCGACATCCACGTTGAAATGGACGATTCGGCCTTTGACATTCGGCAGAGGAATCGTTTGAACCAGGCGCAGAGGCGGCGCGCTGGCCTGCCCGCGAGCCTGGACGGAAAACGCGAGAAGACAAAAGAGAACGATCGCAATGGGCCTGTTCATGCGGCTCTCCTCACGATGAATCAGGGCTGGGGTTCGAATACCAGGATGGCCGCGTCTTCCTTGCCGTTTGTGGGAGCAGCGACGTAGTAGCGGTTCATTCGGGGCACCCACAAAGAAGTTCCCGCGCCGGGCCGTGTGGGAACTTTGCCAATGAGCGCGTAGCGATCCGCGCCATGCTGCTCGTAGACGTAGACAGCGCCGGTTTCCAACCCTCGACCTCCCGAGA
>JAGWOX010000157.1 GCA_028877145.1 Acidobacteriota bacterium | reverse complement strand
CGTCTGCCAGTTGCGACTCGAGGAAATTCGTCGTTGCGACCGACGCGTCCGTGCGGGCCTCGAGGCTTTCGTTGATGAACTCCGACGTCAGGTCGCCGGCTACCTGTTGCGCCACGCGCGGCGAATCGTAGGTGTACTCGATGCGAAAGGCGGTCAGGTCGCGGCCTCCTTTCGTCGCTACCGGAACGACGCGGATGTCCTTCCGCATCTCGTCGACCAGCTTTCCGGGATCCAAACGCGCGGCGTCGCCCGGGTAGAGGCGGTAGCGTGCGATCAGGCTTTCCAGCCGCGTGCGGCTGAGCACCTGCTGCCGGATGCTCGCGAGGCGCTCGCTGGCGTCGGAGGTGACGTTCGGCTGGACATATTCTTTCGGCACGTCCTGCCGCTCGACCAGAACGAGCGCTTCGGAACGGTAACGCACCGGCCACAGGTCCACTCCTATCGTCGCGGCGGTCCCGCAGATGAACAGCGCGCCCAGCACCATCCATCGCCGGCGCGTCATCACCTCCCAGTAATCACGCCACTCGATCTGCCGTTGTCTTTCGTCCATCGCTCACCGCCCGAGAGGAATGTTTTTGAATTGGTAGGTCAGAGTGATGTAGACGAAGTTGCGGTCGAAATTCGCGCCGATCGGCGCCGGCCCGCTTTCCCGCTGCCGCTGGAACTGGTAACCGGCCTCCGCACTCACCCTTTCCGTGATCGAATGCCGGACGACGATCCGTCCGTACTCCCCTTCGAGACTGCCTTGGAGCAGCGCCGAGGGAAGCGACGCATTGCGCTCCCACCCCGCGGTCCATCCGACCGTCCACTTGCGCGTCAGGCGCCGCTCGAGGCTCGCTTCGGCCATCTCGCTCGTCACCGCGTCCAGCAAGCCGCCGCCGTCGCTCACCTCGTGCGACCCGCTCAGCCGCAACTGTGTCTGTCCCGAGCGCAGCGTGACCCCTCCGCCCGCCGCCCAGCGCCAGTCGTTCCGGTCGTTGGGGAAAGCGAGGGTGACGAGCGGATCGAGGGGCAGGAGGATCGTGTCGCGCAGGCGCGTGTAAACCGGTCCGCCGTAGACGTCCAAAACCACATTCGGCGAGAGCGCGAGCGTGAGGCCCACGGACGGTGTATCCATGCCGAGCCGTGTTCGCGGGCCGATGTGCAACTCCTCGTGCGTGTACACGAGCCCGAGCGTCGTGCGCGCGGTCGTCCGATAGACGTATCGCGCTCCGGCGCTGCGCCCCTCGGTTTCAAACAGCGTCACCTGCGGCTGCGCCGGCTGTCCGAACGATCGCAGCATGTAGGTCGTGAAAACGCCGAGCTCGGCTCGCGCGCTGACTTCGTACGTCATGTCCGCCCGTGAGTTGTTTTCGAATTCATTCGCGAATGGCGTGATGACGGTGTCGTTCAGATGTCCCGGCGGCCCGAGCGCGGGAAGCGCCGCCGGTTCCCAAAAGGACTGGAGCAGTCCCGTGCGGTCGACGACGTCGGTTCGTGCGCGGAAGCTCAGTCGTTCGGTAGCGCGCAGGCTGCCGTCGAAGCCGAGATCGTGGTCCTGTTCGTCGTAGCCGGTCTCGTGCCGGTAAAAGAGAAGCGTCGGCCGGTAGCGGAACGCCAGGGCTACGCGTCCACCCTCATGCCGGAATGCGATTTCCGGCGAGACGACGAAGCCCGTGTCCGCAATCCGGCCGCTGTTCGTCTGCCGGACGTTGTCGTCGTAACGAGAGGACAAGTCGGCTCCAAGAAAGAGAAAGTTGTGGACGAAGCCCGCGTCGGCGAGCGACGGCCGGTCCTCGACGCCGCTGCCATAAACGTTCACCGTTGTCCTGGCCGGCGCGCTGGCCGTCGCCGTGCCGGTGTCCTGCGTCCCGCTCTGCTGCCCCCACGCCGCGAGCGGCACGAGAACGAACACCAGCAGCCATCTCCACGCGTTTCGCGTCATGGGCGCATCTCTCCTCAGGGAACGATTACCGTGTCGCCGGGTTTAAGCGTCAGGTTGAGTTCGCGCTCGCTTCCGCCCACGGCGGCCTTGTAGTTGAACCGGATGCGAATCGAGTTCCCGTCGGCGAGCCGGCGCACGACGTAGATGCGGGTCAGCTTGGCGAACTCGCGGAATCCGCCCGCGACGGCGATCGCGTCAAGCACCGTTATCGGCCCGTCGAGAGCGTAGGAGCCGGGCCGGAGAACGTCTCCGATGATGTTGAAGTGGTGGCTGTTCGCCTGCTGCACGATTACCGTCACCGCGGGATCGTGGATGTAGCCTGAAAGTTTCGCGCCGATCTCCTGCTCGAGAGCGCTCGGCGTTTCCCCGCTCGCCAGAACCTCGCCGACGAGCGGCAGCGTAATCCGGCCGTCGGGCCGCACCGGTTCGACTCGCGAAATCTCCGGCTCGCGCCAGACGTCGATTGCGAGCACGTCTTCCCGGCCGATCACATATTCCTGCGCGGCAGGATCCACGGGGCGGGACGGCGGGGCCGGCGTCGGCCCTGTCGTCCGGATGAAATTCCCGGCCATCCGCACCGCCTTGTCTTTCTTCTGCACGGCCTGCGCCGCTCCCGCGACCGCCAGCGCGGCGGCGAAGCTCATCCACAGCGACCGGTACAGCGAAATGGGATGTTTCATCGAACTTCTCCTCTCTTCCTCAGTGCTTCGGGTTTTCCGACAGATCCATCTGCTCGGGCAGCTTGCCGGCTCGCGGCCCGCGCATCGGCGGAACGCCCGCCTCGCGCATCTTGTAGAGCAGTGCGGCGTAGCTGATCCGCAGCGCGCGCGCCGCCATGCGGCGATTCCAGCGGTTCGCCTCGAGCGTGCGCAGGATGATGTCGCGCTCGAGCTCCTTCACCGCGTTCCGCACGATGCTCTTGAGAGATTCGTCGGCGTCGCCGGGCAGGTGCGGTCCCGTGTACTTGGCGATTCCGCTGCCGTGGACGTTGCCGTTCGTCCGCGCCGGATTCGCCGGAACCGCGAAGGCCTCTTCCGACCCCAGAATCACGTACCGCTTCATCACGTTCTCGAGCTCGCGGATGTTTCCCGGCCAGAAGCGCGCGTCGAGCAGTTGGAGGATCCGGCCGTTCACCGGTGGTGCCGGCCTGCCGTATTTCGCGCTGTATTTCCCCACCAGATACCGCGCGATTGCCGGGACATCGCGGCGGCGCTCGAAGAGCGGGGGCAGCACGATCGACAGAACGTTGATGCGGTAGAAAAGGTCGCGGCGGAACAGACCGGCTTCGACGTCGTCGGCGAGGTCGTGGTTCGTGGCGCAGACGACCCGCACCTCCACTTTGCGTTCCTGCTGTCCACCGATCCGGCAGAAGCGGCCGTCCTGCAGCAGTTGCAAAAGCTTCGCCTGCAGTGCCGGCTCGAGTTCGGCGATCTCGTCGAGAAACAGCGTCCCGCGCTCGGCTGTCTCCACGCGGCCGGGCTTCGCCGCGTAGGCGCCCGTGAATGCCCCGCGCTCGTAGCCGAACAACTCGCTCTCGAGCAGCGTCCCGGGAATCGCCGGGCAGTTCACTTTCACGAACGCGCCCGCTCTCCATGGCGAATGATGGTGGATCAGCTTCGCCACAACCTCCTTGCCCGTTCCGCTTTCGCCGCCGATCAGCACGGGCACATTCGCGCTCGCCGCGGTCTCCACCTGCCGCCGAACCACCTGCATCTCCTCCGAAGGGCCAAAGATCACTTCCTCCGGCGGCAGATCGAGTTCGTTTCCGACCGCAAGCGGCGTAGCCGGACAACTCATTCTTGTTTCCTCCTCATCTCCAGGCCGCCAGCATCGGCAGCTGCTGCTCCGCATCACCGTCCAGCTTTTCCCGAATCGATTCCCGATTCCCGCCCTGGCATTCCATTTGCGAACGGAACGCCATCTCCCGCGCTCCCGGGCAATCCATCCATTCCATCCGCTCCCCGCGCGTCTCCGGTCGGCACGACGAATGCGCAAGACGCCGTGGCACGACGTAGATGCGCCGAAACATCCAGCCCTGAATTTCTCTTTCGTCTACCGCGATCTCATGTCGCCTCAGCAACATCGGCAGGTTTGCCGCCTTCGCATCCCGCGCCAGGACCCGGCCGTCCGCCCGTGGCGAAGCTGCCATCCGCGTATCTCTCTCTTCGCCAAACCCTGTCCGTATTTGTCCGTCGCTTGGCATCGTCCAGTGCGCTCAACTCCGGCGCTCTTCACTTACCGGAATGCAACCTGAAGGCCCAAACTTCTGTAGAAAATGTCAAAAGGAATCGACTACATCTCCGGAGAACCGAACGTCGGGCGGCCGATCGCTGAGTTGGACTGCTGGGACTGCTGACAAAAGGCTGAGGAAGGGAACCCCTCTATCGCGCGGGAGCGAGGCCGCGGGGAGAATCATTCCTCATCCGCAACCGGGACCTCGCCTGTCGAGGAGAGTGAATACTGAGGTTTGCAGCGGCCTGAGAACGAAACACGTAATCACCCGCTGCTGAGGCAGGAGTCCTAATTCGTGGCGACGCCCCAGCGCCTGAGTATGGACAGCGTCCATCGCCCCGAAATCAGATCCGTCGCCGCGTGGCCGACGATCGACGGCACAAGCGAGCCCGTCACGACGACAGGTATGGCGAGCACCGCGCCCAAAGCCGCCGCCCGCACCGCCCCGCGCGGCCCCTGATAGATGTGCGCCATCCCGAACGAAAGCGTCGTCACCGCGGCCCCGAGCCACATCGAGCCCGTCACGAGCGCCACTATCGCTAGGCAAAATCCGCGCAGCAGGTACTCCTCCGCAAATCCCGCCGTCAGGGAAACCCCGGAAAACGCCGCCATCTCGCTCTTCGTTCTTGGCAGCATCGCCAGCACGACGTCATCGGAGGTTCCCGGATGCATTTTCGATTCGAGCAGCATGGCCATCCACATCGCGACGCACGCGCCCAGCGTACCGAGCGTCCACAACAGAAATCGAGGCCAGGGAAGCGCCTCGAAGAGCAGGTGTACCCCCGCACGATCGCCCTTCAAGTCGAGGAGCAGCGTCGGCACGAGCAACAGCACGTGGCTCAGCACGGCGCTCGCGTACATGTCCATGCGTTCAACCGGCGCCTCGCGCAGCCGCCGCCCGAGAGCTCGCGAGGAAACCGGAAGTCCGATTAGCAGAACGCCCGCCCAGCCCAGTTCCAGAATTCGCCAGATCACGCTTTCCCTCGCGGGAATTCCCCGCCCAATCGATGCCGGTCCGCCGTCACTGTTCTCCTCCGACCACCGCGAACCCTATGCCTGCCAGCCGCCGGAGTCAATCCCGACTCGGGCTTCCGCGCCAAACTGCGCAGGACTGCTTTTCCGCATACCCTCGTTGACGGCGCAAAACCCAAGAGGCGGTTGCCACAGGTCACGAGCCTCGCTACACTCCCCGGTCATGAGATACGTTACAGTGCTTCTCGGCATTTTTCTCGCAACCTCGCTCGCTCTACCCTTGCTGGCCCAGTTTCCACACAGCAGTACTGACCGCACCGAGGCCCGCTCGATGGTCATCTCCCGCGGCGGCATCGCGGCCAGCGACCAGGTCATCGCCTCGCAAGCAGCCGCCGAAATCTTGGCCCGCGGGGGTTCGGCCGCCGACGCCGCCATCGCCGAAAACGCCGCGATGGGTGTGCTCGAGCCGATGATGAACGGCATGGGCGGCGACCTCTTTGCCATCGAGTACAACGCAAAGACTGGCAAGCTTACCGGCCTCAACTCGAGCGGCTGGGCCCCCGAAAAGCTCACACTCGAAGTCATGAAAAAGAAAGGCTTCAAGCAAGTGCCCATGCGCGGCATCTACTCGGTCACCGTCCCCGGCGCCGTGGCCGGCTGGGCCGCGCTGCACGAACGCTTCGGCCGCCTGCCGTGGAAGGATCTCTTTCAGCCGGCGATCTATTTCGCCCGCCACGGATTCCCGGTTACCCAATTCGTCGCCGCTTACTGGGCCGATCAGGCCAAGGCGCTCAAGGATGGCACGAACACTGGGGTTTACCTGCCGGGCGGCAAAGTGCCCAAAGTCGGCCAGATTTTCAAAAACCCCGCCTACGCCCGCGCTCTCGAACTCATCGCCGACCAGGGCCCCGAGGCCTTCTACCGCGGCCCGATCGCCAAGGCGATTCTCAGAACATCGAACAGATTGGGCGGCGTAATGTCCGCCGCCGACCTCGCCGATTTCAAGCCCGAATGGGTCACGCCGATTTCCACTACCTACCGCGGCTGGACCGTCTACGAGTTGCCGCCGAACGGCCAGGGCATGGCCGCGCTCGAGATGCTGAACATCATGGAGCGCTTTCCCCTGGCCAAGGACGGCTTCCTGAGCGCCGATTCCTTTCACGTCAAAATGGCCGCGCAGCAACTGGCCTACGCCGACCTCCTGCGTTACATCGGCGACCCGCGCTTCGTGAAAGTCCCGGTCAAAGGCATCATCTCGAAAGCCTACGCCGCCAAGCGCGCCAGTCTGATCTCCCCCGACAAGGCCAGTTGCCACGTCATGCCCGGCGATCCCGTCCCCTTCGCGGGCGATACCAGCTACATGAACGTCGTCGATAGCGACGGCAACATCGTCTCCCTGATCCAGAGCCTGTACAATGAATTCGGTTCCGCTGTCGTTGTCCCCGAGTACGGCTTTGCCCTCCAGGATCGCGGCGCGCTCTTCAATCTCGATCCGGCGAGCCCGGACGTTATCGCCCCGCACAAGCGCCCGTTCCACACCATCATTCCCGGCTATATGCAGAAGGGCCCGCTGCACGTCGGCTTCGGCATCATGGGCGGGCTGAACCAGCCGCAGGCCCACGCGCAATTCGTCTCGAACGTCGTCGACTTCGGCATGGACCTGCAGGGAGCTCTCGAAGCCCCGCGTTTCCGCAATACAGCAGTCGACGGCTGCGATTTCTTCATTGAGGATCGCGTACCCGAGGCGGTGCGCGAAAAACTCACGAAGATGGGTTACGTCCTTCACGTCCGCGGCGCCTTCGCCAGTTCCATCATGGGCGGCGGCCACGCCGTGATGTACGACTCGGCCACGGGAATGAAATACGCAGCCTCCTCGCCGCGCAAGGATGGCGCGGCGATTCCCGAGCCCGAGCCAATTTTCGGCGGCAGCCGAAAAAAATAGCACCCGCCGGCGAGTGGCGCGCGAGCGATCCCGGCTTGCGCGCACAGCCCAGGGTTCTTATGCTGTTCTGTCCATGGCCCGCAAGCCTCGCGTGATTTCTACGGAAGCCGAACTCTACGCAGCGGCCATCGGCGCGCTTGCGCGCCGCGCGCATTCGGTCCGCGAGATGCGCCAGTATCTCGAGCGGCGTTCGGATGATCGCGCCATGGCAGCCACGGTGCTTTCGCGCCTGCGGGCCGAGGGCCTCGTCGACGACGCGCGATACGCGCGCCAGTTCGCCCGCGACCGCTCCTCCAATCGCCGCCAGGGCAGCTTCCGCATCGGACGCGAGTTGAGGGCGCGCGGCGTCGCCGATACCCACATCCAGGCCGCGCTTGAGGAACTCGCCGCCCAGGTCGACGAGCCCGCCATGATCCGCCGCCGGATTGAGGTTTGGCTCCGCCGCAACTCCATAGCCGATCCTTCTGCCCTCGATCGTGCCCAGACCGCTTCGCTCTACCAAAACCTCCTCCGCGCCGGCTTCCCCGGCGACCGGATCCGGGCCGAGCTGCGCCGGCTCGTCCACCCGTCGAGCCAGGTCCTCGATCATGACAGCGAGTACGAGTAGGATTTCGGCCGCCCGATCCTCCCGCCCACCAGCAATTCGCGCCGGCCGGGACCACGACCGCAAGCCCTTGCTGTACAATGGCAAAGTGTTTTGCCCGAGAAACCCCTGCCGGGCTCACCGCGTCTCAGTACGCGAAAGGGCGGGGCAGGAGAACATCAATGCGTAAGCGAATCGGTTGGGTGGCGGCCGTCTGCGCGCTCGTCTTGCCATTCGCCATGGTTCAGGCCATCGCGGCGCCGAAGACGGCGAACGTAGCCAGCACTTGGGATCTCTCCATGCAGGGCCGCCGCGGCAACATGACGCAGACCCTGACCATCCAGCAGGACGGCGAGAAGATCAAGGGCACGCTCCAGGGGCCCCGCGGATCGAGCAATTTCGAGGGCACGGTAAAGGGCAACGCGGTCCAATTCACCATCAAGCGGGAAACACCCCGCGGTGAATTCGTGATGGATTACAGCGGGAAGGTCGATGGCGACACGATGAAGGGCAGCGCCCGCACGCGCAGGTTCGACATCGATTGGAGCGCCAAGCGCCGGAATTAAGCAAGAAAGCGCGGACAGCGCGTTTCCCGGCAAGTTCGAATTTGACGGAAGGCGGCGGTGTGCCCGATTCTTGTCCGCTGCCGCATGGGGTGAGGGGAATTGTTCATGCAATTGGGTCTTTTGCGCTCTATTTTCGAGGGTCCTAGAACGGCAAGGAGCCGGCCTGGTCCGGCTACCGCGGCCACGCCGGCAAGGCTCCTTGTCGGCGGCATGCTTCTGGCGTTGGCGTTCACATTCGGATGTGGCGGCAGCGCAGGCAGCAGCTCGGGTAGCGGCAGCGGCGGTAGCAGTAGCAGCGGGGGCAGTTCCACATCGCTCACCGTCACCATCACTCCCGGTTCGGCCTCAGTCCCCGAAAATGGTACCCAGCAATTCACCGCGACCGTAAAGAATGACCCCGCCAACCAGGGCGTCACCTGGACCCTCACTTCGGGCGGAACAGCCTGTGCGCCCAGTTGTGGGACGATCTCCGTCACTACAACCGCCAGCGGCGCCGCCACCACCTACACCGCGCCTGGCTCCCCCGTCAGCGCCACATTGACGGCCACCTCGCTATCCAACCCCACCGTTTTCGCCTCCGCATCGATTGGAGTAGCTGGTGGCATTTCCGTGCTCGTTTCGCCGCCCTCGGCCACGGTCCCTCTCGGCGCCACGTACAACTTCGCGGCAACGGTGGTGAACGATACCGCCAACAAAGGAGTCAATTGGACGCTGACGCAAAATGGCGCGGCCTGCACTTCCACCTGCGGCAAGTTCTCGGCCACCAGTACCGCCAGCGGCGCCGCCGTAACCTACACCGCGCCCACATCCGCTCCGTCCAACAATATTTTGACGCTGACGGCGAGTTCGATCTCCGCGCCGAACGCCACCTCGTCCGCCACCATTACCATTCAGGGCAGTACATCGGTTTCCGTTTCCCCCACCTATGTGAACGTGCCCGTCAATGGCACCCAGACGTTCACGGCAACCGTCACCGGTGGGTCCGGCAACCAGGCCGTCACTTGGCAACTCATGCAGAATGGCACCGCCTGCTCGTCCGGCTGCGGCACGCTCACAGGTTCCACCACCGGAACCACCAATTCTTCCGTCACCTATACCGCCCCCGGCTCACCGGCGACTTACACGCTGGTTGCTACCTCGACGGCCAATACCTCGCTGTCCGGCTCGGCCACCATCGTCGTCCAGCCCATCACCGTTTCCGTATCGCCCACTTTTGCA
>JAGWOX010000156.1 GCA_028877145.1 Acidobacteriota bacterium | reverse complement strand
GCGCAACTCCTGCTTTTTCATACGCTTTCTTGGGCGCGAAATAGATGGGGAAGTGTCACTCGTGCGGCGCAGGGTTGGACGCGAGTCGAACGAAGACCAGAGTTAAGTGTTGATCTGTCTAT
Source organism: Acidobacteriota bacterium (assembly GCA_028877145.1). Taxonomy (GTDB): domain Bacteria; phylum Acidobacteriota; class Terriglobia; order Acidiferrales; family UBA7541; genus JAKASX01. Next base: position 9,330 of record JAGWOX010000156.1, on the reverse strand, counting down.
GGGTTGAAAATTCCAGGGCTGGACATTTTGGGCCCTTTTCGCGGCGAAACGAGAGAGATGTCGAAACGGATGCCCTGGCGCGTCAGCTTAGCGCGAAGACATTGCGGGTGGGAAGAGGTATGGTCTACGTGGAAGTGCCCGGTTCTTGTATGTGCCGTCAAAAACGCGGGCGCTACGACGGATCTGCGCGACGCTCTGCAGAGGATGCCTGGGCTAAAGAGCACAGCCTGAAGGCTGTGCTACTCAACCCCGAGTTCGTGCCGGGCTGGCTCGATTGCCGTACAATAGGCGCATGGCTAAGAAGGGTGGTTCCGTCGAAATCACTTGTCCTTGCTGCCAGGCGAAGCTGACGGTGGATGCGGAATTGGGCGTGGTGCTTTCACATGCCGAGGCGCCGCGGGCTCCCAAGGTGGATCTCGACCACGTTAGCGACGTACTGAGCGAACAGGCGCGATTGCGCGAGGAGAAGTTCCGGCAGTCGGTGGAAGCCGAGCGGAACAAGGAAGAAGTGCTGAACCGCAAGTTCGCCGAGGCGCTCGAAAAGAGCAAGAACCAGCCGGTCGAAAAGCCGTTGCGCGATTTCGATCTCGACTGATCCTGCAAGCCGCAGTACCCTCCCGAGACGTTTACTCCCTCTGTGTGTAGAATCGATCCTGCCATGCCCAGACGGCGAAAATTCCGTTTGCGATTGCCCACTCGCACGCTCGCGCTCGGCGAACGAACTCTCCTGATGGGCGTTGTGAACGTGACTCCCGACAGTTTCTCCGATGGCGGGCTTTACCTCGAGACGGATGCGGCTGCGCGACATGCGCTCGCGCTCGAGCAGGCGGGCGCGGACATTCTCGACATTGGAGGGGAATCGACGCGGCCGGGGGCGGAGCCCACGCCGCCGGAAGTGGAACTTGACCGCGTAGTGCCTGTGATTCAGAAATTGCGCGGGCGGGTGAAAATTCCGATATCCATCGACACACGGCGGGCCGAAGTGGCCGACATGGCCGCCCGCGCAGGAGCCGAGATCATCAACGACGTCAGCGCGCTGCGCGACGATCCGGAGATGGCCGAAGTGGCGGGGCGGCACAAGTTGCCGGTCATTCTGATGCACATGCGCGGCACGCCGAAAACCATGCAGAAGCGGCCGTTCGCGAGGAACGTTGTACGTGATGTGCGGGCTGGGCTCGAAGCGGCGATCCGGCGCGCGGTCGATGGAGGGCTCGAGCGGCGCCGGTTGCTGATCGATCCGGGGATCGGATTTGGGAAGAGTTTCAGGCAGAATTTCGAATTGCTGGCACGGCTGTGGGAGTTCGCGGATTTGGGTCTGCCGATCGTTGTGGGCACTTCGCGGAAGATGTTCGTTGGAAGTGCGATTGGCGGCGCCGTGGCGAAGGAGCGCGTGTGGGGAACGGCGGCCACGGTGACGGCGGCGGTGCTGGGTGGGGCGCACATCGTGCGGGTGCATGATGTTCGCGAGATGGTGCAAGTGGTGAAGGTGGCCGATGCGATGCTCGATGCTGGCGGGCGGATTACACGCGAGAATTGACCATCGCAAGCGGGATGGCGGCATTCGAAGTCTCGGGCTGAGCATTTCATGCCCAGGCAGAAATGCAGCAGCGACAAAAAAGGAGCGCCTAGCGGCTCTGCGGATTCTTTCTGAGGCTGCGGACGTAATAGGTGAGTTGCCAGATTTCCTGGTCGGTATTGATTCTGCCGAAGCCGGGCATGCCGCTCAGGCGGATGCCGTGCTTGATGACCCAGAACAGTTCGCGGTCCGAGAGCGACTGCACTGGGGGCGAGGCGAGATCCATCACGCGGGGGTACATGGAGCGGCCGATCGGGGTCGGCTTGCGCCCATCCTGGCCGTGGCAATTGGCGCAGGCCATGCCAAACGTGGTGGATCCGGCGGAAATGGCGGAAGCATCCAGGGCGGGAGCGGGCGGAAGCGGGCCGCGCGATTCGCGATCAATCAGCCAATTTCTGAGGCGAGTGGCGAGGGCAGTTTCGAATTTCCCCGGCTCCGGCAGGGCGCTGATATCGGCGTGGGTGGCGGCATACCACACCGCGGCCACGATTGCGACGATCAGGAACACGAAAATCCACCACCCGCTGCGACGCAATCTCACCCCCTCCATCGCGCTCCGGCGCAAACCATCGAGAGATGATCAGGGAGCCGCGGCGATTGCCTCGACGTGAATCGTGCGCGTCTTGGCGTTGTACGTCCCGGTGACCTTCACGTTTTCGCCGGCGAAGGCACGCGCCTTCGTTTGATTGTCGAGGAGATAGAAAGTCTTGTCCGCTGCGATGTAGAGCACGATTTTCGCGCCGGAATTGGCGCAGGCGAGCGTGCAATCCTTGGGCGTATGCGTGCCGGTCATCCGATAGCCCGCGTCATGGCTGCCATTCTTTGCGCAGGGCTCATCCATCATCTGGCCGATGAAGGTCCTTGGCTTGGCCTGGGAAAAACCGAGGGGAGTGAACATCAAAAGCGCCACGGCGGCTAGAAATGCATTTCTCATCGGAGTCTCCTTCAGGGCAGTCTCCCAAACAGCGCCCGTGAAAATACAGATGTCGAAACGAGCCTGAAGATTCATCCCGGGGATGCAAGCGCGGCGATGCGCGCTCGCCCCGCCTCGAAAACCGCTAAAATGGCGAATTGCCAGGTGTGACAAATGGAGGGCGAAGATGGGCTCGCGTCGATTGTTGCGGATGGGAGCGTTGGCGGTCGCATTGGTGTCTTCGGCAATGATGCTGGCGGCGCAGCAGCAGAAACAACTGCCGAACATTGGGGCTGCGGGGCAACTGGGGCCGAAGCCGCCGGTGGGGAGTGGCGGGTGTTCGGTTACGGCGCCTACCTGCGCGGATGTGGCGCCGGGGATCATTCAGAGGGCACTGGGGGCTTCGCCGCTCGAGGGGAATCTGCGGCACCTGACGGATGTGATTGGCGGGCGCGTTACCGGGTCGGCGGCTGAAGAACAAGCAGTGAACTGGGCGGTGGAAGCCTTCAAGAAGGCGGGCGTCGACGACGTGCATACGGAGAGTTACACGATACCGGTGAGATGGAGCGCGGGGCCGGCGAGTCTGACCATCCTTGCACCAGAGGGATTTCCGGTGCGGCTGGCTTCGGCGGGGTGGTCGCCGGCTACGCCGGCGGGCGGGTTGACGGCGCCGGTGGTGGATGTGGGGATGGGAACGGAGGCGGATTTCGCTCGCGTGGGCGCGCGGGCTCATGGGGCGCTGCTGCTGGTGCACACGAAAATCTCGACGACGTGGGACGACCTCTTTGGCGAATACGGGCAACTGGCGCAAGTGACGGCGCTGGCCCCGAAGGCGGGCGCCGCGGGAATTCTGTGGATGGCGAGCCGGCCGTACCTGATCACGTACCGACTCATGCTGTCGATGACGGGGGAAGTGGGGCCGCTGCCGATGGCGATTGTGGCGCGGGAAGACGCGCTGCGGATGGAGCAGTTCCTGCACGCGGGGACGGCGGTGCGGGCGCGGCTGGTGCTCGCGAACAAGATCGGCGGAACGTTTGAGGCGCAGAACGTTGTGGCGGAAATCAAGGGACGGGAGAAGCCGGACGAGTACGTGATTCTGGGGGCGCATCTGGATTCGTGGGAGCTGGGGACGGGCGCGCTCGACAACGGGTGCAACGCGGCGATGGTGATCGACGCGGCGCGCGCGATTCACGCGGCGGGGACACGGCCGCTGCGCTCGATTCGATTCATTCTGTTCACGGGCGAGGAGCAGGGAATGCTCGGGTCGTGGGCTTACGCTCGGGCGCACTGGGCGGAGATGGACAAGATCGATGGCGTGATCATCTACGATTCTGGCGATGGGAAAGTGACGGGGTACGAGCTTGGCGGGCGGCCGGAGATCGAGCCGGCGGTGCGGAAGGCGCTCGCGCCGGCGGCGCAGTTCGGGGCCGATCACGATACCGATGGGGCGGAGATGGGGACGGACAATTTCGATTTTCTGCTCGAAGGAGTGCCTTCGCTGGTGGCGAATCAGGAGCCGGCTGGCTACATGATCAACTACCATGCCATTTCCGATACGTTCGACAAAGTCGATATTGCGGCGGTGAAGCGCGAGGAGGCGCTGGCGGCGATTACGGCTTACGGGATTGCGGATTTGCCGGAGCGGTTGGGGAAGCGGCAGAGCCGGGCGGAGGTTCAAGAATTGTTGCGGAAGACGGGGCTGGAAGAGCAGATGAAGGCTGAGGGGATTTGGTCGCTTTGGGAGGGCGGGAAGAGGCCTTAGGCTGGCAGGTTTTTTGGCCTGCTGGGGATGTGGGGTGGTTGGTTGCTTGAATTGGGGGACGAGCGCACAGGCTGAAGCCTGTGCTACTGGCCGACAGCTTGGGGGCGCACATTCGGCATCGTGCTGATGGGATGTGAAGGCAAAATCCCCAGGCTTAAGTACGAAGCCTGGGGCACCCGACGGCACGAGCTACGACAGGATGCCTTCGTAGTTGGGTTTGCCTATGTGCTTTCGGGGTCCTTCGCTTCGCTCAGGACGACAACCGTTTGGGGGGCGCACATTCGGCATCGTGCTGATGGGATGTGAAGGCAGAATCCCCAGGCTTAAGTACGAAGCCTGGGGCACCCGACGGCACGAGCTACAACAGGATGTCTTCGTAGTTGGGTTTGCCTCTGTGCTTTCGGGATCCTTCCCGACGTAGTGCGTCGGGGCTCACTGCGTTCGTCGCGAAGGGCTCGCTCAGGATGACAAACGTTTGGCAGGCGCTTATTCGGCTTCGTGACTGATGGGAGGTGAAGGCGAAATCCCCAGACTTAAGGACGAAGCCCGGGTTACCCGTCGGCACGAGCCGTTTCAGAGGCTCATGCCCCTGTGATTTAACTCCCCCTCTATCGCGGCTTCCGACTGAATCGGGACGAGTTCCGCCGCGACTCCTGAAGTCCAATGCGATTTTCCGCAACCGCTGAAACTGCCCTTTCCAGGAACATGGCGGCGGGGATCTCGGCACGTTGGGACGTGTGAATTGGGGACAAGCGCACGGGCTGAAGCCCATGCCACTGGGGCGGGCTGCTTGGGTGGAACACCACGGGATTGCGGGGGACCCTTCTTCCTGGCTACGGGCTATAATTTTGTAGTGAGAGTCCATCCAGGCCGACAGTCGGAATCCACCACACAGGCTGGCAGCCCGCGCGGCTGCGTACTGGCCATCGACTATGGACGGCGGCGCATGGGGCTGGCGATTTCCGACTCGATGGGGTGGACGGCGCGACCGCTGGAGACGATCGAGCGGCGAGGCCGGGGCACGGAGATGGCACGGCTCGGGGAGATTGTCCGCGAGCATGAAGTGGCGCGAATCGTGGTGGGGCACCCATTGCGGATGGATGGCACGCCCGGCGCGATGGCGGAGGAGGCGGAGCGGTTCGCCCTCCGCGTGGAACAGGCGCTGGGGTTGCCGGTGGAGTTGGTGGACGAGCGGCTGACGAGCTGGGCGGCGGATCAGTGGGTGGCCGAGCATCCGGAGAGCGGGCGGGGACGCAGCAAGGACGAGATCGCGGCGGCAATTTTGCTGGAAGATTTTTTGGCCCGGAATCGGGGAAACGGCGACTGAGCGATGCGGCGGTTGGGGACATTTTTTCTGCTGGTGCTTTTTGCGGCGGGGACGGCCGCGGGCTGGCTCGCCTACGAATGGCGGACGCCGTACCAGGGTTACAGCGGCGAGGCGGCGGTGGTGGATGTGCCGCGGGGAGTATCGACGCGAGGAATCGCGGAGCGGCTGGAACGGGCCGGTGTGGTGAGGAGCGCGCTGGCGTTTGAAATCTGGAGCCGGTGGCATCATGAGCAACGGCTCGAGGCGGGCGAATACCGGTTCGACCGGCCGATGCCGATGACGGAGGTCTTCGACGCGGTGGCCGCTGGGCGCGTGTGGACGGTGACGCTGACGGTGCCGGAAGGCTGGACGATGTTCGACATCGCGGACGCCGTCGCGAAGGAAGGCCTCGCGAGCCGGGCGGCTTTTCTGCGCGCGGCGAGGAATCCGGCGCCGATACGGGACCTGGCGCCGAACGCGCCGACGCTCGAAGGATTTCTCTTCCCGGCGACGTATCAGTTTCCGCACCGGACGACCGCGCCGGCGGTGGTGGACGCGATGGTGCGTCGATTCCGGCAGGCGTGGAGCGGGCTGGCGGCAAACGATCCCGCGGCGGGGAACTTGAATCCGGAGCAGGTGGTGACGCTGGCGTCGCTGGTGCAGGAGGAGACACCGAAGGAAGATGAGCGGCCGATCATTGCGGGGGTGTTCGCGAACCGCCTGCGGCTGGGCTATCCGCTGGAATGCGATCCCTCGGTGGTGTACGCGCTGAAAATGGAGGGAAAATACGACGGTGAATTGCGGCCGGGGGAGCTTCGCACGGCGTCGCCGTACAACACGTACCTGCATTACGGGCTGCCGCCGGGACCAATTGGCAATCCGGGCATACCGTCGCTCGAAGCCGCTCTCCATCCGGCGAAAGTGGATTACCTTTATTTCGTCGCCAATGGAAGCGGCGGACATTCCTTCAGCAAGACGCTGGCCGGACACGAGCGCAACATCGAGCGTTACCGGAAGCTGATCGAGCAGGAGCGGCAAAAGGGAGAAGAGGGAAAAGGGGAGCAAAGACCCGATCCGGGCCGCGGAGCAGCGGCGCATTCGCACAGGCACAGCAGCAGGAGTGGACGATGACGAGCAAGGTAGAGCCGATCAAGAACGAAAAAATTCTGGAAGTGGCGAAGGAGCTGGGCGCGGGGATTTACACGCCGGCCGAGATCGAGCAAATCCGGCGCCAGTTGATGGTGCGCTACGCCGACCAGGGCAGAACCTCGCCCGATCACATCGCGCGCGTACTGGTGGATGCGGGACTGCCGGTGCGGCGCACGCTCGAAGCGGGCGCGGCGCGGTATGAAGAGGAGTTTCACGATCTGCTGCATTTCGCGACGCTCGAGGATGCCGAGATGTGCCTGATCCGGCTCGACGAACTGCTGCGGAAGTTCCGCGAGCAGGGTGACGCGGAAGGGGAATCGCGGGTGGTCGAAGTGGCGCAGCTCGGGTATCGGCGCGCGGTGATGATCTCGCGCAATCCGAAGGTGGACCCGGCGAAACGGGCGGAAAAAGAGGAAGTGCGGCAGTGGTTCCGCGTATGGCTGGAGAATCCTGAGGCATTTTTCGACTGGCTGGAACTGCGGAAACAGGCGCCCGAATTTCAGCAGCGCTTCGGCAGGCGCGCAGCGGTCGAGTCCTGACGACATGCTAAGACTGACGGTAGAGGCGCTGGACCTCGGCCCGGACGTGCGGGCGGTGGGACTCGAATTGGTGGATCCGGAGGCGGAAGAGCCGGTGGGAGGAGCGGAGGCGGCGCCGCTCTGGAGCCGGGCGCTCGGGGCGCTGGCGGGCGAGGAGCCTTGCGTACTGGATTTTTTCGCGCATCTCGATCGCGTGCGGGAATTTTGCGTCAATAATGACGTTCGCTTCCGGGATAGCGCGGCCGGCGGGGTGGTCGTGACCGACAGCGATCCGGACGTGCTGGGGCGACTTTTCGAGCGGTTCGAGAGCGAGACGTTTGGCGCGCGGGCCGGAGAGCTGGCCGGGGAGGGTGACGCGGCGCTCGAAGGGGAACTGCGACGGCGCGGTCTCGACGCTTATCATCAGGCGTATCCGCGGTATTTCTTTTGCGCGATTTGCGAGTTGGAAACCGGGGCGATGACGGTGGTGAGCGAGAAGTTGTGGGCTTCGGAGGTGGCTCGGCGGTTGCGGGCTGCGCTGAAGGAGTTTCCGGTTTCGGTAGAGATGTTGATGTGAGAGGCGCGCGGGCAGGAGTGCCCGCGCCACCTAAAGGCCCACGGTCAGAAAGGCACTGACCGTGGTTGCCAAGACTGGGGACGAGAGGAAACACGGACGGGGCGGTGATTCCAGGCAGGAACCGGGTCCCTTACCGCGAATTGACACCCTCTTGTGGCGGTTGCTAGATTGGTCGTTTTGCCTTGGGAGCGAGGAAGCGCTTGAGTGGAAGAGGTTTGGCAGCTTTTGCCTGCGCCGGGATCGTGGCGCTTTTCTCGGGGTGTGCCAGCCGGGCTACAAAAGTGACGCCACCGGCGACGGCGCCGAAACCGGCGCTGGTCGCTTCCCAGCAGGAGCTGGTCGAGCGCTATAACCGGCAGGTGGAGGACGTGCGTAGCCTGCACGCCACAGTGCGGTTAAAGGCCGAAACCGGGTCGGCTTTTGCGGGCGTCATTAAGGAGTACAGGCAAATCACCGCTATCGTTTTGGCCCAGGGGCCGTCCTCCATCCGGATGATCGGGCAAGCGCCGGTGGTCGGCGCGGACATTTTCGACATGGTGAGCGACGGCCAGGAGTTTCGGATGTACGTGCCGTCGAAGAAGCAGTTTCTGGTGGGGCCGGCCAAGGCCGAACAGGCAGGGAAGAAGGCGATCGAGAACCTGCGGCCGCAACCGATTTTCGACGCGTTGCTGTGGCCGAAGATCGGACCCGAAGAGACGGTGGTGGTCGAGCAGGAATTCGAAGAGCGGCCGCCGGAACGGGATTACGTGCTGACGGTGCTGCGGCGCTCGGGAGAGCGATTCGAGATCGATCGGCGGATCTGGTTCGACCGCGCGGATCTCGATGTGGATCGGGTGGAGATTTACGGTGCGGGCGGGCGGCTGGATTCCGACATTCGCTACGGCGGGTGGAACGGCGAGCCGGCGTATCCGCAGCAGATCGTGCTGCGGAGGCCGCACGAGGATTACCGGCTGGAAATCGACGTTGTGCGCCTGACGGTGAACGAAGCGATACCGTCGAAGCAGTTCGAACTGGAGCAGCCGGCCGGGAGCACGCTGGTGAAAGTGGGAGAAAGCGGAGGGAAGCAGTGATCGGGGAGTTGGTCTGGCGAAACACGCTGCATCGGCCGCTGCGCACGCTGATCAGCGTGATTGCGGTGGGCGTGGAAGTGCTGCTGGTGCTGCTGATCGTCGGGTTGACGCACGGGATGCTGAACGAGGTGGGGAAACGGATCGAGGGAGTGGGGGCGGACATCATGGTGCAGCCGCCGTCGGCCTCGGTGTTTCTGGCATTCAGCGGGGCGCCGATGCCGGTGACGGTGGGCAACCGCATCGCGCAGTTGCCGAACGTAAAGGCGGTGGCGCCGGTGCTGCTGCAGCTCAGCTCGTCGGGCGGGATGGACATCGTTTACGGAATCGATCCGAAGAGTTTCCGGGCGGTCTCCGACGGTTTCGTTTACCTGGAGGGGCACGAACTTTCGGGGCCGGACGATGTGCTGGTGGACGACTGGTACGCGCGGGCGAAGCACCTGAAGGCCGGCGATACGCTGC
>JAGWOX010000155.1 GCA_028877145.1 Acidobacteriota bacterium | reverse complement strand
AAATCGCATCCGTTGTTCGTCGACCTCCACGGTCCCCCAAGCCATCCTCGCCCCCGTCCCAGGGCCGTCGTCGCCCTCGTTACAAACCGCGGCGAGTGTAAAGGATGTCCTGATAACACCGTGTAAAGGATGTCATGAGTCTGAACACAGGAATGCCTGTGCTACTTGGCCATCGTTTTCGCTATCGGCTGAAATTCGGGAGGGGCGCACAGCCTGAAGGCTGTGCTACCGAGACCGGCGCCTTTGCGATGGCGCGGCGGGGACGGAATTGATGCGGATTGCCCTTCGAGTGGCACAGCCAGTTCTGGGTGTGCGCTTTCATTTCATTACTTTTTGTTTCCTACAGCAAGGACATGCACAGGCAGGAATGCCTGTGCTACTGGAGCGGCTCGGCTGTCCGGCGGGTCATGACTGCGGCGACGTGCAGGGCGTCGTTGAGGAAGACCAGATCGGCGTCGGCGCCGGGAGCGATGACGCCCTTGCGTGTTTCGAGGCCGAGACGGCGGGCGGGATTGAGCGTTGCCATGCGGAGTGCCTTGGCTGGCGGGACGCCGAGCGCAACCATGCGGCGCACGGCGCGGTCGAGGGTGAGCGTGCTGCCGGCCAGGCGACCCTCGGCGTCGCGGCAGACACCTTCCTTGACCTTCACCTCGAACGTGCCCAGGCGGTAATTGCCGTCGGGCATTCCCGTTGCCGCGGTCGCGTCGCTCACCAGGATTACGTTTTCCGCTTTCTTAGCGGCGAGGAGGATTTCGAGCGCGGGCGCGTCGACGTGGACGCCGTCGGCGATGATCTCGGCGGTGACTTCCGGGCGGGTGAGAACGGCGCCGATGACTCCGGTATCGCGATGCGAGAAGGGGCGCATGGCGTTGAAGACGTGGACGGCGTGACTCGCGCCGCGCTCGATGGCGGCGATGGCTTGGTCGTACGTGGCGTTCGTGTGTCCCAGCGCGACCACCAACCCCGCCGAGCGCGCGCGATCGACCAAGTCGAGCGCGCCGTCGAGTTCCGGCGCGAGGGTCAAAATGCGCGCTGCGCTGCCTGCGGCCGCGAGAAACCGGCCAAGCAGTTCCTGTGATGGAAGCGCAATCCATTCCGGTGGATGCACGCCGCGGCGCGTGGGGCTGATGAATGGTCCTTCGAAATGTATGCCGAGGAGTTCGGCGGCGGGGCGGGCGGAATCGGCCGCGGCTGGCGCTTCGGCGGCGCGCGCGAGCGCTTCGAGGCTACGGCAGGTGTCGTCGGGGCTGGCCGTTACTGTTGTGGCGACGAACGATGTGGTCCCATAGCGAGCGATGGTTTCGGCTATCCGGGCGAGGGCGCCGGGATCGGCTTCCATCACGTCATGTCCGCCGGCTCCGTGAATGTGGATGTCGACGAAGCCCGGCGCGAGCGTCCAGGCGCGCGCGTCGTATTCGCGCGTGCCCACGGGCAATTCCACGCCGTCGCGCTGCCCCACCGCGACGATTCGGCCGTCTTCCGTCACGACGACGGCGTCAGCGATTTCCTCGATCGGCGTGAACAGGCGCTTGGCGCATATGGCGATTCGGCTCATCGTTCGCCCATCCTACACGAATGGCAGGCATCGCGTGGCGAGATTGGTACACCGGACTTCGCCCAGGATGACACGAGTTTACAGGGACAAAAACAGGGACTCCTTTCGTTACCGGGGTGGGTGTGGGATGTGAAGGCAACACCCCCAGGCGCAACGGCGGCGCCTGGGGCACCCGACAGTGGAAAATCGCCGAAAATCAAAAAGTCACACCCTCACAGGATGACACGTCGTCTAGCGGCGCGGCGGCGCTGGTGGTGCGCTCCTTGTGGGCAATTCCGGCTAGCGGCCGGGATTGGCGGTGGGCGCGGGGGCGAGGACGGGGCGCTCGGCGAAGTAGCCTTGGCGGGCGCGAACTTTTAGGCCGTGGCGATGGAGGATTTCGATGTGGATGGGGTGGAATTTTCCGTCCTCGGCGTGGGTCGAGGGCGTGTAGGCGATCGAGTACTGGCTGCGAAGCTCGGTGTCGATGTCGACGAAGGCCTGGGCCAGGTCCTCGACACGATAGGGATTGAAGGAACGGCCGCCGGTATCGTCGGCGAACTGCTTGAGAACCTTGTCGCCCGGAGTGTAGTGGATGAGGTAGGGCATGTCTTCGGAAGTCTGCTGGTCGGGCGAGACCCATTTGTTCGTGGTGCTGATAGTGTAGATGACGACGCCGGAGCGCTCGGCCATTTCGATGGCGCTGCTGCGGGCGTGGTCGCTGAGATCATCGAGACCGTCGCTGATGACCACGAGGACACGGCGGATATTTGTGCCGGTGGTGGGCGGCGGAGGATTCCGGAGATACCTGTTGCTGGCCTGATAGATGGCGTCGTAGAGAGCGGTGCCGCCGCCCGCACGCTGGCTGAAGATCGCCTGGCGCATCAGATCGAGATTACTGGTGAACGTCTGCTGGACTTGCGGGTGGGTGTCGAAGGTCATCAGGAAGGCCATATCCTTGCCGGGCCGGACGATGTGGTAGAGGAAATCGAAGGCCGCCTGCTGCTCGAACTCGAGCCGCGAATGGATGCTGTTGGAGGTATCGAGCAGGAGACCGATGCGGAGCGGCAGATTGGTTTCGCGGCTGAAGAACTCGACTTGCTGCGGGATATCATCGTCGAAAACCTCGAAGTTGTTTTTCTCGAGGTCGGTGACGAAGTGATTGTGCTTGTCGAGCACGGAGAAGACGATGTTCACCAGGCGAACTTCGCGTTTCAACTGGCCGACGGCCGGAGGCTTCTGTTGTTGCGGAGCGTTTTCTTCGGTTTTGGCGGGCGGGTTTTGAGCCGGCTGGGCGGGCGGTGTCTTGGCCTGGCCGGGCTGCTGCGCGGATTGTGACGCGGCCGTGAGGCCGATCGCGAGAATCAGGACCGCCGCCGCTATCGCTCTCCGCCAGTGTGTCATGGAGCCTCCCACATTATAGATAGCTCTCTAAAACACGGTCAATTTCCGGCGCGTTGAGCGAGAAATGCGCCCCGAGCGCGACGAGCCAGTCGCGCAGGTCGCGCGGCAACGGGGCGCGAATTTCGAGCGGCAGGCCGGTGCGCGGATGAGCGAGGCGGACGCGGGCGGCGTGAAGCCAGAGCCTGGGGAGCGGCGGGGCGGGGGCGTCGTCGAGGAGGACACGGCGCGGGGCGCCGTAGTGCGTATCGCCGACGACGGGATGGCCGGTGGCGGAAAAATGGACGCGGATCTGATGGGTGCGGCCGGTATGCAGGCCGGCTTCGATGAGGGTGAAGCCGGAGCGAGCGCGCGCCGCAAGAGATCGCCCGACGGCTTCGGTTTCGAGGCGCAAGAGCACGCGCCAGGTGGTGAGGGCGGCGCGGCCCTCGCGGCGGCGCGTGGTCATGCGCGTGCGGCGGCGCAGGTCGCGGGCAATGGCGAGCGAGATGCGGCCGGTGGCGTGTTCCAGGCGGCCGTGGACCAGCGCGAGGTAGGTTTTCTCGACGCGGCGGCCGGCGAACTGGCGCACGAGCTGGCGGTGGGATTCGTCGTTGCGGGCGACGAGCAGAACGCCCGAGGTGTCCTTGTCGAGCCGGTGAACGATACCCGGGCGAGCCGGGCCGCCCAGCGTCGGGAGTTGGCCGTAGCGATGGACGAGCGCGTTGGCGACGGTTCCCGATTGCACGCCGGCGCCGGGATGAACAACGATGCCGGCGGGTTTGTCGACGGCGATGAGGTCGTCGTCTTCGTAGAGAATCGAGAGCGGAATCGGCTCGGGCAGCGCCACAAGCTCGGGCGGCGGCTCGAGCGCGATCTCGACCGAGTCTCCCGCTCCGACGCGATGGGAAGCGCGGGCGGGCCGGCCCGCGAGGCGGACGCGGCCTTCGGCGATGTGTTCCTGGATGCGGGTGCGGCTGGTTTCGGGCAGTTGCGCGGCGAGCCAGCGATCCAGGCGCTGACCGGCGTCTTCATCGCCTACAACGAAACGCCGGACAGGCGCCTGGGATTCCACCACGCTCGCGCTCGCGGCTAACGCCGCGCCGGCTCCGGTATGGCGGCGGGCGTGGTCTCCGACTTGTGTTTCAGGAACAGCCATGTGCCGAACATGATCATGCCCAGGCTGACGAACTGCATCAGCGAAACGGCGCCGTTGAACATCAGCGTGCGCCCGGGATCGCCGCGGATGAATTCGAGCGAGCCGCGCTCGATGCCGTAGAGAATCAGCCAGGCTGCGAAGAGTTCGCCGGTGAATTTCCGCCGTGTGCCGAGCCAAACGAGGAACAGGAAATTGAGGAATTCCGCGGCGGCTTCCATCAACTGCGTCGGCTGCAGCGGAACGTTGAGCGGCGTGCCCACGAGCTGCGCGGCGAGCGGATTGGTGAAGGTGATGCCCCAGGGCAGGGTGGTTGGCTTGCCCCAGCAGCAGCCAGCGCTGAAACAGCCGAGCCGGCCGATCGAATGGCCCAGGGCGAGCGGCGCGGAGAAGGCGTCCGCGACGGCCAGGAACCGGAGTTTTTGCCACAAGACGTAGAGGATGATGAAGAGCAGCCCGCCGACCATTCCTCCGTAGAAAACGCCGCCCGATTGCAGGGTGGCGAAGGAGAAGATTTCGCGCGGGTTCTGCATGTAGTAGGACCAGTCGCTGAGCAGCATCCACAGTTTCGATCCGAGGAGCGCGACCAGAACCATGTAGATGCCGAGATTCCAGATGCGATCGGGATCGAGCCCGATCTTGCGCGCCTGCCACCGTGCGGTGAACAGACCGACGATGACGCCGGTGGCGACGAGGACGCCGTACGTATATACGGTAAGAGAGCCGAGATGAAAGAGAACAGGATGCATCGATCAGACCTTTCCCCTGGCAGGTTCCTTGTGTTCGGTGAGCAGAGAGAAAACGATGAGACCTCCTCCGATCACGATGGCTGAATCGGCGAGATTGAACGCGGGCCAGTGATAGGAGCCGACATAAAAATCCAGGAAATCCACAACACTGTGACGCACCACGCGATCGAGCACGTTGCCCGCCGCCCCGCCGAGAATCAGCGCCGCGCCGACCTGGCCAGGAATACCGGGGATCCGATTGCTCACGAGGAGCCAGGCGAGCAGGCTCATCACGCCGAGAGAGAACAGGATCAGAAGCCAAACGAGCCAGGCGGAATGGGCATCGGCGAGGATACCGAAAGCGACGCCGCGGTTATCGGTGTGCACGATGTTGAAAAGGCCGGGGATGATGGGGGCCACGCCTCCGGGCTCCAGCGCGGACGCGATGGCGCGCTTGGTGATCTGGTCGGCGGCCAGGACGAGCGCCGCGAGCCAGAGCAGACGGCTATTTTCGAGAGCTTTCATCTTCCGGATTTACCGCTTTCCCCCGCCGCCTGCACGATCTCCCCGAGAGCCGCGAAGCAGCGCTCGCACACCGTCGGATACTCGGTGAATGTGCCGACGGCGAGCGAATAATTCCAACAACGCTCGCATTTGGCCCCTTCGGCGCGCTGCACTTCGATTTCCAAGCCGTCGTGGGCGGCCGAACCGTCGCCGTCGCCTGGCCGCATCGGCGCCACTTCCACTTGCGAAACCTGGAGCAGAGCGGGAAGCGACGCGCGATAGGCCTCGAGCAGCTCTCTCCAACCATCGGATGCGCCGAGGCGGACTTTGGCTTCCAGCGAGCCGGCGATGAGCTTTTCGTTGCGGGCGGCCTCGAGCGCCCGCAGCACCCGTTCGCGCAGGACGAGCAGGCGGTTCCAGTTGGCGCCGAGCCGCTCGTCGAGCGGAGCGCCGAATTCGTCCGCGGCGGGGAACCGGGCCATGTGCACGCTTTCGGGATCGCCGGAGCGATGCGGCAGATATTTCCAGACTTCCTCGGCGGTGAAGACGAGGAAGGGAGCCACCAGGCGCACGAGCGCGTGGGCGATGCGCCAGACGGCGGTCTGCGCGGAGCGGCGGCCCGCGCTCGCAGGCGCGAAGGTGTACATGCGGTCCTTGAGAATGTCGAAATAGAAGGCGCTCAGATCGACGACGGCGAAATCCTGCACGGCGTGAAAGACGCGCTGGAATTCGAACTTGTCGTACCAGCCGCGGGAGCGTTCGGCGAGTTCGGCGGTGCGCGAGAGCATCCAGCGGTCGAATTCCCAGAGATCGGCATCGGCGACGGCGTCGCGTTCGGGATTGAAATCGCCCAGGTTGCCGAGCGCCCAGCGGAAGGTGTTGCGCAGCTTGCGGTACGCCTCGGCGAGCTGGGTCATCATGCGGTCCGACATGCGGAGATCGGCATGGTAATCCTGCGAAGCCACCCAGAGGCGGAGCAGGTCGGCACCCCATTTCTGGCAAATCTCGCTGGGCAGGATCACGTTGCCCAACGATTTGGACATCGGGCGGCCATCGGCATCGAGCGCCCAGCCGTAGGTAAGAACGGACCGGTATGGGGACCTCTCACGCAGCCCCACGCCCACCAGCAGTGAGCTCTGGAACCAGCCACGGAACTGGTCGGGCCCTTCCAGATAGATATCCGCCGGGAAACGATGGTAGGCGTCGCGGTAGTCGAGGACCACAAGATGCGTCGAGCCGGAGTCGAACCAAACGTCGAGGATGTCGTTTTCCTTGCGCCAGCGGCCGGCGCCGCAGGAGCAGCGGGTTCCGGCGGGCAACAATTCCTCGGCGGAGCGGGCGAACCAGGCGTCGGCGCCTTCGCGCCGGAACCAGTCGAGCACGTGTTTGAGCGCGGCGAAATCCTCCAGGCGCTTGCCGCACTCGTCGCAATAGAAGACGACGATCGGCGTGCCCCACATGCGCTGGCGCGAGAGGCACCAGTCGGGCCGGGTGCGAATCATCGATTCGATGCGGTCGCGTCCCCAATCGGGAATCCATTGGACACCGTCAGCGTTCTCGATGGCTTTGCGGCGCAGATCGCGATGTTCCATGTTGACGAACCACTGCTCGGTGGCGCGGAAGATGACGGGATTGTGGCAACGCCAGCAGTGTGGATAGCTGTGGCTGAGCTTGCTCGAGGCGACGAGCGCGCCGCGGCGGCGCAAGAGATCGAGGATGAGCGGATTCGCCTCGAAAACGGTTTTGCCGCGATAGTCGTCGAGCCCTTCGGTGAAGCGGCCCTCGTCGTCGATCGGGGCGTAGGCTTCGAGCCCGTATTTCTGGCCGGTGTAGAAGTCCTCGGCGCCGTGGCCGGGAGCGGTGTGGACGATACCGGTACCCTGATCGAGCGTGACGTAATCGGCGAGCACGCCGGCGATTTCGCGATCGAGAAATGGATGGTGGAAACGCGCGCCCTCGAACTTGCGGCCTTCGATACGCTCGGCGCGGCGCGTGAGCTGGACGCCGGTTTCGGCCATGAACGGCTCGAGGCGATCCTCGGCCAGGAGGTAGACGTTGCCCTCGGCGTCCTCGGCGGCGACGTACTTGAAATCGGGATGGAAGGCGAGCGCGAGGCTGGCTGGGAGCGTCCAGGGAGTCGTTGTCCAGATGAGCGCGTAGAAGCGGCCGCGACGCTGGGGATCGATGGGCGCCTGGATCACTTCGTAACGCACCCAGATCGAAGGACTGACATGCTCGTCGTATTCGACTTCGGCTTCGGCGAGCGCGGTGCGGTCGTGCAGGCACCAGTAGACGGGCTTCTTGCCGCGATAGACGTAACCTTTTTCCTGAAATTCGAGGAACGCGCCGGCGATCCGCGCCTCGAAATCGAAATCCATGGTGAGGTAGGGGGCATCCCATTGGCCGAAAACGCCAAGCCGCTGGAAATCGCGGATGTGCGCCTCGACGTAGCGGGAGGCGAACTTGCGGCAAAGGCGGCGGAATTCAGCCGGCTCGACGGCGCCCTTGCGTCCCAACTCTTTTTCGACCTGGGTTTCGATGGGCAGGCCATGGCAATCCCAGCCGGGGATATAAGGGGCGCGGAAACCGGCCATGGTCTTCGAGCGCACCACCATGTCCTTGAGAATCTTGTTCAGAGCGGTGCCGAGATGGATCTCGCCAGTGGGGTAGGGGGGGCCGTCGTGGAGGATATAGAGCGGCGCGCCTTCGCGGGAAGCCAGGATGCGGTCGTAGAGCCGCTTCTGGTTCCAATCCTCCAGCTGGCGAGGCTCGGCCTCGGGAAGATTCGCCTTCATGGGGAAGGCGGTTTTGGGGAGATTCAGGGTACTTTTGAAGTCCAGGGTAGTCCTCGCTTCGGCTGCTGGGTCGCTTCCCCCACGCCCGTTCGGAGAGGTAGATTTACGCCCCGGCGTCTATGTTACAATGAGCGAGGCGAAAGTGTCAGCCGGCCGGCGGGGGTCGGCGAGAATCTAGAGGCAGGGTTACCTATCTTTCCTAGTCCCATGCACCCGGATATAACCAATACCGGGTTTCCAGCATCACATAATGCAACGGGAGTGGTTTGGGTTTAGAATGACGGAAAACAACTCCAAGGCGACGGGCGCAGCGTCGAGTTTTATGGGCGAAGAAAAAAAAGCTGAACTTTTCGAACGCGAGGGAAAGGGTGCCATGTTCCCGCGTTTCGAGGCGGGGAAGCCGCGGCGCGGCAGGCTCTTCTGGTCGAACCTCCACGATTTTCTTTACGAGCGCCCGGTGAAGGGCGTCTCGGACAACAGCTACCTGCGTCCGGTGGAATTTGGCGCGAATTTCCGCGAGAACCTGAAGGAATGGTTGCGGCCAAGCCTAAGAGGAGTGGCCGATTCCACGATGCTGATTCAGGAGCGGCCGTGGTACCGCACGTTCTTCGAGAACGCCCGCGAAGTGTACCGCCTGGCGCGCATGAAGCCGGTGAAGCTGGACCGGCCGGTGGAAGTCGGCGAATTGTGGAATCCGCCGCGGAGATATCGCCGCGTGCAATTGCTGGTTTTCCTGGGGCATGCGCTGGTGGCCCTGTTGATACTGGTGCCGCTATTCCCGCACCTGGGCCAGCCCACCGTACAGGCGACCAACGCGTTCGTTCCGATCGACATTTCTCCCTACCAGCCGATCTTCCACGCTAAGCCGGGCAAGAAATTGAGCGGCGGCGGTGGCGGCGGCGATCGCAGCCCGACTCCACCCACGCGCGGTCGGTTGCCGAAATTTTCCATGACGCAATTCGCGCCACCAATGGCGAAGATCATGCCGCACCCCCAGATTCAGGTGCAGGCCACCGTGCTCGGGCCGCCGAATATCAAGATGCCGAGCCCGAACTTGCCGAATTACGGCGATCCGTTGGCCAAGATCGTGAATCAATCGGGCGGTCCCGGCGATGGCGGCGGCATCGGGACGGGAAGCTCGGGCGGCGTCGGCAGCGGCACTGGCGGCGGCGTCGGGCCGGGCTATCAGTACGGTACCGGCGGCGGGTATCCGCAAGCGGGCGAGGGCGGCTACGGCGAGCCGCAGTGCCTGTTCTGCCCCAATCCTCAATTCTCCGATGAAGCGGTGAAGCTGAAGTACCAGGGCACCGTGCTGCTGCGGTTCGTGGTCACCAAGGACGGGCGCGCCGAGGATATTCAGGTGGTTCGCAGCCTTGGACTG
>JAGWOX010000154.1 GCA_028877145.1 Acidobacteriota bacterium | reverse complement strand
CTTCTATAATTGCGCCCCGGGGATAACGCCTCGGCCCACCTGGGTCGAGGTTCAGTCCTGTGAGAGTCCGCCCTAGGTGGGCTGGCCGGGGGTTGGCTAGAAGCGGACGCCGAGGCCGGCGGTTACGGTGACGTTGTTGTTGTGCGCGGGGAAGCTGGTGGTGACGATTGTTCCGCCGGGGCCGATGGTGGAAACGGTGGTCATGGAGCCGGTGGGAATGCGGCTGATGTAGAAATCGGTGAGGCCGAGATTCGCCGAGAGCCAGGAATTCAAATGGAAGGCGAGCGTCTCGGCCGTGTCGAACCGGTACTGTCCCGTGTCCGAGAGATTCGGATAGAACGTGAAGGAATGATCGAGCAGAACCTTGCTGTTGAATTGCACCGCTCCCCGCTCGCCCGCCAGCGCTTCGGCGAACTGTTCGGCCGGGCTGCCACTGAATTTTTCGTTCGCGAAGGTTACGCCGCCAAGCAGGCTGAGCTTGAAGCGAGGGCCGCTGAGGCTATCGCGGCCGAAGCCGCCGCCGTAGGTCTGGCGCAGGTAGAGGTTCTGGGGCTGGATGTGGTCGAGCTGGCCGACGGCGAACAGGAAATTGTGCGGCTTGAAGAAGTAGTCCTGGCGAAGAGTGGTGGTGAAGGTGTTGGAGACAACCTTCTGGCCGTTGGAGCTGGCGTGGGCAAAGAGGAGATTGAAGGAATAGGAAGTCCGCCAGCGCTCGCCGACACCCGCGAGATTCGGCTGGCGGCGCACGGCGCTCATGCCCACGGTCATCGTGCGGGCATTCTGGTCGCCGTTCTGCAAGCTGTAACCGAAAGTGGCGTTGCCGCGCCAGCCGCGCCACGGGCGCGCGCCTTCCTCGGTGACCGCCGACCGATAGGTGGAGGCGGGCACGATAGTCACGACCTCGCCCGCAGGGAATTCGCTCGTATGGCCCTTCTGCTCCACGGTCCAGGCGCCGCCGGCAAGCTGGACGCGGTCGACCGAAATGGCTTTCCCTCCTTGCAGAACAACGACCAGAGGCTCGGCGATGGAGAACGAACGGACTTTGGCGGCGGGAATCGCGACCTTGCCGACCGCTTCGGAATCGAATTCGATCGTCGCTCCTTCCACGCCTACCCATTTGCCGCTCAGCGTGTCGCCGTTCGTGAATTCGACGCGCTGCTGGGCGCGCGCCCCAAGCGCCGCCAACAACGACAGCAGGAAACAGCACCAAAACCTTTTGGCCATTGCGAACTTCTCCCGTTTGGATTCGACCAGCCAGAAAAACATAGAGGCGCGGGAATGCGCAAATGGCGGTTTCCATCCTGATTTCGAGCGAGCAAGAGTTCGCGCTCGCCTCACGTCATGGAGAATTCTCTGAGGAGGGAGATACGAGGGGGATCGCCGCCGCCAGCCGATGGGAAAATTCGCGAAGGCGGGCCGGACCGCTCGCGCGGCCCATGGCCGCTCAGTGAGAGACGAAAAGAACGGTGATCGGCGCGATGACCGACATTTTGGCACCGGTCGCCTTGCAGATTTGCGGCCGGTACCTCCACTGCCTTACGGCCTCAATGGCCGCGTCCCGGAGCAGCGGAACGGACGTATTGATCGGCCACATTCCACGCGGAATGCCGTCCGTACCGATTTCCGCATAGAGGCGTACCACGCCGGTCAGTCCTGCAGCTTCAGCTTGCTTGGGAAACTGCGGCTTGACCATTTTTTCCAGCTTGGGCCTTTCGATCCCCTCGCAGTGCGAGGCAAGGTGATGTTCCTTCGAACCCTTCACCGGCAGGAAAGTTCTGAGGTCGAGTTCGTCCACCGGTTCGAGGGTGTCGATATGGATTTCGATAAAGACTTTGCCGGCGTCACGGACAACGAGAATCTGATGAGGAAAGCTTTTCTTGCCGAAAGGCTCGTAGTCCGAATATTCATCGGTGACGTTCCAGGCCTTGTCGCTCAGCCGTTGCAGATCTCCCGTCTGCGGGTTAAAGCAGTATTTGCGGTCGTCGGAACCGTCCGACGTATTCACGCATTGCTCGCCGGTGGCCGGCGAGAGGAATGGATCGGCGAGTCCGCGGCCGGTGGCCGCCCTCAACTCGCCCGGCAGACCGAGGGCACGCTCCACAAGGAACACGGGAAAGGGAACGTAATCGAGGTTTCTGTCAACCCACACCTGCTTACCACCGGAAACTTCGATGCTGTGGTAATCCCCGAGCGATTGCTCGTAATGCCACAAGCCGTCCGGCACCCAGATGCGGAGAAGATGTCCCTTCTCGGATCTTCCCCCTGAGAAATAGACTGTGAAACGGGCGTGGAGGCGAAAGGCCGTGGCGTTTCCGCTTTCAATATCGGAACCGGAGATGGCACGCTGGACCAGGGCGACGGCGGCGGCGCTTTGTTCCCGAGGGACCTGAGCCAAAGCCGGAATGGAGAGAATCGCAATAGATAGGCAGAATAGGCGGATGGTTACTTGTCTCGCTCTCCTCATGTTGACCCCACTTTCAGAGAGCGTAGCGGAGAATTACAGCCGGCCGGAATCGACGGCAAGGGCCAATGAAAGCTGGCCTTGTGTCCCCGCTGCGTTGTTCTTGAGTTCCGGAGCGAACACCAATTATTTTCATTCTAGCACCGGTGAGCCAAGGAGCGACTGAAGAATGACGGTCATCGACTTTCACACCCATTATTATCCGCCGGAATATCTGGCGGCGCTCGAAAAGGGACCGAGCAACGTCCACATCAGCCGCGACGGCGAAGGCAATCCGGTGCTCCACTATCCGGGCGATTACAACGTCGCGGTCGCTGGACATCGCGATGTCGTTTTTCGCGAAAGCGACGTCACCGCACGCGGCGTGGACCTGCAGGTGCTCACTCTCACGACGCCCGGCACGCACGTGGAGTCGCCCGCCGTCGCGGTCAAGCTCGCCGCGCTCACGAATGACGCTCTCGCCCGCGTCGCCTGGGAACGGGCGGCTCATTTCTCCGCCCTGGCGACCCTTCCGCTGAACGATCCCGCGGCGTCGGTGCGGGAACTCAAACGTGCCCGGCGCGAACTTGGGCTTGCAGGCGCGATGCTGTTCAGCAATGTGAACGGGGTTCCTCTGGCCGACGAGCGCTTCTGGCCGCTCTATGAAGCCGCAAACGACCTCGACGCGGTTTTCTTCATTCATCCCACGAGCCCGCTCGGCGTCGAGGCGATGACCGAATACTGGCTGATGCCGCTGGTGGGATTCCTGTTCGGCACGACGCTCGCCGCGGCCCATCTGGTGATGAGCGGGGTTCCCGAGCGCTTTCCGCGAATCCGCTGGGTGCTGGCGCACCTGGGCGGCGCGATTCCCTACCTCGCCGAGCGTCTCGATCGCGGCTACGAAGCGTTTCCGGAGTGCCGCGCGCGCATCCACCAGCCTCCCAGCCACTTTCTGAAGCGCTTCTACTACGACACGGTGAATTTCGATGCCGCGGCGCTGGCGCTGGCGATCCGATTCGCGGGCGCGGACCACAGTCTGGCAGGCAGCGACTACCCGCATCGCATCGGGAGCATCGAGAACATGCGCGAGAGCATCGCCGTTCTCGATGTGCCCGAGGCCGAGCGCCAGGGCATCCTCGGCGCGAATGCACGGCGCTTGCTGGGGCTATAAAGCGCCCACCGGCGCGACCGGCAAAAGCGTGTTATCTTCATGCGCTTCGCGATGCCATGACGCCCGCGTACCTCAGATGTATCTCCTCCGGCTGCGGAAAGGTATTTCCGCTCGCTTCGTCGCGGTTTGCGTGCGAAAACTGCGGCTCGCTCCTCGACGTGGCCTACGAATTCGCGCCGGTTGAGCCGGCGGCGCTGCGGAAATTGTGGCGGGAGCGGCTCGGGAGCGAGGACCCGCGGGACCAGAGCGGCGTTTGGCGTTTTCGTGAGCTGCTGCCATTTCTCGCCCCGACTGCCGTGCCGGTGACGCTCGGCGAGGGTGGCACACCGCTGGTCGAAGCGCCGCGGACGGGGCGGTGGGCCGGCGGCGTGCGGATTTGGGCGAAGCACCTGGGGGCAAACCCAACCGGCTCGTTCAAGGATCTGGGGATGACGGCATGCATCAGCGCCGCGGTGGCGAACGGGGCGCGGGTGGTGGCGTGTGCGTCGACGGGGAACACGTCATCGTCGATGGCGGCCTACGCGGCGCGGGCGGGGCTGGCGGCGGTGATGTTTGTGCCCTTTCAGGCAATCGCTGCGGCGAAACTGGCGCAGGCGGTAGAATTCGGCGCCCGGGTGATCGAGGTGCGCGGCAGCTTCGACGACGCGTTTCGGCTGCTGCGCGCGGTGGCCGCTCGCAGCGCCCTGCATCTGGTCAACTCGACGAATCCGTTTCGGCTCGAAGGGCAGAAGACGGCCGTCGCGGAAATACTCGAACAGCGCGGCTGGCGCGCGCCGGATTTTCTGGCGCTCCCGGGCGGCAATCTGGGCAACGTTTCGGCGATGGGCAAGGGGCTGCGGGAACTCGTCGCGCTTGGCGTGATGGATCGAGCGCCGCGGCTGGCGGTGGTGCAGGCCGAGGGCGCGGCGCCTTTCTACAAGCACTGGAAAACGGGCGAGCCCATCCAGCCGGTGGAGCATCCCGAGACGGAAGCGAGCGCCATCCGCATTGGGCGGCCAGCAAATTGGCCCAAAGCACGACGCGAACTGGAATGGACGGGCGGCATGGTGGAGTCGGTGACAGACGGGGAAATCGAAGAGGCGAAGGCGGCGCTGGCGTCCGACGGCATCGGGTGTGAGCCCGCTTCGGCGGCGAGCGTCGCGGGCGTTCGCAAGCTCTGCCGCGCGGGGCGGATTCCCGCGGGCGCCGACGTGTGCGTCATCCTCACCGGCCACCAATTGAAGGACCCCGATTACATTCTGCGGCGGCGCGAGCGATTCGAGGCGGCGCGCGTCGTGATCGACGCCGATGAGGAAGCGGCCCGGCGCGCCCTCGAGGCGCTGCTCCCCGCCTGACCCCTCCCGGCCACCTCCGGACATCAAGGGTCCCTACCCCAGGGACCATCGGAATACGCCTTCCCACACGCTTCCAAGCCCCGAAAGAAACCCCGAAAGAATTCATTGACGGGCACACGTTGCATCCTGTACAAAAAGCCATATTGTTCTTCGCGGGGAAAAGATGAGACCACCGGGGCAGCCGTATTCGGATGTCGCGGGCCACGACCATTCCCGCCCGTACAAGACGCCAGCTGAGCGCGCGTACTACGAACTGAAAAGCCGAATCCTCACCTGCCAGCTCGCCATCGGCAGCCGCGTACAGGAGAAACCTCTTTCGGGCGAAATCGGTGTCACGCCCGACTTGCTTCGCGATGCCTGCCGCCGTCTGATACGCGAACGGCTGATCCACGAAGATGGCCCTCAGCTTTACTCCGTCGCCCCCTTCACTGTGGCCGATATTCGCGAACTGACCGAGATGGGGCGAACGATCGAATCGAGGGCGGCGGCACTCGCCGCCGAGCGCGTGCGGCCCTACGAGATTGCGCGGCTGCTCATTCTGGCCGAATTGACCTATCAACCGGGCGACCGCAGAACCTACTTGCGCTATCTGCTCTACAACACCGCTTTCCACCGGCAACTGGCGCACGCCGCGCGCAATACGCGTTTGGAAGCAACCATAGCCTCGGTGCTCGACCAGATCCAACGCCCGCTGTACCTGGGTCTCGACGTGGGACTCGATCCCGTTGACGCCACCGCGGAGCATCTCGATCTCGTTGACGCCGTCCGCCACAAGCGGTCGGCGATGGCCGCCAGGTTGATGTGGGATCACATCACCGCGTCCGAAAAGCGGATGATCGAGGCGTACGGCGATAACGGCTTTGCCTGAAGTCCACGCGACAGGGCCGTCGACCCTGCCGAAAGCAAGCCCTCGAAAGCAGTCCTGCAAAAGCCCTGAATTCTTTCTCTGTTGCCGGGAACTGTAGAGGATAAGAAGTTGTCTCGCCTCGCGCTTGCGCGGGGGGTCCGTCGCCGGCGAGTGTTGTTGAACGGGCCCTCAGGGCGGCCTTTGGCGGGCTGACACGAACGGAAGATTTCCGGCAAGAAACTCCGCTCAGAACCCCCAACTCGCCTTTCGTCGCGGCTTGATTTCGAGCGCGATCGCATCGCGATCGGTGAGTGGAGCGGTCGTTTCGTACTGTGCATATTTCCGATAGAGACGGGCGCGCACGGACCAGAAAGCGCGCCTTTCGACTACGCGCGCTTCGCCCTCGACCAGCACGCCGCGCAGGTGGCGCCAATCCTCCGTGTAATCGTCGAAGACGAGCGCGACTCGGCCGTTCGCGCAAATGTGGCGAACCTTGGCGGTTTCGCGATCGGTGCCCAGATAGAAAAGACCTTTCTCGAAGAGCGGGCAGATGGGCACGACGTGCGGGCCGCCGCCGGCCGCGATGGTCGCCAGGCGTGCGACTCGCGCGGTTTCGAGAAATTCACGCTCCGCTCGGGTCCATTTCATCGCTTTGCCTCCCGATCGTTCCCTCAGAGGGATTGTCCGCCTTTCCCGGCGCCTGATACAATGGCGCCGGACCTTGCGGCTGCCGGCATCGAGGTTCCGATGGGCGAGCGCTCCCTCGCCCGCTCGTATTGTGACTTCGGTCCGTTGGCCGATTTCCTTCCGGTCCCGCGCTTCCCAGGAGAGACGCAAACGTCTAGCACAATTCCTGCCATCGACTTCATGTATTACGTGGCCACCGAAGAGTTCATGCGGAAATGGGACGAGGCCAAGAAGGGCGAACTGCTCTGCCGCATGGAACGCGCGATCGGCGGCCTTCCCCGCTACCCTTCGATCGAAGCGATGTTGGCCTTAATGGACGAGGCCAATGTCCAGAAGGTCTTCATCACGCAGTGCAAGATGTGGTCCTACTGGCGCAAATGGATGTACATGGACACGCAGCTCGACGAGGTGCTCCAGTACACCGAGCGCTACCCCGACCGCTTCGTCGGCCTGGCCGGTTACAACCCGTTTCGCATTCGCGAGAGCCTCAAAGAAATCGAAACGGCGGTCACCAAGCACGGATTCAAGGGCGTCTACATCCACATTTACGGATTCGACATCGGGATCGACGATCGCAAGATGTATCCGATGTACGCGCTGTGCGAGGGGCTCGGCGTGCCGGTATCGCTGCAAGTGGGCCATGTGCTCGAGGCGATGCCGAGCGAAGGCGGGCGGCCGATGTTGCTCGACCGCGTGGCGTGCGATTTCCCGAACCTGAAGCTGATCGGCGCGCATACGGGCTGGCCGTGGGTCGATGAACTGCTCTCGGTCTGCTACAAGTGGGACAACATCTGGTTCGGCATCGACGCGTGGATGCCGAAATACCTCGCGCCGCAAATCGTGCAATTCCTCGGTAGCCGCCTGGGGCGCGACCGCTGCCTGTGGGGCACGAACGGGCTGCCGTGGAAGGAGAGCCTGGCGCAGGTGGAGCAGCTCGGCTTGAAGGAAGAGGTGAAGCGCAAGCTGCTGCACGATAACGCGGTGGAGGTCTTCGGGCTCGCGGAGAGTTCGGCCTCAGGGTAGCGCGGATTTCCCTAAGGCCGCCGGTCGCCATTTATTCTCGGGTGGATTGGCAGGGTGCCGGCCTGAAGGCCGGCGCTACACTTTCTCCTCAGCGCCGCGGTTTCGGTCCGAGTGTGAGCCCGCCGCTAGAGCCTTAGGGGCAGCCCTCGAGCAGCATGGCTGCCTTAAGCTCCTGTCTCAACCGGAAGTCCGCGCTGCAACCAGCCGGTCATGCCGCCGGTCACGTTGGCCACCTCGCTAAAACCGGCGCGGCGGAGCAGGCTGGCCGCGATGTTCGAACGATAGCCCGTGGCGCAGATGAGGTGGAGCGAGCCGTCGCGCGGCAAATCGTCGAAGCGCTTGGATAAATCGCCGCCCATGATGTGGAGCGCTCCGGGGATGTGGCCGGCAGCCCATTCCTGGTCGCTGCGGACGTCGACGATCGTCGCGCCGAGGCGCCGCCGCGCGTCGAGTTCCGCCGCCGAGATCTGCTCCAGTTCCGCCATTTCCCATCCCTTTTCCATCCACGCGGGCATCCCGCCCTTCAGCCAGCCGCGCACGTCGTCAAGGCCCACGCGCACCAGCGCGCGGCGCGCGGATTCGGGATCGGTTCCGGGCTCGGCCACGAGCAGAATCGGCCGGTCGTAGGGAACCAGCCACGCCGCCCAGGTAACGAAGGTCGGTCCCATGCCGATGCTCAACGAGCCGGGAATGTGCGCTCCACCGAAGGCTTCCGGACGCCGCAGATCGACAACGATCGCCTCGTCCCGTTCCATCAGGTCGCGAAATTCCTGCGGCTCGAGCGCGTGGCCGCCCGGAAGGCCGCCGAGCAAATTAGGACCCTCCGAATTCACCCGCTTCATGCGGCGGTAGTAATCGGGGAATGGCGGGACGGTCGAGAGGATGTGGCGGACGAACGTCTCCTTGTCCGGGTCTCTAAAGAAAATATTCGAAGCTCGCTCGTAACCAAGCGTCGATTGCGGCCGGTCGCTCATTCCGCTGCCGCAGAATGAACCGGCCCCGTGCGCCGGATAGATCTCGACGCCGTCCGGCAGATCGCGAATCTTCTGATGAAGGCTTTCGTAGAGCAGTTCGGCCAGGCGGCGCTTCGAGGCTTCGCCGAGCAGATCGGGCCGACCGAGCGAGCCGACGAAAAGGAAATCGCCGGAGAGCATGGCGAGCGGGTGGCTGCCGCGTTCGGCTTCGTGGAGGAGGAACGAGAGATGCTCGGGTGTGTGGCCGGGGGTGTGCAAGGCGGCGATCGTCAGCCCGTCGATTTCGATCCGGTCGCCTTCACGCATGGGGTGATGCGGAAATCGGTAGACGTAGTCTTCGCCCTCGTCGTACGCGCTCAAATGAAGCTCGGCGCCGGTGGCCTCGGCCAGTTCGCGCGCGCCGGAAGCATAGTCGGCGTGGATGTGCGTTTCGAGGATGTGCGTGATTTTCGCTTCCCGTTCCGCGGCGTACTCGAGGTACGTGTCGATGTCCCGCTTCGGATCGACAATCACCAATTTCCCGTGTGAGCCCACAGCGTAGGAATAGTGAGACAAACCGGGAACTTGGAATCGGTCGAGTTTCATGCATCCCCCTCCGCTCTTCGCGAGATTCGCGGCACGATAGCGGTGAAGCAATTACGACTGGGCACCCCGTGCATAAAGGATACCGTGTGCGGAAACGGGCAGGCAATTTGGGAGCAGGGCAGCCATGCTTCCATGGTTCCCAGCAAAACGTGAAAAACGATACCACAGACCGCACTGAGGGGCACCGATTTCCATCAAAACTGTCCTTCGGATTCGCGCCGCTGCGGGATGAACAATGCAGACCGCCGACGTCGGGTGACCCAGGCGCCGCATTTGCGCCTGGAGATTGTTCCTCAATATGGCTTGGTCGCTGATTTGCCAGCAGGATGGCATGCTAAGGTTTTGCGATCGACATGACCGAGGCACTCGAACTCGATTTTGATCGGATGACGCCGCACGGAATGGCGGCCGGCGCGATGGCTGGCGGTCGAACGGCGTTGGTGTGGGGCGTTTTGCCGGGCGAGC
>JAGWOX010000153.1 GCA_028877145.1 Acidobacteriota bacterium | reverse complement strand
TTCCGGGCCGTGTTAGGCTCATAGCCCTGCGAAAGTTTTCTTGGTCGTAGCTACAAAGGCGCCATCGAGGCAAAATAGCAGGTTTGAATCATGCGAGAAACTCCCTCATCGCAATTGCGGCTTGTGGTCATCGAACTATGGCTTGGGGTCACTATCGTCCTCCTGCTCACGGCGACAGCCTCCTCTCTGCGAGACCCTAGCCTGATGATTTACATCGGGATGATTGGGGCAAAAGGTCTTTCGGCGGTCTTCGCCACGACGTTACCGGCCATCTGCGGCATTGCCGCGTTGTTGGGCCTCTTCCAGCGGCGAACATCTGCCTCCGTGCCACTGTTGCTCTATAGCCTGTTCTGGCTGGTGCTGCTAGGTGGAGGGATGTTGGAGGAAGCTTGGAGTGCCGGGTTGGCAGGGATCTCGCGGTTGAACGCGCACACGTGGCTCGTAGGCGGAGTCATGTACGCCGTGATGATTTCTGGCTTCTTGATCATGGCTCATTGGTCGATTCGGCATCTCTCCGAGCGTCGCCCGCGTGCTACCGATTCCTGATCTTTGCGTGGAGATATTCAGGGGTAGAATGGCGTCTTCAAGAATCACGATTTTCGATGGGCACAGGGGGGACATGGCCGTCGACGCGAAAGCAGGAGCCCAGGAAGCACTGAAGTCCGCGCAAGAACAACTCGTGGAACTCAGTCACCGGATTCACGGTACTCCCGAACTCGGATACGAAGAGGAACGCGCTGCGGACTGGCTGTGTGAACTGCTGGCCGACACCGGGTTCCGCGTCGAGCGCGGCATCTGTGACATTCCAACGGCTTTCACCGCGCGTTTCGGCTCAGGGCCACTGCACGTTTCCATCTGCGCCGAGTACGATGCCCTGCCCGCCATTGGCCACGCTTGTGGGCACAATATCATCGCCGCAATGTCGGCCGGCGCGGGGATCGCGGCCGCTCGTGCCGCCGATGAGGTCGGATTGACCGTGACCGTTGTGGGAACACCGGCCGAGGAGGTGGGCAACGTCGGCGGGAAAATCCTGATGCTCGAGCGTGGCGCATTCGACGACGCACACGCGGCGATGATGGTGCATCCGGCTCCTTTCGACGGGGTTACACCGCCGCTGATCGCCGCCGCTCTCTTCGACGTCCGCTACACCGGCAAGGAATCCCACGCGTCGGCTTTCCCCGAACTCGGCATCAACGCCGCCGATGCGCTCACCGTCGCGCAGACGGCGATCGGGCTGCTCCGGCAGCATATTCGCCAGACGGATCGCATTCACGGCATCATCACGCACGGCGGCGACGCACCGAACGTCGTGCCCGCGCATACCTCGGCGAAATACATGGTCCGTGCCCAGACGATTGAAGAATTGACTGAAGTTCGGCAGAAATTATTCCGCTGCTTCGAAGCGGGAGCGTTAGCGACGGGATCGAAACTCGAAATCATTGGTGGCGAAAAGCCCTACGCGCAGGTTATCCACGAGGCCTCGATAGCGGAACTCTACCGCCAAAACGCGGAGCGCACCGGGCGCACGTTCCCCGACCTCGGCCAGTTCAACCGTGTCTCCGCATCGACGGACATGGGCAATGTCTCCCTCGCTATCCCCTCCATCCACCCCATGATCGGGATCGATTCCCTGCCCGCCGTGAACCATCAGCCTGAATTCACCGCCCATTGCGTCACCCCGTCGGCGGATAAAGCGGTGTGGGATGGTGCCTTAGCCATGGCTTGGACGGCCATCGATATGGCCACCACACCGGCTGTCCGCGACCGCCTGCTCGCCCGAGGGACCGGATTCCGGCCGTGAAACCTTCCTGAGCGAAACCGCGTCCTAGAACCAAAGGGATGCCGCGCCCGTCCTCCGCGTCTTCAATTTAGATGTCGGAGCGTGACTAGGCGCGGTTTGCAAGGAGGCACGCATGAAGAAACGTTCCATCGCCGTATTCGTTGCGCTCATGTTGTCGGCTGGCATCGGGGTATTCGCGGCTCAACAGCAAGGCAAGATGGGCAAGGGCAAGCCAACCATCGATCAGCAAGTTGCGCGGATGAAAGCCGAGCTCAATTTGACTGACCAGCAAACGCCTCAGGTTAAGGAACTGCTCGAGAAACAGGCTCAAGACCGCGAAACCTGGCGCAGCAGCAATCCCAATCCCACCAAAGAGGAAATGCAAACCCACCGTAAGCAGATGTATCAACAAATGAATGAAGGCCTGAAGAAAATTCTCACTCCCGAACAATTCAAAAAGCACGAGGAGATGATGCGGCAGCGGATGCATCACGGGCCGCCACAGAACTAGATTTCCTGAATACGCTCACGACGAGCTAAGCGCTGGTCGTGGCCATCAAAACACGACGGGGCGGCCTACTGTGGTCGCCCCGCTCTTTTTTTTCGCCTGATGAATGGGCGGGTATAAACCCAAGATCGATCGTGTGAAGGGGACCGCCAACGCCGAGTAAAGCGCTGACCGCGTCTGCCAAAGAATTGAGATCCGTCGGGGAATTGGACGAATAGGGGGCGGCGACTGGGGCAATCAGCGCACGGCCACTTCAGACGGCGTCAGGCCCCTCACGCTGGCCCTTGAACTCGATTCCGAACCGATCATCTGCCGGCCTTTGGCGCTGATGACGTATTTCGAGCCACGCCAGCGAAGCGGTTTGGGTACTACGTCTTCGATCCACGCCGCTTCCACCATGGGCTGCACCACTTTGTAGGAAATGTTGCGGTGTCGGCCCTCCTTGGGGAACAGGCTGGCTATCGTCCCCCCACGCGTGTGGACGACGGCGATGATTGCACCATCCGCTAGCGCCTCGAGCAATGTACGCTGCGACTGAGTTGGAGGTGTGGCAGTTTGTTTCACGAGGAGGAATATATACCAAATATACAACTATCACCCCAAAAAACTGCCCGGATGTTTACCGAACATGAAACAGCCCGATTACTTCTTTCTTGCCAGGATAAGTGGCGAGACGGCCACTCCACTCAGCGTGCGCGCCCCTTGAAGGCCGGCTTCGCGCATCCAGTTCCGGTACTGCCGAAGAGTGAAGGCGTCCCCCTCCGGGGTGTGTAGCAACATATTCAAGCCGAAAAGTAGCGGCAGGAGCGGCCCCGTGCGAACGTCATTGGGAAAAAATCCGGCCGCCAGCAACAACCCGTCGGGCTTTAGGGCAGTGGCGGTTTTGCGGATCAATTCGCCTGCGTCCGATGGTCCCAAAGCGTGAAGGCTATGACCCAGGATCACCAAATCGAAGGCCTCCGGGGAGAAAACCATTTTCCGGAAATCTCCGGGCAGGAACTTGTAATGACGCGCCAAACCCCTCCTGCTGGCTTGACGCCGGGTGATGCGGAGCGTCGCAGGGAAATCAATCGCCGTGACGTGAACCTCCCGCAACGTTTTGGCAAAGGCCAGCGACCAGGCGCCCGTGTCTGCAGCCAAGTCGAGAATCCGGCGAATGCTTCGCAAGCGGGACGCCGGCAGCGCTTCCACCGCCCAGCACGCCGTGCGGTGGTTCAGTTCAAAAAGGCCTTCCGCCAGTTGTGCATGGACAGTTTCGATGCCAGCCGAGCCAAGGGAACGGCCACTGCGCACCACGTCGGCCAGCCGCGCCCAGTCGCTCCACAGCGACCGCGTCAGCGCGACCGCTGAGCCGATGTAAGACGGTCGACCAGGAACGAGGAAAATGTCTGCTAGAGGACGCAAGTTGTAGCGATCACCGCGCTTGCCCAGGTAGCGCATCGCAACGAGCGTATCGAGCAGGCCGCGAATGCCCCGTGGCGTCGCATGGGCGGCCGCGGCAATTTCCCCCACGCTACGCTTGCCCGACGCAAGGTGCCGAAAGATGTCCAAGTCGACCGCGGCGACCAGGGCCTGTGCCTTCCAGCCGGCCCACAAGTCCTCGACGACCGGCCGGGCGGAAACTCCGCGCCCGTCCTTGCTGCTCGGCATTACCCACCTCTTTTGCCCTCACGCCGGGCCGGATCGATATCCCGGCGGTCCCACCTTGGGTCCCTTCACCTCTCGTGAAATTACTAAGCCTTTAAGCCCTTGAGGCCAGTGTCTCACTCAGCGCGGCTATGACGCGCTCGATTCCCGCTCGGTCGACGTCGCAGTGGGTCACCATGCGGATCGATTGCTTCCCCACCCCGGAAGCCAGCACTCCACGCTTGGCGAGCGCGGCGCAGACGTCCGCCGCGGTTTTCCCCGACCGTTCGATGCCAAAAATAACAATATTCGTACGCACTTTCTTCGGGTCTAGCGTCACGCCACGCATCTCCGCCATCGCTTCGGCCAGCCGCCGGGCGTTCTCGTGATCTTCGACTAGGCGCTTCGGTGACTCTTCGAGCGCGACGATCGCCGCGGCCGCCAGAATGCCCGCCTGCCGCATTCCGCCGCCCAGCATTTTCCGCGCGGCGCGCGCCTGAGTGATGAAATCGCGTGAGCCGACAACCATTGATCCCACCGGCGCCCCCAGCCCTTTCGAGAGCGAAAACATCACCGAATCGAATTTGCGGGCGAGGCGCGCGACTGTGGCTCCGAGCGCCACCGAGGCGTTGAAGATTCGCGCCCCATCGAGATGCACGCGCAGGCCGGCCTCGTGCGCGCGGTCGCAGATCTCATCGGATACTTCAGGCGGATAAAGCGTGCCGCCGGCCATGTTGTGCGTATTTTCCAGCGAGACGAGCGCGGTCTGCGAAAAATAGTATGTCTTCGGCCGGATTTCGGCTTCGATCTGCTTCCACGACAGGATCCCATCTTCGGCCGGGATCGGCCGGGGAAAGGCGCCGGCGATGGCCGCCATCGACGCCATTTCATATTGATTGATATGCGCCTTCTGCTCGCAAATAACTTCCGTGCCGGGTCGCGTCCCCAGCTTGATCGAGATGAGGTTACCCATCGAGCCCGACGGCACGAAGAGGGCCGCTTCGCGCTCGAAGAGTTCGGCGGCGCGCGTCTCGAGGCGGTTCACCGTGGGGTCTTCCCCGTAGACGTCGTCGCCAACCTCGGCTTCAGCCATCGCCCGCCGCATCGCCGCCGTGGGGCGAGTCACAGTGTCGCTGCGCAAATCCACTCCAGCCACATTCATCGGATCACGTCCTCACTGGTATACGTTTTCCGCGCCGCACGCTCGGTGGAACTTCCTCCGAATGGCGCCGCGCGTCGTTCAGTCCAGCAGCCTTACGAACACTTCATTGGAAACGGTCAGTCTCGAAGGCGCGAGCCGCAGCCGGCCCTGGTACGTTTCCACCAGCCCTTCGTCCTCTAGCGGACGCAACCGCTCGCCCAGATCCACTTGGTAACGCCGCTCGACAGATTCGAGATCGATACCGTCGAGTTGCCGCAGGCCCAGGAAAAGCTCTTCCTCGAGCGCCTGGCGCGCGTCCACACTCTCGCGCTGTTCGACAGGCAGGCGCTGTTCCTTGATGGAGGCCGCATAGGCCATTGGATCGTGTGAATTGGCCCAGCGCTCGACGCCGTCGAAAGAATGCGCTCCGGCGCCAAAGCCAAGGTACGGCTCACGGCGCCAATATTTCAAGTTGTGCCGCGAGCGAAAGCCCGGAAGAGCCCAGTTGGAGATTTCGTAATGATCGTAGCCCTCGCCGACGAGCCGCTCGCAAGCATGTTCGTAGGACGCCGCGGCGGCATCGTCCTCCGGCAATGCCGCAACACCGTAGCGAAGGCCTCCGGCGAGCGTCTCGCGGCCCAGCCGGCTGCCTTCGTCGAGTTCGAGCAGATAGATCGAAATGTGCCGCGGTCGCAAGCTGAGAAGCTCCTCGAGCGAATTATGCCAGCTCTCCCGCGTTTGATGCGGCAGTCCCGCGATCAGGTCGAAGCTCACGTTGTCGAGCCCGGCCTCGCGCAGGCATTCGATCGCAGTGTAGATATCGGCGCGGCGATGGCGCCGGCCCACCGCTTTGAGCTCCACGTCGGAGAAAGACTGCGACCCGAGGCTGACGCGATTGAAGCCGGCTTCGCGCCACGCCCGCGCCTTCTCTTCCGTCACCGTCTCCGGATCCGCTTCGAGCGTCACCTCAGAAGGCGAGCCGTCGAAGGCCCTTCGCACAGCGTCGAGAATCCTTCCAAGCTCGCCCGGGGCGAGCAGGCTTGGCGTACCACCGCCGATGTAGATCGTGTCGACAGCCGCGCGACCAGCGGCCTGCTGCCACACGCCTAAGCCTGCGTCACGGTAAAAAGCCGCGTGGCCGAGGATCTCCGCGCAGACCGCATCGACGTACGGCGCGTAAGCTTCCGCGCGGAATACGCCCGTCGAAAAATTGCAGTAGCTGCACTTCGCCTGGCAGAAAGGGACCTGGACGTATACACCTACGCTGCTCGGTGCGATTTGGGAGGCGAAGTCCATCACTCGGAAGGATCAGCCAAGATTTTCACCCGCACGCGGCGATCGCGCGGCCCGTCAAATTCGCAGAAGAATACGCCCTGCCACCGGCCCAGCGCCAGCCTGCCACGCTCGACGAACACCATTGCCGAAACGCCCACCAGAGAAGATTTCACGTGAGCATCGGCGTTGCCCTCGAGGTGCTCGTAGCCGGCGCCGCACGGAACCAGCCGGTCGAGCGTCTTCTCGATATCGCGTGCGACGGCCGGATCGTCGTTTTCGTTCACGATCACGCCGGCCGTCGTGTGCGGAACGAAGAGATAACACACGCCTTCGGTGATGCTCGAAGCCGCGACGGCTTTTTCCACCTCGGCGGTGATCTCTACCAGTTCCGACCGCCGCGAGGTTCGCACAGAAACCTCACCGGCATAGGCGCGTCCGGCGCGCCCGATTCCCTGCTTCACGCTTTTCCTCCGAGCGCGGCTGAGGATTTCGCCCCGTAAAAACTGTACCAGGGCTTGGCCGCCTGGAGCGCGGCGTTCACGCGCTCGATGTTGCGGACGCCTTCATCCTTGAGCCACTCCTCGAGCCCCTGACGGCCCTGTTTCGCGTAGACGGGAATCCCCTCCTGCCACGTGGCGCGGCCGCAGAGCACGCCCGAAAATGGCACGCCCGATTCGGCGGCGAGTTCGAGGCTCTCGATGAAAACGTCGTTCGATACGCCCGCTGAGAGATAGATGAAAGGCTGTTTCGCTTCGGCGGCGGCGGCGCGGAAGTGGTCCAAGGCTTCCTCGCGTGTGTACGCCGATTCGCCCTTCGACGCCCTCATGCCCTTGACGAAAGCCAGATTCACCGGAATTTCCACTTTCAGGACGTCGACACCATACTGCGGCTTGGCGAATTCGGCCATGCTGCGCTTCACCACCTCCGGCTTGCGCCGCGCGTATTCCACTCCTTTCACGTCGAGCGAATCGTCGTAGCCTACGAATTCCAGGAAGAAGGGGACATCGGCGGCATGGCATTCGGCGCCAAGCCGTTCCACCCACGCATGCTTGATGTCGTTGATCTCCGCCGCTTCGAACGGGTTGTAATAGAGCAGAATCTTGACGCAATCGGCGCCCGCCTCGACAAGCCGCCGCACCGACCAATTCTCGAGCAGATCGGGCAGCCGGCCCGGCCGCGTGTTGTCGTAGCCGCTCTTCTCATAGGCTAGCAGCAGGCCGCAGCCCTTGGCCCGGTGGCGGGCCGCTACGAGTCCGAATTCCGGGTCGAGAAGAATGGCGCTGGCGTGCGGCGTGAGTACGCTCACCACCGCCTGCTTGAATTCTGCCATCATCCCGGGAGTGACGGCGCTCTTTTCGATGCCCTTCCCCTTCGCGATCGCCGATTGCAGCGATCCGCGCTGGTCCATAGCCGCGGCGGCGATCACTCCGCGCTCGGTGGAGACGGCATCGAGTTTCTTGCGTTTGCCGGGAGTTATGAGTGTATTCATGGTGGATAGTTCCAAGCTACCGCAAAGCGGCCGCGGGCGGCAAGCCTGAGGTGCGGCAGGTCCTTTCTTCATTTTGGTGTTTCACGCAACTGGAGGCCATGGTGCGATTCTTGGCTTGCGGATGTAGGGCCACCCTTCAGGGTGGCACGTTTTCCGCCGCGGCCACAAGGAAACCCGCAGACTGAAGATCGCCACTACACAACCCTCTACGTACAGAAGGCGAATTCCTTGTGAAGAGAGTGAACTATCCCGTCAGTCGAGCGTGACCACTCCGTGCTGTCCCGTCTCGGGCGAGGCGCAACCCTCCAGTGTGTCGAGCAACGGCATGCCCTGCCATGCCAGCATCGGCAGGAAGCAAAGCGTGCGCTCTTGCAACCCGTGATGCGGGTAAAGCAGGTCGGTGAGCAATTGCTCGTGCCGATCCAGGATTCCCGAGCGCATCCCGAGCGCCCGGCCGGCCTTTTCGTGGAGCTTCGTGTACTGATAGATGATTTTGCGTTCCACCGTTTCGAGCGCGCCGACGAGTGTCGAATCGAGCCGAGCCAGCGGATCGCGCAATCCGTTGAGCATCTCACGCAGCTTCGCCTCGCCTCCCGTGAACGCTTCGTGCAGGTCGCCCGGCAACGATTCGCGCTCCATCAGCGCGCGCAGGTGTTGGCGGCCCTCGAAAACGTCGGTGATGTCGAGGTGATATTTTCCCAGAAGACGCTCGAGCGGCTTTTCGACCAGCGTAAAGCCCGGCCGTGGCAGAATGGCCGGCATGGCGACGCCCAGGCGCCGGTAGATCACCTCCGCCTGGCCCAGATAGGCGATTTCAGCCGCACCGCCGATATAGGCCGCCGTTCCGAGCAGTGTATCCTGCACCACCGGCCGCAAAAGCACGTTTCCACTCGCTTGCTCCGGTCGCTCACTGAGCGCCTCGCGAAATTCCGAGCGCGAAAAGCTGTCTTCTCCGACGTGCAAGCGCCCGCCGCGGCATTCCACGGGGTGGCGCCTGCCGTCGGTTTCCCAGAAAAGCAGCGTACTCTCGTCGGTGACGCGCACCTGCGTGTGGTAGCCACCGGCGGCAAGCTGCTCGGCGCGCGCAAGAAGTTCGCGGTCCAGACCATCGCAATCGTCCAGAGCCCTCAGATACAGTTGCTTCACCAGGCGGTGCAGTCGTCCGTCGAGCGGATCGACCAGGATCAGACCGCGGCCGGCGAAAAGGCGCGTCATCAGGCGGCCGAACGCCGCGCCAAGCGTCTCTCCCGCGCGATAGGATTCCTCGAGCGCGCGCGTCACCGTAGGCGTTGATGGTCCTTCGAGCCGCGCGCACACTTTTTCTACGGCGCCTGTCACCTCAGGCGGCAGCACGATACGCCCCACCGGCTGACCTTCGGCTTCCTCGGGAAACGGTAGATCGATTCGTTCGAAACCCGCGCGCGTGGCCCAGAAGCATTGATTGACTTCGGCGAGATCGTGGTCTTCGGTCGCCAGCCAAAAGATTGGCACGGCGTCCACGCCGCTTTCGGTCAGTTCGCGCGCCAGGTGCACGGCGCCCAGCGCCTTGTAAAAAGTGTAGGCCGGGCCGCTGAAAAGGCCCACTTGCTGCCCGGTGACGATAGCGACCGCGCCATCGCGGAATCGCTTGATGTTTTTCTCGACGGCATCGTCGCAGCCGAAGAAGCGGTTCTGTTCCAAGAGCATCTCGGCTACTCGCGCGCGCACTTCGGGCGACGGCTGCGCGCGTCGGGCCGCCTCCAATACTCCTTCACGGCGCGGGGGGTGGGCGTAAAAGT
>JAGWOX010000152.1 GCA_028877145.1 Acidobacteriota bacterium | reverse complement strand
CCGGGGATGGGGCCTCGAGTCTCTCGATCTCCAATACAGGGTGCATCGAAGTGATTTTCCTCCCCCTTGCCTGAGCTCACGCGCCGCTCAAACCCCGTGGCGCCGATCCGGCCTTGCTTCCGAATCTTCCCGCGATTTCACGCGAGGACGAATAAACAATTCCGTAATTATTAGAAGCGAAGGAGCGGAGAACCAGAATCAAGTGAGTCAAAAGAAATTATAAAGAGGCATCTCCCTGAAACCTTGGTAGTTAGCTGGACATCTCATGGTTATAGGTTCAAACAGGCGTCTTCCCCAGGAATGACCAAACCCTCAGGGAGCCGAATCATGAACGCACCGGCAGTGATTTTCGATGTGTATCGCTTCGGCGTATTCGAACTCGACTTGCGGAATCATGAACTGCGCAAACGCGGCGTCCTGCTGAAACTCGAGGCCAAGCCCTTGCAGATTCTCGAAATGCTGGTGGGGCGCCCGGGTGAAATCGTTCTGCGCAGGCAAATTCAGGAAAGACTATGGCCGGAAACGTTCGTGATGTTCGATTACAGCGTGAACACCGCAGTGAATAAATTGCGGTCGGCGCTCGGAGATTCAGCGGAGAATCCGCGATTTATCGAAACCATTGCGCGGCGCGGATATCAATTCATCGCCAGTGTCGAGGCGAGCAGGCCGTTTGCAGCCGCGACAGGGGCCAATGGAGCGTTTTCTTCCATCGCCGTGCTGCCCTTCTGGAATTCGGGCCGTCAACCGGAAATGGAATATTTGAGCGACGGCCTGAGCGAAGCTGTAATACGCCGGTTGTCCCAAATTCCCGGTCTCCGAGTGATGGCGTGGAGCACGGTGCTGCGGTACAAGGGACGCGAACTCGATCCGCAGGCAGCGGGACAGACTTTGCGGGTGCGAGCGGTGCTGGTGGGCCGCGTGACGCCCGGCGACGATGGCGTGAGCCTGAGCGCAGAGTTGGTGGACGCGGAGACGGGATGGAGGTTGTGGGGGGAGGACTACCGTCGCGGCCGCGACGAAATTCAATTGCTTCCAGAGGAAATCGCGAAGGGAATTGCCGCGAAAGTGCGGCCGCAAAGCACTCCGGAAATGCAGAAAGCATTGCGGAAACAGGGCCCTTACAATCCGGAAGCGTATTCGGAATATCTGAAAGGACGCTATCACACGCATAAGCTCTCCCGTGGCGCATTGGAGAAAAGCGTCTCGCACCTCCAACTGGCGATTGAGAAAGACCCGGATTTCGCGTTGGCCTATTCGGCCCTGGCGGATGCCTATGTGCTCCTTGCGTTTTCTGCGTTGTTGCCGCCGCGGGAAGCGATGGGAAAGGCAGGGGCGGCGGCGCGACGGGCGTTGGAACTCGACGACGAATTGGCCGAGGCCCATGCGTCCTACGCGGCCGTCACGAAGCTGTACGAGTGGGACTGGCCCAAGGCCGAACGCGAGTATCGGATCTGTCTCGAACTCGATCCCAACAACGCGATTGCCCGGCAGGGATACGGCGGTTATCTGATGGCGCTCGGTCGGATCGAAGAAGCGCTGGCGGAGATTCGGAAGGCCCAGGAGTTGGACCCTCTATCGCTCGTCATTGGCACCGAGGTTGCGTGGAATTTGTACATGGCTCGACAGTTCGACAAAGCGGTGCAGCAGGCGCGCCGCGTCCTGGAGATGGAGCCGGAGTTTCCAGCGACCCATCACGTACTGGGGTTGGCTTTGGATGCACAGGGGCTGCATGAGGACGCCATCGCGTGTTTCCAAAGGGCGAGTGAGCAGACGGGAGCGCAACAGAACACCATTGCAGGCCTCGCGCACGCCTGCGCACGCTGTGGGCGAACGAAGGGGGCGCAGGCGGCGCTGAAGCGGCTGATGGTCGAATCCAGAGAACGATACGTAGCACCCTACCTCTTTGCCGTGGTCTACGCCGGACTTGGCGCAGTGGATGAGACACTTACGTGGGCGGAGAAGGCCTTCGAAGAGCACGACGTCTGGATGATTTGGATAAAGCAGGACCCCCGATTTGATGAGGTGCGGGGAACTCCCAGGTTTCGTCGGCTACTGCAGCGATTGAATTTCCCCGAATGATTATGTCGCTATGCGCTGGTGAGAAGCTAGGCATTGGTGGTTTTCCACCCGGCATTCACAATCCGTTGACGTATTGAATCTCTTCTTCGAGCTCGACGCCGAACCGGTCGAGGATCGTTTGTTTCGCCTCGGCGACCAGTCCGCGTACGTCCCCGGAGCCTGCGTGGTCGATGTTCACGATGAAATTCGGGTGCTTGGGCGAAATCATCGCGCCGCCTCGTCGCAGACCTTTCAATCCGGCTTCGGACAGCAGGAATGCCGTCGGTATCACCGGGAACGGATCCACCTTGATCACGTGCGCGCAGAGTTCCCGCACGGCATCGGGCACGCGCTTCAGGTCGACGTTCTTGAAGATGCTGCCAATGTTGGGATATTCGAGCGGATGGCGCCGCCGGCGGTACTCCTTGCGCTCCTCGATCACGCGGGCG
Organism: Acidobacteriota bacterium; assembly: GCA_028877145.1. Taxonomy (GTDB): domain Bacteria; phylum Acidobacteriota; class Terriglobia; order Acidiferrales; family UBA7541; genus JAKASX01. Next base: position 7,110 of record JAGWOX010000152.1, on the reverse strand, counting down.
ATCTCGGCGGCGTCGCCTTCCCGCAGGGCGAAAGTCGTCGTCAGGATGATCTCTGCCGGATGCTGCTTGAAGAAGCTGTTGCGATAGCCGAAGCCGCATTCGGCATTCGCGCGAGAGGTCAGTTCGAGCGTTTCGGTGTTCAGGCTGACCACCTCGACGGCCGTGTCCTTGATCTCACCGCCGAACGCGCCCGCGTTCCCGCGCACGGCGCCGCCCACCGTGCCGGGCAATCCACCCGCCCATTCGAGCCCCGCCAGCCTGCGCTCCGCCAGGAACTCGAGCAACTCGGCCACGAGCATCCCGGCGCCAACCTTGACCCGCGCACTTTCCGCTTCCAGCACGCGGAGGTTCGGCCGGAGCACGAGGCCGTCGAAGCCGTGATCGTCGATCAACAGGTTCGTTCCGCCGCCGAGCACGAACAGCCGCCATCCGCGACCGCGCGCCTCGGCCACCGCTTCGCGAACCGTCTCCACGCTCTTCGCTTCGCAATACACCCGCGCCGGGCCACCGATGCGGTAGCTCGCAAACTGAGCTAGGGGCACGTTTTCCTGGTATTGCGGCTGTCTCGACACTTCTATTTCCATGAACCTTTCTACGACACGCTTCGCCTATTCTATTCGCCCAGCGCAAGCCAGAACGCGGGAACCTGATCGCCGGTTACAAAATCAGCAGCCTGCATCGCAAGGCGGCCATCCCAAAATAGCATCCGGCTCGACGCCGTGGCCAATACCGGCATGCCAGCGGGCGCACAGACTTTCCACGTCTGGACGGGAGAGCTTCGCCCAAACCCACCGCTCAACTCCTTCCGCATTTATGGACAAAGAGAGATGACGGGCAAGTGTCACTGGGTTCGAGGCCGGTGCGAACGCGAGCGAGCGGGAAGGGGAGGAAACGGTGGAGAATCAATAAGATGAACGCGGCAGTATGGTGTGCGGCGAAGCGCCACGGAGAGCCCTTTAGGCTGGACACGAGTCGAACGAAAATCGCGGGAAGCCGTGGAGAATCAATGGGATGGATTTTTTGGGGCTGGACATTTTGGGGCGTTTTTGTCGCCCGGAAGTGGAGGCGCGATTGGGCGATGAATCCTTCGGCGGAAGCTGAGCACCTGACGGCGCCAGCATAGCAGGAATTCGCAATGGTCCGCGGGCGGGTTTTCCCATAAAGCCGGCTTGTCATGGGAAACAGGTGACTCTTAGGTTTTGAGCATCGAGAGCAGGATTTGGCGCCCACGCGTTGCTGATAGAATGTGGGAAGACAATGCCTGCTCCTCTCGCCATTTTGCTTGATGCTCCGATGGCTCTGTATTTGGGTTGGGTGGCCTTCACGCTGGCGTTGCTGATCGTCGGCATCGTGTGGATGTTCCGGCCGGCGATGGCCGCGCAGCCGCTCAAGCGCCTGGGAATCGGGTGGGCGGCGAGCACCGTAGTCGTCATCGTTGTCAGCATTCACGTTTTTCGAGGCCGTCCCGCGTCAGTGAAGGTTTTCCCGCACGCGCCTGATTTTTCCCTGCAGACCGTCGACGGCCAGTCCTTTTCCCGCAACGACCTGCACGGGAAGTACGTTCTGCTGGAATTTTGGGCGTCGTGGTGCGGCCCTTGCCGCGAGGCGCTTCCCGAAATGTTCCGGTTGCATAAGGAATTTCAAGGTCCGCGATTCGTCATGATCGGCGTCAGCGAGGATGAAGACCAGACCAAGTTCGAGGACTTCGTCGCGAAGCAGGGAATTCGCTGGCCGCAGGATTGGGACCCGCAGGGCAAGCTGCTCGCGCGCTTCTCTTCCGATGCCATTCCTTCCTACGTGCTGATCGGCCCCGATGGGAGCATGCGGTTCCTCCAGAAGGGCTACACCGCGGATACGTACCTACGCCTCCGCCAGGCGATCAGTGAAGCGCTGCATACCAACGTTGCTTCGCTGAAACCCTGATCGCAGTCTCACAAGCAACACCCGTTACCATCAGCCCTCGCGGGTCTGCGCGGTCGGCGTGTGCCGAAATGGTCGCGTCGCGAAACCGTCCTGCCTCCCCAAGCGCCAAAACCCTCCTGTCAGTTTTGTCAGTATGGCCAAGTGCCGGTTCCACCGAAAATGTCTACAAAGAGCCCGGCGTGCCGGCTGGCCAGCGAGAAATCCTCGTCTGTATGGGTGTGGCCTTCGGCCCCGCAAGATCGGGAAGTAAGGAAAGCGGATGCAAATGCATGCTTTCCGGATCCAGCCGCTTTTTCTCGTACTCGCCGGCTTGTCGGTGTTCGCAGGCGGTGTCTTCCCCGATTCGGTATTCGCTCAGGCCACGAAGCCTTCGTCGACCCCCGCCCCGCAGCAGCAGGAGGAGAACCTCGGGGGCCGGGAAGTCGAACTGGTAAAACCGGTCATCTGGACTCTTCGCGAAGAGTATTACGACTTGCAAGGCGGCGCGTGGAACAACCTCTTCATCGTCCGCGCGGATAGGCTCGTTCTGAGGAAGAGCCCGATGACGCGCAGAAGGGGCTCGGTTCTCCGCCTGGACGTGCCATTTGCGGTCACCGGAGGAGGACAAAGCGCGGCGTCCCTCGGAGACATCGAAGTGCCCGCGGCCAATCCAACGGGCCAAGGCACACACGCGGGTCTCGGCGACATTTATTTCCAGGCCATTCTGATTCCTTACTTCTCCAGAAAATTTGCCATCGGCGCCGGAAGCGGCATTTCATTCCCCACGGCGACGAATGCGAGATTGGGGACGGGGAAATGGGTCGCTTCGCCCATCGTTGCGCCGCTCTGGCGTTTCGGAAAGAACGGATTTCTTCTGGTGAAGCTGCAGGAGTATGTTTCATTTGCCGGAAACAACCAGCGGCCCAATATCAATTATTTCTCCACCTATCCAATTTTCGTCTGGCGTTTCCGCCACAGATGGTGGACGCAGCTCGAAACCGAGTCGCGCACGAATTTCGAAAAGTCCAGCCAGACCGGGTTCAAGTCGGGCGTCGCGCTCGGGTACATGATTACGCGCACCAAGGGAGTGTGGGTGAAACCGGAGATTGGGTGGGGCAAGTACAGGCCATACGAGTTCGCCGTCAAAAACAGCGTGCTTTCCGTCAGGTAAGCGTTCGGCAGACTGCCGCGGTGGATCAATTGTGGGCGGCGGCAGTTGCCGGCTCGACGGTGAATTTCACCGGCGGCGCGGCGATCGGGCCGGGGACGATCAGCACGGGCAGCACGCCGACGTATCCCTGGAGCACGTCGATCGGTTGCTGCAAATCGTAGCTGGCCTCGACGGTATACGTTCCCGGTTCGCGAATGTCAAAGCCCCGAAGGATGGTTCCGTACAGGTTCAGCGGAGTGATGGGATACGACGCTTCGATGGCGCTGCCGGCGTCGATGGTGCTCAGCAGCGGCTGGCCGCTTTGGGGCTGGCCGGCAGGCTGAACCTGCTTGCCGGCAGCGTCTGTCACGCGCAGCCGCACCGCGCCTTCGAGCGGGAGATCGTACGCGGCCAGCACGCTCTGGCTGCCCGTGTTCTGCAAGCGGAAATTGAACGTGACCGGATCACCCACGTGGAATACCGCCTGCGCCGGCCGGGCCGTAAAGAGGACGAGCGGCGCCGTGACGCGCACTTCGAACGCCGCGGCCTCGATCCCGTGCTCGAGCGCGACAGCCTGCGGAAAGCTCGCCCGCTCGGCGGGAGTGAGACCCGAAGGCTCGTATGCGAGGTGCACCGTATACGTTCCCGGCTCGGCGAAGGGATAGGCGAACGGATCGCGTGAACCACAGTTCAAGCAAATGACGCGGGTAATCTGATTCCCCGGGCGAACGGTTTGAAATCGTGGCGCGCCCGCTTCGAAAGACGCCGCCCAGTCTATGGCCTTTCCTCCCGGCCCTGTTACGCTCACTTGCACGGTGCTCCCAAGCGCGAATCCCGCATCGGCGATGATCGTTTGCTGGCCCGTATTCTTCAGGCCCAGCAGCAGGAGGATGGCTTCGCCTTCACTGTAGCTGCTTTTCACCGGAGTCGCGGTGAACGCGGCGGCCGGCGCGGCTGTCTTCTGCTCCTTCCGCGCCGCTGCCGCTGACGCGTGTTGCGTCACTCCGGCGAATGTGAAGATGATTGTCAGCAAGCCGAAAACAGCCCGTCTCATCGCGGTTTTGCCCATATCGAGATTTCCATTGGAAAACATCCTGATCCCGGTTTCCAGGGCGCGGGGAATCCTCGTGCCCGTTCGTCGCGACACACGATTCGCTCGATAGCTCGACTGGACTCGACTCGGTTCACAAAGCGGCGAAGCGGCGCGGATCGGCCGCGACCCGCGCCCGCCCTTGACTGCCAATGATCTCGCTTACCGAGTTCCGCTCGGAGCCGATTCGGCGCCCTTGGCCGGCGGCTCGAATTCAGCACTGTTGACCGGCGCGTTCGTCTTCACCGATGTCACCGTATCGGTGAACCCGCGGCCGCCCGCCCACCACTCGGTCTTGTAAGGGATGGCCACGCCGTCCTGCTTGCGATAGTCGCTGTAATCGGCCTGGAAGAGCAGCGGGCCGAAAATCGTGCGGTAGACGATCATGCGCCGCACGAGCAATCCGGTCTTTGTGTCGAAGAAGAACCGCTCACCCGTTCCGTCGGGCGCGAGGCCGCTCACAACCCAGGCCTGCTGGTCGCCGATCTGGGCCATGGCCATCAGGCGCATTTGCTTGTATTGACCGAGCGAGGCGACGGGATTGAGTTGCGCCTCGCGCGGCGGCAGGAGAGCCTGGAGACCGTAAAGCGCGCGCGAACCCCGCGGCGAGCCTTGCCACACTTCGCTGCCGTTGTAGCCGGTGCGGAAGGTGCGCTGGCCGAAGTGCGTCACGATCAGGAGCTTGTTGGGCGCGCCTTCGGAGATCTCCTGCGAGACCGGCGGCCGGTTTTGTTCCTCACCGCTGCGCTGTACGTCGAGAACTCGCGACGTCACCGCATCGAGCGCTTTCTGCCCGCCCAGCGCTTCGGCGTAATTCGCCAGAATTTCGTTGAGCGTGGGTATTTTCGTTCCGGCCGGCGGCTGCATCGGTTTCGCGCGCGGCATCAGCATTTCCGGCGCGGATTCGGCGGCCTCGGCCGGCAGCGCCGCACCCATGGGCTTCTCATGCCCCTGATGGCAAGTGAAGCAGGAGACTTCGGTGCGGCCGTTGAAATTGTCCTTGTCGATGGCGAAGAGCATCGTCATCATTTTTCGCGCCGTCGCCTTCGGCCGCTTCTGGTCGGCAGGGAAGTTGTCTTCTACATGACAGAATTCGCAACGGACGCCGAGCGAGGCCGTGATGTACTCCATTCCGTCGTGCAGCTTGTCGGCGGGAACGTCGTTGAGCACCTTGATGTTCTTGTAGAACTGCCCGGCGGTTTTCCCCGCCATCTCCGCTTCGGTTGGCGGGCCCTGCTGCCCGGCTCGTTTCGCCGGAGCCGCCTGGCCGTTTTGCTGGCCGGCCCGGGCCGGCGTTCCGATAATTGCCATCGCGACGAGCGCCGCCGCGATCGTAAAAATCCCTACCGGTGCTGAATGCACCCGCATGCGTCCCCCTCCTCGGCTGAACTGCCGTCCGCCTATATGACAGGAATTCGAGCGTCCGGGTTTCGTTCCGCGCGTGCCGTCCGCCATCCCCGTTTGCCTCAGCGGCCGGGGCATTTCACGCGGCACCCAGCATCCCGCACATCGCGCCACAATTGCAAGCCGCAGGCGGCGTTCGGGTTCAGCACAGCCCGCGCTCTTGCAAGCGCCGGAACGCTACAGTAAAGTTGGTCGCTTCGCAGGCGGGATTCGAATCGTGGCCAAATCGCAGAAGCTGAAAGTTCTGGTTCCGCGCGCGGAGATTCGGCGGAAGGTGCGCGAGATCGCCCGGCGCATCACGCGCGATTTCCGCGGCGAGCACGTTCATCTGGTAGGCGTGCTGAAAGGCGCGTGCGTCTTCCTGTCCGATCTGATTCGCGAGATCGACCTGGAAGTCTCGGTGGATTTCATGGCCGTGGCCAGCTACGGGCGCGAGAGAAACAGCTCGGGCCAGGTAAAGCTGATCAAGGACCTCGATTCGAGCATCGAGGGGATGAACGTGATTCTGGTCGAGGACATTCTCGATACCGGGCTCACGCTCGACTATCTGCGCCGCATCCTGGAGGAGCGGCGGCCCAAAACGCTGCGCATCGCCGCGCTGCTCGATAAGCCTTCGCGCCGGATCGTGCCGGACATTCGCGGCGACTACGTCGGCATCTCGATTCCCAATCAGTTCGTTGTGGGTTACGGGCTCGATTTCGGCGAGCGGTACCGGAATCTGAAGGACATCTGCGCGCTCGTCCCGGAGCCCGAACTCAACGAGCATGGACATCCCAAGCACACGCCATGACCGAAGCCGAACTCGTTCGCCTGATCGACCACACGCTGCTCAAGCCCGAAGCGGCTCCCGACGACATTCGCCGCCTTTGCGCCGGAGCCCGCGAATTTAATTTCATCTCCGCATGCGTGAATCCGGCTTACGTTCCGCTGGCCGCTTCACTGCTGGCCGGAAGCGGGGTGAAAGTGTGCGCCGTGACCGGATTCCCGCTGGGCGCGAGCCTCACCCGCACGAAGCTGTTCGAGGCGGAGAGCGCGCTGCGGCTGGGCGCGGCGGAAATCGACATGGTGATCCACGTGGGCGCGCTGCGCGCCGGCGACGACGCGGCCGTCGAAAACGAAATCCGTCAACTCGCGCGCGCTTGCCACGCGCGCGGCGCCCTGCTCAAGGTAATTCTCGAAACCGCGCTGCTGACTCATGAGAAAAAAGTGCGCGGAGCCACGGCGGCGATGAATGCCGGGGCTGATTTCGTGAAAACGTCCACGGGGTTCGGCCCCGGCGGCGCCACGGTGGAAGACGTTGCGCTGCTGCGCTCGGTAGTCGGCTCCCGGCTGGGCGTGAAGGCTTCGGGAGGCATTCGCTCACTCGCCGATCTCGAGCGAATGGTCGAGGCAGGCGCGTCGCGCATCGGCACCAGTTCCGGAGCAAAAATCGTCCAGGAATTTCGCTCGCGGTAGCGCGATCTTCCCGCGACCTGGGCACCCGGACCCTGCTCACCTCCATGTCACCCTGAGCGAAGCTAAACTCCATCCACGATCGCGCCACCGCGACGCCGCAACGGTTCGT
>JAGWOX010000151.1 GCA_028877145.1 Acidobacteriota bacterium | reverse complement strand
ATCGTGTTGTAGAAATCGACGGCCGCCTTTAGCCCCACCATGATGGAAAGGTTTGACGTGCCGAGGTTCGAGAAGCGGTACGCCTTCAGCGAATAATCCTGCCAGCTGCCCGAGGCGATGTTCACGTACAACTGCTTCTGCAGTTCGTCGCGCACGTAGAGGTAGCCCGTTCCCTTTGGCGCGAGCAGCCATTTGTGCGGGCTGCTGCCGTAGGAATCGCAGCCGATGTCGGTGATATTGAGCGGAATCTGTCCGGTGGCGTGCGCGCCATCGATGTGCGTCAGAATGCCCTTGCTGCGCGCCAAGGCGCAGATTTCCTTCGCCGGCAGCACGAGGCCGGTGATGGTGGTGATGTGGCTGAACGCGATGATGCGGGTGCGCGGCGTGATGGCTTGCTCGAAGAGATCGACAATCTGTTCGGCGGAGGCGGGCGGCTTGGGCAGCTTTACTTCATTGATTTTGATGCCGTGCCGCACCACGCGCTGGTCGTAGACGCAGCGCCCGCCCGGATGCTCCTGATCGGTGATGAGCACTTCGTCGCCGGGCTTCATCTCGAGCCCGTTGCCGATGGTGTTGTTGGCCTCGGTGGCGTTGCGCACGATGGCCAGATCGTCGCGAGAGACGCCGAGGAATTGCGAAAGGGAATCGACCAGTTCGTGCAGCGGCGGGTTCTCCTCGTAGCCGAACCACGGATAGTAGGGATCGACGAACTCCTCGTCGTGGAGGACGTTGTCGATCATCGCGTGCAGCACGGGCAGCGGCGTGCAGCCCACCGAGCCGCAATTCAGGTCGATCCGGCCTTTCGCCAAAAGCCACTGCGGGCGCAGCTGTGCCCAATACGCTTCTTCATTGGTTTGATAGAGGGCGGGCGAAGGGAGCGGCGGCGCCTCCTGGCAAAACTCCTTTTCGAGTTGCGGCAACGGCAGACCAATCAGTGCGGCGGCAGCGGCGGCGCGCTGCAGAAATTCACGGCGTTCGAGCATTTTGGGCCTCCATGATGAAATCTTGATCGATCCCTTCGTAAGGCGGGCCAATTCTGCACCCAGTGCGCCTCCGCGGCCACAACATTTTTGCGGTGGGAATCACGAGCAGGACACCGATAGCCCGAGGTGTCCTACCGGGCGGCCGCGGAATAGACGACCTTGCCGCCGACGATCGTTTCCGTCACGTGGACGTTCTTGATGTCGGTGGCGGGAATCGCGAATAGGTCACGGTCGAGCACGATGATGTCGGCCAGCTTGCCGGTCGTCAGCGACCCTTTTTCGTTTTCGTTGAATTGGGCGTACGCCGAGCCCATCGTGTAGCCGTAAATCGTTTGCTCCAGCGTGAGCTTGTTTTCGGGGAACCAGCCGCCGGGATGCTTGCCGTCGGGTGTGGCGCGGGTGACGGCGGCGTATACCGTGAGCAACGGATTGAGCGGGGCGACGGGCCAGTCAGTGCCGAGCGCCAGGCGCGCGCCGTGCTCGAGTAGCATGCCGTAGGCGTAGCTGGTGCGGGCGCGCTCATGGCCGATGCGCGCTTCCACCCAGCGGCCGTCGTCGATGGCGTGATAGGGCTGCACCGAAGCGATCACGTGGAGGCCGGCGAACGCGTCCAAATCCTGCGGGCGCAGATGCTGCGCGTGCTCGATGCGCAAACGGCGGTCGCGCGGCCCGTCTTCCTTTTCCACCTCGGTGTAGACATCGAGCATGATCCGGTTGGCGCGATCGCCGATCGCGTGGACGGCGATCTGCAGCCCGGCCTTGTCGGCGCCGAGCGCCATCCGCAGCATGTTCCCCTCGGGATACATCATCTGGTTCATCAGGCCGCGATTGCCGGGCTGGTCGGTGTAAGGATCGAACATGAGCGCGGTGCGCGAGCCGATCGAGCCGTCGGCAAAGCCCTTCACCGCACCCATCCTGATCCAGTCGCTGCCGAAATTGGCCTGAATGCCTTCCTTCGCCAGCGATTGCCAATCGGGCATCGGCGTGATGCAGTAGATACGCGCGGTCAGTTTTCCCTCGGCGAGCAGCCGCTGATACATGCGGACGTGAGGGGCGAGGCTGATATCGTCGACCGAGGTGACGCCGTCCTTACGCGCCTCGTCGAGAGCGGCGAGGACCGAGCGGCGCAGCCGCTCGGTGGAAGGCGGAATCGCGCGATCCACCAGGTCCATGGCCGCGTCCTTGAGGACGCCGGTTGGTTCGCCGGCGGCGTCGTGCACGATTTCTCCGCCTTCGGGCGCTTTGGTTTCCCGCGTCACGCCGGCGAGCTTGAGCGCGAGGCTGTTGGCGAGCGCCATGTGGCCGTCGTAGCGCTCGATGAAGACCGGATTCTTTGGTGTGACGCGGTCGATCCACTCGCGCGTGGGCAATTGGCCGCCCCAGCGGTCGTTGTCCCATTCGCCTTCGAGCACCCATTCGCCGGGCGAGAGCGTGCGGGCATAGGCGCCGATGCGCGCGGTGAATTCCCCGGGTGTCGAGGCGTCTTTCAGTTGCACGCTCGAAAGCGAAGCGCCGCCATCGACGAAATGCACGTGGGAATCGATGAAGCCGGGCATCACCGTGTGGCCGTGGGCGTCGATCGTGCGGGTTCCCGGGCCGATCCACTGGTGAATTTCCTCGTCGCTGCCGACGGCGACGATCCGATCAGCCACAACCGCGACTGCTTCGGCCTTCGGATGCTTAGGATCGACGGTGTAGACGTGCCCATCGAAGATCACCAGATCGGCGGGAGGACGCGGCGCGGACGCGGCATTCACGTTTTCAGGCAATGGTTCGGAAGACATCACCGACCCTCCCGCCAGCAGGCAGAGCGCCAGCGCCAGCACGACAATCGGAGCGCCGCGAAATCCGCCGAGTTTGGTCTCCGCGAGCTTTCGGTTCTTTTGCTTCATACTCCATCCCGGCGGGTTCGTCGCGGGGAGTGAATTGGTTTTCGAGTGCGGCGGAGGAGCCGGAGGGCAGTGGCGCGGAAATTCCCGTCCGCGCCGCGCTCCGAGTTCCCGTTACGGTGGTCCGAGCGGCATGCCGGTATTCGCGGCAAGCCTCGTTTTAGTTTGGCGCGCGCGGCGTCGATCTGCGCGGCCATGGCGTTGAATACGCCGGCAACCACCTGCTCGCCCTGCGACGCGGCGGCCCAGTTGCCCTGTTCCATGTTTTCGCGGATGGCGGGGAGGGTTTTCACGCCGTAGCCGGTGTAGACGCCCGGCGCGTAAATTTCATTCTTGTACCAGCCGCGATAGCGGCCGTTGCTCAAGCCTTCGGGCGTGTCCATTTTCCGGTCGACGCTGTAGATCGCTTCGTTCAGAGCGGCCAGCTCGGCCGGCGACTTCTGGAAGACGCTGCCGGAGCTCACCGCATCCTGATAGGCCTTCGCGTAGTCGTTCGCCGCCTGCTCCAGGCGCGCGACGGCGGCGTCGAGCGGCGTGAAATCGAACGCCGGCGCATTCGCCGTTTTCTCATGAAGTTCCTTGAGCTGGCTCACGTAGAGCCTCATGGTGTCGGCGAAGTCGGTGTAATCGAAAGGCAGCACCGGCGCATCGGCCAGCCGCATGAGCGTCACGCCCATCACCTGGGTGAACTTCTGCTCGTAGGCGAAATCGGGATCGCCGAAATGCGTGTACCAGTAGAAATCGTCGTAAATCGAGTGATAGACGCCACCACCGCCCGCGCCGAAGAAGCCGAGATTCGCCGAGGCGATGCCGAGATGGTCGATGAACGTGCTGTAATCGGAACCGGAGCCGAGCGCGCCGATGCGCAGATCGGAACGGCTCTCGATCCTCTGGCGCGCTTCTGGCGTTTTCGCGGCTTCGAGTTCGCGCTCGCGGGCCATTTCGTAGAGAGTCTTGCCCGAAACCGGGTCCTTGAAATCACGCGCGATCTGGTTCAGGAATTTTTCCAGCGTGTGCGAGCCTTCCATGCCGAGGATGCCCCGGCCGCTCGTATCGCTGTTGATGTAGGCGACGCCTTTCTTCTCGAGCTCGGCGGCATGGTCCTCCGCCCATTCGGTTGAGCCGAACAGGCCGGGCTCCTCGCCGTCCCAGGTGGCCAGGATGATGGTGCGCTTCGGGTGCCAGCCCTGTTTCAGAAGTTCGCCGAAGGCGCGCGCGTCTTCCATCACCGTGGACGTGCCGCTGATCGGATCTTCCGCGCCGTTGACCCACGCGTCGTAATGGTTGCCGTGCATCACCCACTGATCGGGCCATTCGCTGCCGGGAATCACCGCGACAACGTCGTTGACGGCGTGCTGCGCGTAGTCGAATTTCAGCTTCATGTGCACCACGGTCGAACCGGGACCGATGTGATAGGTGAAGGGCAGCGCACCGCGCCACGGCTCCGGCGCGACCGGGCCGCCGAGCGCCTTGAGCAGCGGGGTGGCGTCGGCGTAGGAAATCGGCATCGTCGGAATTTTCGCGAAGACGGGCGCAGCCTCGGCCATCGTCAGCCGCTTGGCGTCTTTCGTTGCGCCCCAGCCGGGCGTCAGCGGATCGCCGGCCCACGTGGCGGCTTCATCGGCGATATCGCCGCGCTGCACGCCTTCCTCGGGGCGGTAGGGGCCTTTGGGGAAAGCGTCGCCCTGGAAATAGCCGTCGTCGCGCGGATCGGAATACATGATGCAGCCGATGGCGCCATGCTCGGCGGCGACCTTGGGCTTGATGCCGCGCCAGGAATGGCCGTAGCGCGCGATCACGATTTTCCCTTTCACGCTGATGTTCAGCTTCGCCAGTTGGGCGTAATCCTCGGGCAAACCGTAATTCACGTAGACGAGTTCAGCGGAGACGTCGCCATCGGGCGAATACGCGTTGTAGGTGGGCATCTGGCCCGACTGGCCGGAAGTGGGATCGCCGGCGACCGCCGGTTCCTTCAGCGTGAGCTTGAAATGCGTTGGCGCGGTCATCTCCACCTCGCGCTCGGTCGGCGTGGGAAAGAGAACGTAGAAGGTCTCGACGTGGGCGTTGAGGCCGAAGCTTTTGAATTGATCGAGGATGTATTGCGTGAGCTTGTGATCGTACGGCTGGCCAACGGCGTGCGGCTCGGCGCTGAGCACTTTCATGAACTCGCGGATATTGTCGCGCTGGGGAATCGCGCCGAATTTCTGTTCCCAGGCGCTTTCGGCGGTTGCCGCCTGTGGCGAAAAGCCCATCATCGTTTCCGACTCGGTTTTCGGTGGTGTTGCAATGCCGGAACCCGCCGCCAACGCCACCACGCCGGCCAACAGACATGCGCTTGCCAAGGTTTTGAGCCAGGTCTTCACCGTTCAGCCTCCACACCCCAAAATTCCACTATCGGACGTGATCGTACCGTGCAACAGGCAATGCGCTTCTATCACAGGAAATGAGCGTGCGCAAGGATTCAGCGCGGCGCCGCCGGCATCAATGGATGGTGTGCCGAACCGGATCGCGCGAAGGCGGAGCGGGCGGACGGCCGAGATCGGCGATCGCCTCGAGAATGGCTCCGGCGACGAGTTCCGGCTCGTCGAGTTGCACCCAATGCCCGCTGGCACCGGCCACCAGATGCCGGCCGCGTGAAGAAAGCTGGGCGATGGATATCTGCTCGGCGAGGCGCGCGGGATTGGCATTCGCGGCCGAAATGACGAGTACGGGTTTTCCCTCAAGCCGGTCGTCGGCCCGCGCCACCTGCACCGCGCTTTCCGGCAGCGATTCGATCTGGCCGGCCATCGCCGCGTAGAATTTCGGCTGCACCCAGAACATGTGCACGATCGCGCGCTCCTCCGCGGGCAGTTTTCCCAGCGGGCCGATCGTCGAGCGCGTATCGACCAGGACGCCGTTGCTGATGAAAAGGACGGCGATGCGCGCGATCGTGTGCGCGCCCGCGCGAGCGAGCAACGCCACGAGGCGCGTGACGCCAAAACGCGCCAGTCCCGCCGCTCGCCGGCACAATTTCGCGCCGCCAGCCAAGCGACGCCGTTCGCGCTCGGTGAGTGGCACCCATTCGGCCGGGCCTACCGGATCGACCAGCACAAGCCCGGCGACATCATCGGGGTAACGCGCGGCGAAAAGGCGCGTGGTAAGGCCGCCGAAGGAATGGCCGACGAGGATGTATGGGCCGGGAATGGCGGCGCGATCGAGCAGTAGGTGGAGTTCCTCGACGATGCGTTCGGCGGTGCGCGGCTCGGGGCCGGGATCGCTCCAGCCGAGGCCGGCGCGATCGTAGCTGACGACGCGCACCACTCGCGCCAGCTCGTTCTGGATCTGATGCCAGCTCAGCACGCTCCCGGGAAGGCCAGCTTCGAAAACCACCGTTGGACGGCCTTTGCCTTTGTCGAGGACGTGAAGCCGGTGGCCGCCAACGTCCACCAGGCGGCCCGGCGGGGGATGGCGGCGGAAATCGGCAACGGCACCGAGTTTCTGCCAGGCGAAGCCGGATGCGGCGAGGGCCAGAATGATGAGAGCGGCGATGATGAAGGCTTCGAGCAACGGATTCTCCGGCACCCATGCTAGCGCGCTTCCAGCGAGTGAAGCGTCACGAAGTGTCACAAGGATGGGGGAGGCTGACGCGGCGGAAATGGGAACGGGCGTAAGTCTCGCGCATTCAGTGAGTTTCTGCTGGTTGGTTCCCAAGCGCGAAGTGTCACTTGAACGGCGTAAGGCTGGACACGAGTCTATGGAAAATGGGGATAAGTGGTGGATTTTCAGTGGGTTCACTTTTTCAGGGCTGGACAATTTGGGGTCTTTGCGGCCGGCATGGGAGGGGCACCGAAAGGAAGCAATCGGGACAAATGCTCCGGCGCGTAAGCATAGCGCCGGAGTTGCGAAGTTGCTACAGGAGCGTTTACGTAAGCAGCGCAGACGGGGCGGAGGGGGAACGGAGGAGCGGAGGGGAGGCCGGCCGGACGGTGCGAACCAGGAAACGCGTCAGTGGAGGCCGCGGATGAGATAGAGATCGTCGAGAGTGCGGCCGTAGGAATAGAGGTAGACTTTGCCGTCGGCCGAGATTTCCGGAAAGTTAAGGCCCGAAACGCCGGAAGGATCGCCGGGCATCAGCTGTTTGAGCAGGTCGCGATGTCCGGTGGACGGGTCGAGACGATAAATGTCGGTGGGCAAGCCGACATGGGAGATAAAGAGGGAGCGGCCGTCGGAAGACCAGCGGAGGGGCTGGTCGCCGGGCTCGAGGCCAGCGATGGGACGTGGTGCACCACCCTCGACGGAATAGAGCAGCCATTTGTTGGAAGCGAGATCCTGGGCAAAGAAGGTGCGATCATCGGGCGAGAAGGGCTGTCTCCTTGTGGCGACGCCTTCGGGAGAAATCGGGCGAGTCGCTCCTCCATCGATCGACTGGAGGTAGATGCGCGGGTGATGATCCGGTTCAACGCCGAGGAACCAAATGTGCTTGCCGTCGGGAAACCAGCCTGCCCAAAGATTCTTCTGGGTGTGGGGGATCTCGCGCGGCTGGCCGGCCCCGGTAGGAAGAAGGAACAGGCCCTGGTTCGCAGTATGGGGGTGGAAGGCGAGCACCCATTTTCCATCCGGCGATAGGCCCAAGGCCTGACCGTCACCGAGCCTGACTGCCGGTGCGCCATCTGTCGGGCGCAAGTAAACCGAGTAGTTCGGGCCGCCGCCCTCGCCGCCTTCGGTGAACAGCACCTGGCTGCCATCGGCGGAGAGATCGGCGGCCAGAGACCAATCGAGCCAAGACAAGTCGCGCTCGGTGCCGCCGGACACCGGGCCGCCGTTCATTTCGATGCGGGCATTTTCCTGGACGGCGAGAACGCGACCGTCGCGAGAGACGTCGCGCAGGCGGAGGTTGCCTGGAATGCGATCGAGCAGGCGTTGATTGCCAGTAAGAGAAACGGCGTAGAGAGCGGCAATATTTCCCGTCGGGCTGGCGGTGAACCAGACTTCGTCGCCGGAGGGCGACCACGCCAGGCCGCCGAGGCTGTCGAATTGGGAGGTAAGTGTGTTCACTTTTCCATCCAGGCCGACCACGGCGACGGAGCCGGCGTCGTCGGTGAGGACGGGGTGGTCGGCGAAGGCGATTCTGTCGCCCTTGGGAGAGAAGCGGATGTTCCCGATCCAGCCCTGGGTTTGGTAGAGGACCTTACCGATGGGGAATTCGAGACGCTGGCTGCTCGTGCTGTAGTGAACTACGGCCAATTGGCTGTTTTCGGGAGACCAATCGGCATCGGCGACGTCGGCAAGAATCTGACGGGGCGTGCCGCCGAGCAAAGAGACTTCGGCGAGCGTTCCGCCGAACTCGAAAACCAGCGGGTGCGCGCCGAGCAGAATGGCCATTTCCCCCGATGGAGAAATCGAAGCCAGCGTGCTCGAGGGCGGCAGGCCGAGCGAATGGGACTCGGGATTGCCCGCCCGGGAGGAATCGATCTCGAATGGCGCGCCCTGCCAGGCGGCGGTAAAGAAAATTGACTGACCGTCAGGGCCGAAACGGGCGACATCGACAGTGCCGGGGCGATAGGTGATGCGCTGGAATTCCGGCTGGAGCGGGGCCGGGGCGCGGCGCGCGATGAACCAGGTGATGGCACAAGCGAGCACGAGGCCAGCCGTTCCAACGGCGGCGAAAATGAGACGGCGGCGCAAGGCGGGGGCCGAAGCGGCGGCGCGATGGGTGGCGCTGGCACCGGATAGGCCGGAAAGAGCGTCGAGATCGAACGCGAGATCGCGGGCGGATTGGAAGCGCTGGTCGGGATTTTTTTCCAGGCAGTGATTGACGATGCGTTCGAGCGCCGGAGGAATGTTGCGCGCTACGGCGGAGAGTTCGGGCGGGTCTTCTTTCAGAATGGCGGACATCGTCTCGACGCTCGATTCACGACGGAACGCGCGCTGGCCGGAGAGCATTTCGTAGAGGATCGCGCCAAGGGCGAAGATATCCGCGCGCGCGTCGGCGGCTTGGCCGCGGACCTGTTCTGGAGACATGTAGCCCACTGTGCCGAGGACGATGCCGGGCTCGGTGGCGGCGGCGCGCGGGGCGGCTTGGGTGCGAGTCTGCTGGTCGCCCTCCGGCTCGCGGACGGTGATTTTTGCGAGGCCGAAATCTAGAATTTTGGCGCGGCCGTCGCGGGTGAGGAAAATGTTTTCCGGCTTCAGGTCGCGATGGAAAATGCCCTTCTCATGAGCGGCGGCGAGGCCCTGGGCGATTCCCGCCGTGATTTCGATCGCTTTTCGCGATGATAGCGGGCCTTCGCTCAGTTTTTCGCGCAGCGTTTCGCCCTCGAGAAATTCCGAAACGAGATAGGGCGAGCCGTTGTGCGTGCCGAAGTCGTAGACGGCGAGAATGTTGGGATGATTCAGAGCGCCGGCGGCGCGGGCTTCCTGCTCGAAACGGCGCAGACGATCAGGATCGCCGGCGAAAGAAGGCGAGAGGACTTTAATGGCGACATCCCGAGAGAGACGCTGATCCCGGGCGCGATACACCTCGCCCATGCCGCCCGCGCCGATCGCCGAGACGATTTCGTAGGGGCCCAGCCGCGTCTTGGGTGCAAGTGACATTGCGGGGAATTATAATGACGAGCCTTGCGACTTACCAGCGCATAAGCTCGGAAGACCAGGCATTTTGCGAGCGTTCCCATTCGGACGTCTTCCCAGCCTTGCGCCCGTCCGCGCGCCCCACAAATGCAGGGGGTGCAACCTTGTGGCTCTCTGTCTCCTATCCCGTCGACGAAGGATGCTGGTTCTGTTCTGGTGTCAGTTCGTTTTGCAACTTGACGCAGTTTG
>JAGWOX010000150.1 GCA_028877145.1 Acidobacteriota bacterium | reverse complement strand
TCCACATTTGGGATCGTGGTGCATGGAAGGTAAAGACAACACCCCCAGGCGCAACTACGGCGCCTGGGGCACCCAGAACTGGACACCGGCGATGGATTCTTGCGAGTGTGCATTATTCAACCGACACCTTCAGCTACGGAAGGGTGGCCCACCCTTCGGGGTTAAGGGTGGGGGTTTTGCCTTTTCATGCCACGAGGACTGAGGCGCTACTACGGGCGCGGTGATTTGCATTTCCTAACCTTTAGCTGCCACCGGCGATTGCCTCTGCTGGGAACCGCTACTGCGCGTAACCTTTTCGTTGATGTCCTCGGGAAAATTCGGCTGCGTTATTCCTTGCTTCTGGTCGGCTACGTCGTAATGCCGGAGCACGTCCACTTGCTCGTGAGCGAGCCCGCCGGAAGCACTCCCTCGAAGGTTGTCCAGGCGCTGAAACAGCGGGTGTCTCGCGATTTGCGTGACGTTGGCCCGTCGGGAGGGACCTCGATCTTGCCGGGTTTCTGGCAGCCCCGATTCTACGATTTCAACGTGCGTAGTTCTGAGAAGAGACGAGAGAAGCTTGACTACATGCACCTGAATCCGGTGAAGCGAGGATTGGTCAAAGAGCCTGGTGAATGGGCTTGGAGCAGTTACTCGTGCTACGAGAAAGGCCAACCTGGCTTAGTTCCTATTGATCCTGTGGACTAGGGACGGGTGCGCGCACGCTCGACAACGTGCTGAGTGGGATGTGAAGGCAACACCCCCAGGCGCAACTACGGCGCCTGGGGCACCCACACCATCATCTTGGGTCACATGGTGGGTGTTTCCTCTTCAATCCTACGTTCAACCGCAAGTGGGTGCCCCACCCTTCGGGGTTAAGGGTGGGGATTTTGAATTGGCTTGGTCGTGGGGGCTCGCGTGAATCCTACCAGGGTGATCTGGGATGTGCTTTGGGTGCGGGCGGCGTAGCGCAGTTGGGAATTGCTGAGGGTGGTGGAGATGGTGATGTCCATGTCGTTGTTTTCGGTGGAGGTGCTGCTGGTGACGAGGCCCGTGGCGAGGGACACGTAGCTGAGGCTTTCGCCGTGGGCGAGCCAGCGGCCGCTGGTGCGGAGGCCCTGGCGGCTGTAGGTGAGCGGGGTGGTGTTGCGGTCGCCGTGGCGGACTGCGTCGAGCTTTGTCCCAATCACGGCGCACTTCTCTTTCGCGATTGTGGCAGGCGCGCCGGGGGCCGGCGGGCACGGCCTGTTTTGTTGATAGAGCGACTGCGTCCGCCATACGATGCCGGCTAGCGGCGCATCGGGCACGGGCACTTCGCGCGTCCATTTCTTTCCGGGTTTCAGGTCCTTGGCCGGCAAACCGACCGGCAAGGTGAGCGTCGAAAGCCACTGGCGGATCGCGCCGCGCGCACGGGGATCCGATTCGAGGCTTTCCAGGCCACTGATGTCGCCGACGCGGCCCTGCGGGCCGATCGAGAATTCGAACGAATGGCCTTGCAGGGATTCGTATTGTTTCTGGAGAGCCTCGGCGCCGGGATCGTAGGCGTCGCTTTCGACTCGGGCGTCGCAGGTTTCGTAAGTGACGCGCAGCCGGGTTTGCGTGTCCTGCTTCGCGGCCTGTTTCACGCTTAGGACATCGAGCCGAAGAACGGCGGTCAGCGAGACGCTGAGCCGATGGGCGGATTCCGGAGTCGAAATCGGGCCAGCGGCGCGGGAGACGATGCCGCTGCGATATTCCACGCGGTAGCGGATTATTTCTCCGGGAACGAGTGGAGGCAGCCGATTGGGCTGGCTCGGGGTGGCGGAACTCACGGCGGGGAGCAGGAGGACCACGGCCAGAAGCTTGAGGTACGTGTTGGTTCGAACGAACGGCACGGAAATTGACGCTAGCATGGGCGGGATGCTGGAGCAAACGGGCTCTGGGGCGTAATGCTCGAGGAGCGGTGTCTCGGTGAAAGCGAGTGCGCGGTACGGCGTGCTGGTGGGAGGTGAAGGCAACACCCCCAGGCGCAGGTACGGCGCCTGGGGCACAGAAACTTTCTGCACGAGGCACTCCTGTAACATTTCGCCTCGACCTTCGAACGGGTCGGGTGTCACACCCTCTCGGGTTTAAGGGTGAGGGTTTTCCTGTTGCGAGGCGCAGATTCGGCATTGTGCTCGTGGGAGGTGAAGGGAACACTTCCAGGCGCAACGACGGCGCCTGAGGCACCCGAGGGCTCCGTGGCGATTGGCGGGGCTAATTTTTAGGGCTGCGGGGCTGAGGGGCTGACGACGGAGGGGTGGCGGCGGGGCGCAACTCGGCGCGGGGATCGGCGGCGCTGCCGGTGACGCGATAGAAGCGGGCTTCGAGCGGCGGGCCGCGGCGGGTCCGACTCACACGCGCCACCACTTCCAATGCAGCGCCGTGCGCGAGATCGAGCGCGCCGGCCGCCTGGAGATGGCCGCGCGGGCCGAAGAGCGAGAGATCGTCGAAGGTGAGTTTCCCGGCCGCAAGATGAATCTGGGCCTGGGCTTCGCTGAAGGAACTGGCGCCGCGAACGGCGCGGCCAGCTTCGAGCGTCGCCAGCCAATCGACCAATCGATCACTCGCGCGGTGAATCGAGATTTTCCCGCTGCCCGAAAGCGAGCCGAGGAGCGAGGCCGCGGTGGCTCCGCGCGCGGCCAGCGTAACGGTGCCGGAAACCGTGCCGCCGAATCGGGGCGATTTCTCCTCGATCGCACGTGACAATCGATCGAGTTCCACGCGATCGAGGCGCGCGTCGAGCCGCCAGGCCGGCATCCGTTTTTCCACCGAGAGGCCAAGCGATCCGCCGGCTCGCCCGCCGTAGAAACGCGCTTCCGCACCGGACAAATCGAGCGCTCCTTGCTGGATCTCCAGTTTCCCGCTCACCTGGTCGAACTCGACGGGAGCGGCGAGCAGGCGGCCGATGCGCACCTTGCCCGAGGCGTCGAGGGATGCCGGCCACAGCGGCGGCGAACCCGCGGCGTGGCCGAAGCCGAAGATGCGCTCGAGCAGGCTGGGCCGTTCGGGCCGCGGGCTGAGTTTCGCGGCGAGCGAACGGGCGTCCACACGGTCGGCGTCGAGATCGAAGCGCCAGGCGTTGTCGGGCGGGCGGCGCTCGAGCCAGCCGCGCCAGGTCGCGCCGAGCGCCTGCGCGCGCGCGACGTCGAGCCGCAGAAGGCCGCGGGAAAATTTCAGGCGCGCGTCTTCGATGCGGACGCGCGCGGGCAACGACGGCTCGCGCCATACGGCGTCGCTCAGATCGATCGACGCGCGCACGTCGCGCTCGAACGGGCGCACGGTGCCGCTCCAGTCGAGCCCGATTTTTCCGCTGCCTTCAAACTGCCTCCAGTAGCCGGCCGGGCGAACGCCGAGCACCTCGACCGCGCTCACCAGCTCGCCCAGATGCGGCGACGCGCCCGACGCCGCCAGCTTGTATCGCCAGCGGCGGTCGGTGCCGTAGCGCGCATTACCGGTTACCTGAAACCGTCCGAGCCGCGGGCCGAAGTCGAGGCCGGAAAGCGCGAGCTTTGCCTTGCCGTTCGATACGTCCAGATTCGCCGTGTTGATTTCGACCGGCGCGCGGAGTTCGCCGCCATCGATGCGGAGTCCGGCGGCCTGAAGGGAACTCTGGCGGATGCCGGGCGGCCAGCCGCCGAAATCGAGTGAGCCCTCGATCCAGCCGGAGGCTTCGAGCGCGGGTGAAATGCCGGGCCGGAACGAGCGATACCAGGAGAGCAGATCCTGCGCGCTGACGCCGGCGCTGGTGAGATGGAGCTGAAATTCCGGACCGCGCGAGGTTGCGCGCGGCTGGCCGGGCGCGACGATGGGCCACTCGATCACGCCGCTCAGGCCGACGAACGAAGACGGCGCGGCGATCTGTCCGCCCGCGAGCGTCAGCTTCGCTTCCCCGGGCGACCATTCGCCGGCCAGGCGCACGTTCACGGCGGGATTGCCGGATTGCACGGCGAGGTCCCAGGCGTGCACGCCGGTGTCACGTGCGTCGAGTTCGAAGAACCATTTATCACCGCTGCTGTTCGCGCGCAGATCGAGGTCCTGGCGGCCGCGGACGCCGTAGTCGTAGCCGAAGGCGAGGCGGAGAACGTCGGAGAGCGAAGCGTCTTCCCAGCGCAAATACAGGTCGGCGGGGCGCAAGCGGGAGGACGTGCCGCCGACTTCGCCGGCGAGGTACAGCGTGCCGGCGTCCTGCAGATTGACGGCGGCGCGCAGCGGCTGCGCTTCGAGGGAGATCGCCCAACGGCCGGGGGAGCGCTCGTCGACGCTTCCGCTCACGTCGACCAGGGCGAAGGGCAGCTTGTCCGGGCCGCGCTTGAAATTGATGCGGCCGCCGTCGATGGAGATGCGGTAGAGGCGCGGCGTTTCGGTCCGCGCGCCGGGACGGCCCGACATCGCCGGCGGGAGCCAATCGGCAAGGTTCCAGCGGCCGCCGACGTTGACGACATTCAGATTCGGCTGGGACAGCGAGAAAGAGCCGAACTCCACACGGCCAAGGAGCAGCGAGCGCAGACGCAGGCGCGCCTCGAGCAAGGCCGCGCGGAGAAAATATTCATTGCCGAAGCGAGGGTCCTCGCCGACCGTCACCGAATCGGCTTCGATGCGCGGGCCGTCCCACAGGCTGAAATCGTATCCGGAGACCTGGACGGGCCGGCCGAACGTGGCCGCGAGGCGCGCGGTGAGAGCTTTTTGGACGCGCTGCGAGTGCACGAATTGCGTGGCGGCGTAGTCGGCCACGAAGACCAGCGCCAGCGCGCCAGCTGCCGCGAGCAGCCACTTTGTGCGTCGTTTCATGAAGAGTGAATTTTGACAGAAGGGTGAGGGGAAGGAAAGACGCAGGGGCAATGGCGCGACGGAATTGGGAAGGAGAGGCCACGGGGTGATGCCAGGTGGTTCCAGTGGCTCTACTCAGCCTCACCGCTATCGGGATGCTTCGCTCCGCTCAGCATGACAGCCTGGGGATAGGGACCGGGAGACGTAGTATCGGGGTCCTTCGCTTCGCTCAGGATGACAGATTCTGGTAGGAGGTGGGAACTCGGTAACAGGTTTTGGGGATTGGTGGCGGGGACTGGGACGGAGGTGACGTTTGCAAAAGGCCGCAGCCAGGAGTGGCTGCGCTACGGGGGCGCTAATGGACTTCGCGCATCATGCGGTCCCAGCGGGTTTCCACGGGCAGGCGCAGGAGCGTATCGATTACGCTGAACATCCAGTTGCGCGAACTGGGTGGCGGCGCCACGTCGTCGGTGGTCTCGTCGGGCTCCTTCAGCGACCAGTAGATGACGACGGGGCGGCCCATGATCGCATCGCGGGGAACGAAGCCCCAGTAGCGGCTGTCCCAGCTGTGATCGCGATTGTCGCCCATCACGAAATAGTGGCCGGGCGGGACGACGATTTCGCCGGCGGCGTCGACGTAATGCGGCAATTCCTGCCGCCACTGCGGGAGAACGGCGGCGTCGAGATAATCCTGATTCGTGGGCGGGAAATTTTCGGCGAAGGGATCGTAGGCGGCCGCGTCGTGGACCGCGTAAGGCTCCTTGAGCGCCTGGCCGTTCACGTAGACGACCGAGTTGATGATTTTCACCTTGTCGCCGGGCAAGCCGATCACGCGTTTCACGTAGTGGGGATGGTCCTGAAAGGGAAACTTGAAGACGATGACATCGCCGTGGCGAATGGCGCGATAGGGGAGGAAGCGGTCGTACCATGCGCCGTTGCCCTCGAAGATGAATTTGTTGACGAGCAGGTGATCGCCAACGAGCAGCGTGGGTTCCATCGACGGCGAGGGGATCTTGAACGCCTGGACGACGAAACAGGTGGCGAACAGCGCGAGGATGATGGTCACCAGGAGCGACTCGACCGATTCGCGCCATCCGGGGCGCGTTTCGGCCGTCTGGTCCTGCGATGCAGTGGTGGCGGGCTTTTCGGTTGTGGTTTCAGCCACGAGCTAGGGTCTCCGTTTGAGCTTCCTGTCGCAATCGTTCGAGGGCGCGCGCGGCGGCGGCCTGTTCGGCTTCCTTCTTCGTCATGCCTTCCGATCGCGCGAGCGCGCGGCCGCCGGCCTCGACTTCGACCAGGAACGTCTTGGCGTGTTCCGGGCCGGTTTCGGCGACGACGCGATAGGCGGCCAGACGCATGCCGCGCGCCTGCAGCCATTCCTGCAGCGCCGACTTGTGGTCGGACGCGGCGAACGATTCCGGTGGCCGCACGAAGGCCGGATCGACCAGCGACCGGCGGACGAAACCCGCTGCCGCCTCAAGGCCGCCGTCGAGATAGATCGCGGCGACGAGAGCCTCGTAGGCGTTGGCGAGCAGCGTGCGTTTCTCGCGCCCGCCGGTCTTCTCCTCGCCGGGTCCGATCCGCAGGAAGCGGCCGATGTCGAGCCGCTTGCTGGCGGCGGAGAGCGACGGGGCGCTGGCAAGCTTGGCGCGCGTTTTGCTGAGCGAGCCTTCGTTCCAGGCGGGAAACTGGCGGACCAGGAACTCGCCGAGGAGCAGGCCGAGAACGGCGTCGCCGAGGAACTCGAGCTGTTCGTTGTGATCGCTCGAGGCGTCCAGGGCGCGATAGGAGCGATGGGTGAGCGCGCGCTCCAGCAGTTCGGGCCGCTCGAAGCGGTGACCGATCGCGGCCTCGATTTCCGCGCGCTCTCCCTCGTTCATTTCGCTGCCCCGGTTCCCTCGTTGTTTCGTTACTGTTTCGGCGCTGCCTTCACGTGCTGTTTCACCGTATCCAGCAGTTGCTTGCAGCGCGAGGCCATCGGTGGCTGCGCCGCGCACGCCGTGAGGGGCGTAACCGCGTCGGCGTAGCGGCCAGCCTGCGTGTAGGCGTAGCCCAGCAGGAACTGGTCGGTGGGATCGGGCGACGGATCGAGCTTCACCGCCAACTCCATTTCGGTGATCATGCCGGGGATGTTGTGCTGATAGAAGTAGACGAGGCCGAGGCCGCTGTGGCAGGAGGCCAGTTCCTCGTTCTTCGCCGCGGCAAAGCGTTCGTCGGGCATGGTCGCCGGCTTGATCATCGTCGGGATCAACTGAATGCCGCGCTTGGCGTAGTCTTCGGCCTGCTGCAATTTCTGCGAGGAGTCGAGGTCGTTCGGATCGATGCGGCGCGGAATCGAATAAGCGAGCAGGGAGAGCATATCGACGTTGTTCGGGTTGAGCTTCAGGGAATCCTCGCCCATCTCGAACATCTTGTCCTCGTTGCCCAACTGGCGATAAGCGTTGGCCATGCGGGCGTAGACTCCGCTGTTGTACTCGCTGTCGGGAAACTTTTTCAGGAAATCGCCGCCCGCGGAAATGATGTCCTGCGCCTGGGCTGCCGGAAGGTCGTAGAACTTCTTGTACGCCTTCACTTCGGCCGGGTTCTGCGCCGGAGCCGCGGGGGCTTGCGCCGCAGGCTGCTGGCCAGGCTGCGGTTGCTGCTGCCCGGGTTGCGCTTGTTGCTGCCCGGGTTGCGCTTGTGGCTGACCGGGCTGCGGTTTTTGCTGCTGTTGTTGCTGCGACTGCGCCGCGATAGCGGGCAGCCCTGCCAGGCCCACCACCAGGCCGGCAAGGAGCGTAGTGCGAACTAAAAATTTCATCGGGGTCTTCTCCTCCACTCTCATTACCTGATTCTTACCCTCCAGGACTTCACCGGTGCGAACTCGAGCCGGGATCTTCCTTGGTCTTGGGCGGAGCGTACTGCTGCTTGACGCCAAGCTCTGCAGCGGCGCGGGCCGCTTCCGGCAAACCCGGAACGGCGAGCGCGGCTCGATATTCAACCACCGCGCGCTCCCGCTGGCCGGCCAGATCGTTCATCCGTCCCAGGTAGATGTGCGCCCAGGACAGGATCGATGGATCGGCGTAGGAATCGAACGGGGGCGAGACGATCTTCGAAAAGAGTTCGTGCGCCTGCTGGCCCTGGCCGGTCATCGCCGAAGCGATCGCCAGGCCGTAGAGGCCGCGGACGTTCTTCGGATCGAGTTTCAGAACGCGCTCGAATGTGGCCACGGCTCCCTTCGCGTCCTGCATGGCGATCTGCTGATTGCCCAGATCCAACCAGTTCTCGATGTGGTCGCCGGCCGATTCTTCCGTCGTCGGCGGCTCGGCGCTGGACGGCGCGAAGTCCACCTGTGCCTCGCGCGCGCCCTCGGTCCTGATGTCGATCGATTTCATGAGCTGAGGGAAATATTCGGCCAGCGTCATCGGCGAGCGCACGTAGGAATCAAGGCCGTAGTAGAAGGGCCGAACCATCAGGAAGCCGTCGCTGTCATCGCGGCCCAGAATCGCGGCGAGGTCGCCGGCCGACAGGCGCCGCAGATGGAGTTCGACCGCGCGCACGAAGCATTCATCGACGTAGGAAATCCAGTCGTATTTGAATTCCTCTCCCAAGCGTGGCGCCTTGTCCGAGTAAAGCTTCAGATAGCGTTTCGCGTCGACGTCTCCCTGATCGTCGAACGGCAGCGGATCGAGCAGAAAATGCAGGAAGGCGTGACGGATCTCGTCCATGGTGTCGGGCACGGCGGGATTGACGGCGATCACGTAGCGCTCGCTGTAGATCCGGATATTGGTCATCGAGCCGATCAGCGGATCGACGTTCACGGTGAAGGTGCGGCTGCCTTCGAACTTGTTCATGCGCCGGGCGTAGGCTGTCGCGACCGTCACGACGTTGGACACGGGCCCGCGGAGGCGGTCCGCTTCCGCGTCGTAGAACGGCTTCACCTGCTGCCACAGTTCGTCGATGTGATCAGCGGCGTAGAAATCGGCCAGGAGCTTCTGGAAACCGTCGAGGTCGCGGACGTCGGGCGGGAGGCCCTCCTGGGGCACGAGGTATCCGAAGAGCGGAGGCCCACTGACGACCATCGCGAAAGAGACGTATTGAGCGAGTGTGGCTTGATTCGAGCTTTGGCGGTGCTGTTTGTAGAACGTGCGCAGGGCCTGCACGCTCGGGTCGTCGGATGTGGACAGACGCAGGACCATCTTCCGCAGCGGCGGCGGGGTGTCGGCGGGAATGTCGGGATACCCGGCAGCGTAGAGCGCGCAGAGCGTGGCGAAAAGCTGCTGATTGGTCCGCACCTGGATGGCGCTTGGCCCCTGGGACTCCTGAGATTCGCTTTGGCTCGCCGCCCGGGCTCGCGGGACACCGGCCCCAGCGAGCAATCCGGCAGCGATCAGGAGCGGAAGAAAGAAACGTAGCCGACCCGAAGACACGACCACGTCCGAGCGGCGCGGCTCGCGCATAGAGCCCCCTCGCAGGTCGCGCTTCCGCCGCCATTGGCAGCAGGGGCGATCCGCGGGAGAAAAATGGAGAAGGGCGTCCTGCATAAAAACGGCTAAAAGTTCAATCTACAGGCTCGTTTGCATGGCGTCAAGGAGTCCGCGGTCCGGCGCCGGACCCGACCGGGCGCCATGGGATGCAGGCGTACTAAACAAAGTGCTAAGCGGAAAGTCCCCTCCCGGGCCGGATATTGCAGCCCACTTACAGCTATGGTACGTTGGCTTAGGAGGCGGTACCATGAGCGAGAACAATGGAGCAAAGTTCACGTACTTCCTGGTTGGACTTGGAATCGGGGCGCTGGTCGGGGTTCTGTTTGCGCCGCAATCCGGAGAAGAGACCCGGAAGTACTTGTCACAAAAGGCCGATGAGGGCCGCCAATACGCTCAACGAAAGGCGCGGGAAATTCGCGAGCGCGCCGAAGATGCCGTCGAGCACGGCAAGGAAGTCATTGACCGGCAGC
>JAGWOX010000149.1 GCA_028877145.1 Acidobacteriota bacterium | reverse complement strand
GAGTCGGGCACACCGGGAATCACGTCTTCGCCCACCCGCGCGGTGATATTCGTGACCGTGCCCGGGATCGGCGCCCGGTACACCGTCTTGCTCAAGACGTCTTCGGCGTGGGCGAGCGTGGCCTGGATGTTGGCCAAATTGCCGCTCGCGCGCGACTCCTCCGCGCGGGCCTCCGCCAGTTGCGCCCGCGCGGCGGCTAGCGCTGCCACCGCGCCGTCGTACGTGGAGCGGTAATTCTCGAAACTCCGCCGGGAGATCACCTCGGCCTTGTACAGCGCGCGCCCGCGGTCCCAGTCGAACTTCGCCTTTGCCACATCCGCTTGCCGCTGCGAGACCGCCGCCCGCGCTCCCCGAACGCCCGCCACGGCGGCCCGCAATGCCGCCTGCGCCCCGGCCAGCGCCGCCTGTTTTGCGCGAACCACCGAGGCGGCCTGCACCGCATCCGTCTCCAGCAGAACGTCGCCCGGCTGCACCTGCTCGCCCTCGTGAACCAGGACATCCGTCACGCGGCCGTAACCCTGCCCCAGCACATTCGTGTACCGTCTGGGAAAAACCATCCCCGTGGCGCGCACCGTTGCCACCAGATCGCGGCGCTCCACGCGCTGCACCTGCACCTCGACTTCACCGCGCGTGGGCCACAGGCTGGCCGTGAGTATGCCGGCAAGGACCAGGGCAATGCCCAGACCGGGCAGAGTTTTGTTCACGGGCTTCATGTTTCCGCTTTCTTCATCCTGTTGCAGATAGGTGCCCGGAAGCAAGTGCCACGTGCCGCCCTCACGACATACTCCCCGCAGTCGCCCGCTCGAACAATCCTGCTTCTACCGCGGCCCGATATGGGTTAGCTTACTGGTCGACGAAAAAAGCCGCCGCTGCAGCCTGGCGGCGGCCGGACCCCGGCAAGCGAAGCGCACGAAGGAGAGCCAACATGGCCAGCGAAGAAGTGAATCCGCAAAACGTCACCGAGACGGGAGCATTCGGCCGGGTGGTCGGCGCGCTGGTGAGCCCGCGTCCGACGTTCGAATCCATCGCGCGCAAGCCCACCTGGCTGCTGCCGCTGCTCCTGCTGCTCGCGATCAACCTCGTTCTGATCTTCAGCTTCAGTCACCGGATCGGCTGGCGTGGCATTATCGAGAAACAGCTGGCGAACAATTCCCAATTTCAGCAGTTGTCTCCCGCCGAGCAGCAGCAGCGCATCGCGCGCGCGCTCAAAATCGCACCCATGCTCGGCTACCTCGGCGGCACGGTGGGCAACGTGATTGTCGTACTGATCATCGCCGGCATTTTCCTCGCCGCCTTCAACGTCGTTTTCGGAGGCGGAATCGGGTTCCGGCAATCGCTCGGAATCACAACCCACTCCTTTATGCCCGGAATACTCAAAGGCCTGATCGGCCTGGTGGTCGTGTGGGTGCGTCCGCCCGAAGGCGTCAACCTGCAAAATCTGGTGATGTCCAACGTCGGCGCGTTTCTGCTGGCCGGCGAGCCGCTCTGGCTCCAGACGCTTAGTAGTTCGCTTGACCTGTTTGTGTTCTGGATCATCGCTCTGCTGGCGATTGGCTACACCGCGGCAAGTTCCTCGAGAAAAGTGAAATTCGGCAGCGCCTTGGCGGTTGTGGTCGTGATCTGGCTGGTCTTCCTGCTCGGGTGGGTAGGTGTTTTGGCCGCCATCGGTTGATCGGTTCTGTCGTTCGCGACTGGTGAATGGACGGGCGGCGTTTCCCTAGCCTGTATTTCTGTCCCTGGCCTCAGGACCGAGGGCCTGGAAGATTTCTCCACTCCATCCGCAGTGTGCCCGGAGGAGGCCGCCGACAGGAGCGAAAGCGGCGGATATGTTATCTTTACGGTTTCGGCGCCCGAAGCCGGGCGTCCTGATGTGGCGGAGGAATCCAGTGAAGACGGCCGGTGGTACCCTGCGCGCGGCTTTTCTGATGGCGGTGATCCTGGTGTCAGCCGCCTGCAGCCAGACGATCAATTATCCGGTACCGTCGGTCGGTTCCCTTTCCCCGAACAGCGCTCCGGCCAACGGCGCCGCTTTCACGCTGTCCGTGAAGGGGAACAATTTCGTCTTCGGCGCCTTCATCGATTGGAACGGCGTGCCCCAGAGAACCCTTTTCGTCAACGGGGGTGAGTTGCAGGCCCAGATCGCTCCAGGTTTGATTTCGATGCCGGGTTCTGCCCCGGTTCTGGTGGTCAACCCGCCTCCCGGCGGCGGTCCTTCCAATGCGGTCAATTTCACCATCAATCCAGTCACCAGCCCTGTTCCGACGATCGCATCGATCCAGCCCACCGGCACGACTGTTGCCGGCAGCGGCTTGACCCTCACCGTGAAGGGAACGAACTTCGTATCGACATCGGTGGTCACCTGGAACGGCCAGAACCTGCCCACCAGCTTCGCAAATCCCACCGAGATCTTTGGCGCCGTTTCGAGCACCTTGACCGAGACGCCCGGCACCGCCCAGATCGCCGTCATTAATCCCCCGCCGGGCGGCGGCAGTTCGCTCAGCGTCCCCTTCAATGTGAACAATCCCCCGCCCACGATTAGCTCGATTTCCCCGACGACCTCCATCGCCAGCGCGCCCAGCTTCACAATCACTGTGAACGGCACCGGCTTCACCTGCGCGCAGTTCACCGTCACCACGACGACGTCGAACGGTACCACGACAACCACTTGCTCCCAGCCGGCTAGCTCCATCGCCTGGAACGGAACGCCCCTCACCACCACCTTCGTTTCGCCAAGCCAGCTCACGGCGACCGTCAATACGCCGCAACTCGCCCAGGCTGGCACCTCCTTCGTCACCGTCGTCAACCCCGCTCCCGGCGGCGGCACCTCGGCCAACGCTTTCTTCCAGGTGATCCCCGGCCCGAACGGCGAGGGATTGCCGGCTCTGGTGGACGTCAACTCGACGGGTGACCAGGCCGCGAACGGCATCGGAAACCTGGGCCTTTCGGGACCGGTGATCGGCGGCGGTGGCCGCTTCATCGCCTTCAGCTCGGTTTCCCAGAACCTGGTCTCCAACTTGTCCAATGGGGTCGCCAACGTCTTCGTGCGTGATACTTGCCTTGGCATCGCCACCGGATGCACGCCGCAAACCGCCCTCGCGAGCGTCGGCAACAACAGCCAGCCCCCCAATGCCGACTGCCTCCAGCCCTCCATCTCGAGCGACGGACGCTACATCGCCTATACGTCGAAAGCCACGAATCTGGTTTCGAGCGTAATGATCTCGGGCACGACCAACGAAATCTACCTGACCGATACCTGCATGGGAGCCGCCTCCGGTTGCACTCCCTCCACCACTCTCGTCAGCTTGGCCGCCGACGGTGTTTCTCCCGCCAATGGCTCCAGCACCGAGCCCTATATCAGCCCGGACAGCCAGTACATCGTCTTCGTCTCCAACGCCACCAATCTCACTTCGCAGGCAACAACCGGAGCCACGGAAGTCTACGAGCGCAGCACCTGCCTGAATGCCATCGGCATCTGCACGCCGACGACGACTCTCGTAAGCCTTGCTTCCGATGGCGTCACGCCTTCCGACGGCGCGAGTGCCACGCCCGTCGTGTCCAGCGGCGGCCGCTACGTCGCTTTCCAGTCGACGGCCACGAACCTGGTCAGCGTCCCAAGCTCCGGAACCCAGCAGCTCTATTGGCGCGACACGTGTACCGGCGTCACGAGCGGCTGCACCCCGTCGACCAGCCTCATTTCCATCGCCTCCGACGGCACCAGTCCCGGCAACGCTCCGAGCGTTCAACCTGCCCTTAGCTCCGACGGTCGCTACGTCGTCTTCGGCTCCCAGGCCACCAACCTCATCGGCGCGGGCTTCGTCTCCGGTACTCCCCAGCAGGTGTATGAACGCGATATGTGCGCCGGCGTGTCCGGATGCACGCCCTCAACTTCGCTCCTCTCGGTCGCCACCGACGGCTCTTCGCCCGGCAACGCGCTGTCCGAGCATCCCGTCACCGACCAGTCTGGCCGTTACGTTTTGTTCGGCTCGAAGGCTTCCAACCTGGTCTCGGCGCAGACCAACGGATTCGAGCAGATTTTCGCCCGCGACACTTGTATCGGTGCTACGTCAGCTTGCACGCCCCGCACGGCGCTCATCTCCGTCGCCGGCGACGGCACCACCATTGGCAATGGCGACAGCCTTTATCCCGCCATCACCACCCAGGCGGGCTTCGCCGCATTCCTCTCTTTCTCCAACAATATCGTCACCGACGATACGACGCCCTCACTCGAAGACATCTTCTTGGCCGTCACCACGTTCTAGACGCGGCCGGGAACGGAAGGAACACGTAATGCCGCGCTATCTATCGCTGCACACGCTGGCCTGCATGACGCGCCAGGCAGCTGAAGCCCTCGTTAAATCTCTCGCCACTGATTCCGAAGCCGTCACCCTCCGCCGCACCACCTGGAATTTCGTCGAAGGAAGAATGCTGGCCGAACTCGAAGCCCCCGACCGCGAAACCGCCGAACGCTGGCTCGAACGAAAAGGTATGCGTCCTCAATGGCTCATGCGCATCGAATATGAATCGACCGGCGCGGAGCTTAAGGCCGTCTGAGCGGCCGAAGAGAGCCGAAACCTCCTCTCCTCTTAAAGAGAATTAGGGGAGAAGACTAGAAACTATACTTAATTTACGGTATTTTAGGGCTCCCGTTTCATTTCACAAGCGAAGGAGGTAGTTACATGGGCGACTACGTACATCCGGAAGTGCTCGTTTCCACCAATTGGGTCGCCGAGCACGGCCGCGACGCGAACGTGCGGCTGGTGGAAGTTGACGTGGATACCAGCGCCTACGATCAGGGGCACGTTTCCGGTGCGGTAGGCTGGAATTGGCAGACCCAACTGCAGGACGGTGTTCGCCGGGACATTCTCGACAAAGCGCAATTCGAAGCGCTGATGGGCCGCTCAGGAATCACGCCGGAAACAACCGTGATTCTCTACGGCGACAACAACAACTGGTTCGCGGCCTACGCGTTCTGGATGATGAAGTATTTCCGTCATAGCGATGTGCGCTTGATGAACGGCGGGCGCAAGCTGTGGCTGAAGGAAGGCCGTCCTCTGTCGCAGGAAGTTCCTTCCGTAAGAGCGACCAGTTACAAGTCCCCCGAGCCGGATGCTTCCGTGCGCGCGTTCCGCGAGAACGTCTTCTCTGTTCTCGACGGCCGCTCGTCGTCGAGCCTGGTTGACGTGCGTTCGGTCGACGAATATACGGGCAAGGTGATTGCCCCGCCCGGCATGAGCGAGACCGCGCAGCGCGCCGGCCACATCCCGAAGGCGATCAACGTTCCCTGGTCGATGGCCGCGAACGAGGACGGAACCTTCAAGTCGGTCGAGGAGCTCAAAAAGCTCTATCACGACAAGGGCGTGGCGCCGGGCGGCGACGTGATCGCCTATTGCCGCATTGGCGAGCGCAGCTCCCACACCTGGTTTGTGCTCAAGTATTTGCTCGGCCATGAAACCGCCCGCAATTACGACGGCTCCTGGACCGAATGGGGAAACTTGATCGGCGCCCCCATCGAAAAAAGCGTCGCCACTTCAGCATCCTGATCCGCGTCGCAGTTCGGAACGGGCCGCCGTGCCGACCACCATCCGCCCCCGGCCCGATCCACTTTCCTCGCCGCCGCATGCACAGGAGCCGACCTGCCACGCCGCGAGAGAAAAGGCTCATGTCATCCTTGAGCGAAGCGAAGGACCCCGAAAGCTCACAGGCAAAGCCGTCCACGAAGACGCTTATCTTTCACACGGCCCGTTCTCGGAGATCTGGTTCTTCAATCTTGAGCGGCTTTCCAAGCAGTGTGCGCCGCAGTGTCAGAGGCCCGGATCACGGATCTCCCGGAAAGAATTTCCCGCTAGCAATATCCCGGCGCGCCACCTCAAGCGCCTGCCGCGCCGCGCCAATGTACCGGTAGCGGCTGCTGGCCTGGAGCTTGTGTTCGGTGAAGGAAAACAGGAACATCCGCCCCCGAATCGAGTATTCGGTCCGTGCCGGCAGCCAAACTCCGGGCGCCGCCTCCGTCTGCTCAATCTTGAACCAGCCGCCCGAATAGATTTTCCCGGCCAGACCCCCGCCCGCGGAGATATCGCTCATGATATCGGCCCGCCCGCGTACCAGTTGCCCCGCCTCGACGTCGATCCAGGCATTGGCACGGACGTGGCGCAGCATCTCGGTTTCGCGCGTCGTGGGTTGAAATGAAGGATCGGGATCGAGCGCGATGTGCGCCAGCTTTCGCCCGTTCACCTCTTCCTCGCCGAGCCATGTAAAGTGGAACGCGCGTCCGATGGCGTCGATCAGCTCGGCGCGTTTGCGGTCGCTCCGTTCTTGCACCTGCTTCGAGTGCAGCTCGCGCGGATCGTTTGGATCGACCGCGTGACGCAGCACCTCCCGCCAGTCGCGTAGCTCCTTCTGGTAATAATCCAAACTCACCGGTCGGTCCCCGCGCTTGACGAGCAGGCTCAGCCGCCCAGTCCCTGTTGGCACCAGACGATAGGTCTCGTCAGAGGCCACCGAGTTATCCCGGTAGCTGACCCGCCGCTCCACCCGTTCGTAGTCGTACAGGGCGCGGTCGTTGCGGTGCTGATTGGCGATGACGCGCTCAACCAGGGTGCGGGCCCGGTCTTGGGAAGCCGGCGGCGCCGCCGCGGGCAGAGACCCGAGCACGAACAGGATGGCGATGAGCGCACGCACCAAAAGGCCTCGCACTTATCAGATAAGCCAGCGAAGAAAGGAGTTGCAGCCTAAGCCGGAAACTCGGCCGGACTCGTCTTTCCGCCGAAACAGAACCCGCAAACGGGATACTATATATTGCGTAGGCTGACCAAAAGAGCAAAACAGGTTGTGAGAACCCCTTGACATCATTCCTACACGCGCTACACTCTTGCCCCGCAGCAGTAATTTTCACCACCGTCGCTCCCAGCTGCGGCGGTGTGAAGGTTCCCCGGGATTTCGAGCTAAAATGAAAAAAGAACCCGAGCTCCACCGAGTCCTTTTTACCCCTTCGTCCCGGCAGAGCCAAAACTAACCAACGGGGGTGGATTCACAATGGCTGAAGAGAAAATCGTCGTCAACGGGGGCAATGGCCACACCGGGACGCAAACGAGCCACGGGCTCAATTTCCGCCGCCTGTTCACAAGCGGCACAACCTCGCCCTACGAAGCCGTCGAATGGGAGCGCCGCGCCGCGCTGATCTCCAACGAAAAAGGGCAGGTGATCTTCTCCCAGGACAACGTCGAAGTCCCCAAAAACTGGTCGCAGACAGCCACCAACATCGTTGCGTCCAAGTATTTTCACGGCCGCATCGGCACCCCCGAGCGCGAAACCTCCATTCGCCAGCTTATCGGCCGGGTCGTGAACACCATCGTGCGCTGGGGTGACGAAGGCGGCTATTTCGCCGACGCCGCTGCGCGCGACGCGTTCCGCGACGAACTTACCCACCTGCTCGTCGAGCAAAAGATGGCCTTCAATTCCCCCGTCTGGTTCAACGTCGGCGTCCAGGCCAGGCCCCAATGCTCGGCCTGCTTCATCCAGTCCGTGCGCGATGATATGGCCTCGATCATGGATCTGGCCAAGAGCGAAGGGTTGCTCTTCAAGTGGGGATCGGGCACCGGTACGAATTTCTCCGCCCTGCGCTCGAGCGACGAAAACCTCTCCGGTGGCGGAACGGCCAGCGGGCCGGTGAGCTTCATGCGCGGCTTCGACGCCTTCGCCGGCGTGATCAAGAGCGGCGGAAAGACGCGCCGCGCCGCCAAGATGGTGATCCTCAACGTCGATCACCCGGATATCCTCGAATTCATCGAATGCAAGATGCGGGAGGAGTCCAAGGCGAAGATCCTCATCGAGCACGGCTACGACCCCGGCATCGACGGCGAGGCCTATAGCTCGGTCTTCTACCAGAACGCCAACCATTCCGTCCGCGTCACCGACGAATTCATGCAGGCCGTCGAGCGCGACGGCGAGTGGTGGACCCGCAAGGTAACTACCGGCGAGCCGGCCGAGCAGCTTCGCGCGCGCGACCTGCTCCGCAAGATCGCGCAGTCCACCTGGGGCTGTGGCGATCCCGGCATGCAATTCGATACCACAATCAATCGCTGGCACACCTCGAAAGCCTCGGGCCGCATCAACGCCTCGAATCCCTGCAGCGAGTACATGTTCCTCGACGATACCGCCTGCAACCTCGCCTCGCTCAATCTGATGAAATTCATCGAGCCCAACGGCGAGTTCAACGTCGAAGGGTTCCGCCAGGCCGTCGACATCACCATCACCGCCCAGGAGATCCTCGTCGATAACGCCAGCTATCCCACGCCGCGCATCGCCGAAAATTCCCATCGCTTCCGCCCTCTCGGCCTCGGCTACGCGAACCTCGGTGCCCTGCTGATGTCCCTCGCCCTGCCCTACGATTCCGACGGCGGACGCGACATGTGCGCCGCGATCACCGCGCTCATGACCGGCGAGGCCTACGCCCAGTCGGCGCGCATCGCCGAGCGCATGGGTCCCTTCCCCGATTACGACCCCAACCGCCAATCGATGCTCGGCGTCATCGCCATGCACCGCGATTCGATGCGCGGCGTGCACGAGGATAACGTCCAGCCGCAACTCTACGCCGCCGCCCGAGACTCCTGGAACCAGGCCTATGAGATCGGCGAAAAGTTCGGCTACAAGAATTCCCAGGTCTCCGTCCTTGCGCCCACCGGCACGATTGGCTTCATGATGGATTGCGATACCACCGGCATCGAGCCCGACCTCGCCCTGGTGAAATACAAAAAGCTCGTCGGCGGCGGCGTGCTCAAGATCGTCAACAACACCGTGCCCCAGGCCCTCATGCGCCTGAACTACGAACCCGAGCGCGTCGCCGAGATCGTCGACTACATCGATCGTCGCGGCATGATCGAGAGCGCTCCGGGACTCAAGCCCGAGCACCTCGCCGTCTTCGATTGCTCGCTCAAGCCCGCCGGCGGCAACCGCGCCATCGGTTGGCAGGGACATCTGCGCATGATGGCCGCCGCGCAGCCGTTCCTCTCCGGCGCCATCAGCAAGACGATCAACATGCCCGAGGAATCGACGCTCGAGGACATCATGGAGGCCTACAACGAGTCGTGGCGCCTCGGCCTGAAGGCCGTCGCCATCTACCGCGACAACTCCAAGCGCTCCCAGCCGCTCTCCGCTGCCGGCGAAAAGAAGGAAGCCGCAAAGACCGCCGCTCCCGCTACGGCCGCAGTTCCCACTCCCGCCGCCGCGCCCGTTAGCGCCGTCGGCGAGCGTCAACAGGAACTCTTTGCCCACGTCCAGCGCCAGAAGCTGCCGCCCGAGCGCCATTCGCTCACGCACCGCTTCTCGATCGGCGGCACCGAAGGCTACCTGACCGTCGGCATGTACGCCGACGGCTCGCCGGGCGAGGTCTTCATCAAGATGGCGAAAGAGGGCTCCACGCTCTCCGGCATCATGGACGGCTTCGCGATGTCCGTCTCGATCGCCTTGCAATACGGCGTGCCGCTCAAGGCGCTGGTCGATAAGCTCATCAACACGCGCTTCGAGCCTTCCGGCTTCACCGGCAATCCGGAGATCCCCTACGCGAAATCGATTCTCGACTACGTCGCGCGCTGGCTCGGCGGCAAATTCATCTCTCCCGATTACCTGGCCGTGCCCGCCGCTCAAACTGCCGTCGTCCCGGCTCCGGTTCCGTCCGGCCTCGCTGCCAAACCCGAATCGCAGTTGCGGGCGCCGGTCGCCGCCACGCTCGACGATGCGCCCTCCTGCCCGGAATGCGG
>JAGWOX010000148.1 GCA_028877145.1 Acidobacteriota bacterium | reverse complement strand
GGTGGGGGACGCGGCTGCGATTGATTCGCGACCTCGCCGGGCATTCCGAGCCGCCCGAGCGCCCGGAAGCGCTCGCGGAATTCGTGCGGCGGAAATTTGGCGGCGAGATGCTCGACCGGCTGGCGGGCCCTTTTGTTTCGGGGATCTACGCCGGCGATCCCGAACGGCTTGGATTGAGCGACGCGTTTCCGGAAATCCATCGATGGGAAAAGGAGCACGGGAGCGTGCTGCGCGGGGCAATGCGTGCAACGAAGACGCGGCGGGAACGCGGCGAGGCACGGCCGGGACTGGCGGCGATGCGGCGGGGGAACGCGAGCTTGTTCGACGCTCTGGCGTCGAAACTCGGAGGCAAGCTCAAGCTGGGCGCGGCGGTGGAATCGGTTCGCCTGGCAGGATCGTCCAATGCGCCAGGGTTCGAGGTTTGCGTGCGCGGTGTGGAGGGCGAAGAGGCGCACGCGGCCGAATGCGTGGTGATGGCGACGCCGACGGATGCGGCGGCGAAGATGTTGAGAGTCGTTGCACCGCGAATGGCAGAACTGCTCGGGCGGGTGGAATACGCGCCGGTGGCCGTGGTTGGCGCGGGGTACCGGCGCGAGCAGGTGAGGAATCCGCTGGATGGATTTGGATTCCTGATGGCGCGCAGCGAGAAGAGCAAGACACTGGGGACGGTGTGGATGTCGTCGCTGTTCCCGAGGCGCGCGCCGGAGGGCGCGGTGAACCTGGCAAGTTTCATCGGCGGCGCGACCGATCAGGCGACGACGGAAATGCCGCCGGATGAAATTGCGGGAATCGTGGAGCGCGAGTTGGCGCCGATCCTTGGAATATCCGGCGAGCCAGTCGAGCGGATGGTCTGGGTGCATCGGCGGGCGCTGCCGCAGTACAACGTGGGGCACCGGCGGCTGGTCGACGAGATTCGCGGAGAGGAAGCGCGCGTTCCGGGGCTGTTTTTGGTAGGGAATTATCTGGATGGGCCGTCGACGGGGGCGTGCGTGGATCTGGCGTTTCGGACGGCTGAGCGCGCGCTGAAGGCGTTCGAGGCGGGCGGCGAATTGCGGACGCCGGAGCGTGTCGTCTAGAATCGCAGGCGAGTTGCGTTGGTGTTGTCGCGAGGTTGGGAGATGTTTGTGCGCCTCGCATCTGGAGCGCGGGCGCCCCGCCGGGTCGACCCTATGGCCGTCGTCGTCGCCGGTTGAAGACGTTGCCTCGATGCGTTTGGGGTCCTTTGCCCCGATGCCTTCGCGGATACGGGGAGGTCCGCATCGTAAGAATCGGACCGCTTCGCTCGGGATGACAGCGCTCCTTGTAGGTAAGATCAGACGATAATTATGGGCGAAATTTTATTTCAGAATACGCTGAGTGGGCGCAAGGAGCCGTTCGAGCCGCTGCACGCGGGCGAAGTGCGGATGTATACGTGCGGGCCCACGGTGTACGATTTCGCCCACATCGGAAATTTCCGAACATTCGTGTTTCAGGACGTGCTGCGGCGATTTTTGCGGTCGCGCGGATACCGCGTGCGGCAGGTGATGAACCTGACCGACGTCGACGACCGGATCATCCTGAATTCGCAAGCGGCGGGGATCGGGATTCGGGAGTATACGGACAAATACATCGCTGCGTTTCTCGAGGACATGCGGACACTGAGCCTGGAGAAACCGGAAACGATCGCGCGCGCGACCGACAACATCGATGCGATGGTATCCCTGGTCGAGACGCTGATGGAGCGCAGCTATGCGTACAAGAGCGATGGCTCGGCGTATTACCGGATCGCGAAGTTCCCGGGTTACGGAAAATTGTCAAAGGTGAGTTTTTCGGGGATTCAGGCGGGCGCGCGCGTGGACGTGGATCGCTACGAAAAGGACGACGCCCGCGATTTCGCCCTGTGGAAAGAGCACAAGCCGGGCGAGCATTTCTGGGAAACGCCTATCGGGCCAGGGCGGCCGGGCTGGCACATCGAATGCTCGGCGATGGCGATGAAATATCTCGGGCCGACGCTCGATATTCACACGGGCGGCGTGGATCTGGTGTTTCCGCATCACGAAAACGAGATCGCGCAGAGCGAGGCGGCGACAGGCAAGCCGTTCGTGCGCTACTGGCTGCACGCCGAGCATCTGTTCGTGAACGGCGAGAAGATGTCGAAATCGGTGGGGAATTTCTACACGCTGCGCGACCTGTTCGCGCGCGGCTACCGGCCGTCGGCGATCCGGTTTCTGCTGGCCTCGGTGCCGTACCGGCGGCAACTGAATTTCACGTTCGACGGGCTGCTGCAGGCGGCGAACTCGGTGGAGCGGCTGCGGAATTTCGTCGACCGGCTGAAGAAAGAGAAGCTGCCGGCGACGAGCGCCGTGGCGTTCGGCGAGCGGATCGAGGAAGCGCGGCGGCAATTCGAGGCCGGGCTCGAGGACGATCTCAACACGGCGCAGGCGCTGGCGGCGGTTTTCGACCTGGTGCGCGAGGTGAATTCGGCGATCGATCGCGGGGAATTTGCGACCGCGGACACTCCCGCGGTGCTGCAATTCATCGAGCTTTTCGATGGGATTTTCGCGGTGATGAGCGGCGACGACGCGGCTAAGCTGCGCGAGTTGGGCTACGCGGTGGAAAGCGCCGAATTGAGCGATGAAGAGATCGAAGCGAAGGTGGCCGAACGGCAGCAGGCGCGGCAGCGGCGGGACTTCGCGGCATCGGACCGGGTTCGGAACGAGCTGGCCGAGCATGGTATCATTTTGGAAGATTTGAAGGACGGTACTGTCCGCTGGAAACGAAAATGAGGTTCGCCACTCCATTCGAAATTTTCCGCTTCCGGCGCGAAGCGCATCGACGGCCGTCGGAAGACCGTCCCTACCTGTTTGGCGTCGACTAAGGGTGTTTCCTCACTCGCCGGACATCGCCCCGGTTCAGCAGAAAAATCCCCAGAGGAGGAAACACCATGATCGGAACTGCTATTGACGTGAAATTGCCGCGGCTCCAGGGAGCACTGCCCGGGCCGAAGGCGAAGGAAGTCATCGCTCTCGACGAGCGCCACATTTCCCCTTCCTACACGCGCAGCTACCCGCTGGTGGCGAAGCGCGGTCAGGGAGCGATGATCGAGGACGTGGACGGCAACGTGTTTCTGGATTTCGCGGCGGGCATCGCCGTGGTGGCCACGGGACATTGCCATCCAAAGGTGGTCGAGGCGATTCAGCGCCAGGCCGCGGAACTGATTCACATTTCCGGAACTGACTTCTACTACCCGCAGATGATCGAGCTGGCGGAAAAGCTCGAAAGAGTGACGCCGGGCAAAGAACCGAAGCGTGTGTTCTACACGAACTCGGGCACCGAATCCGTCGAAGCGGCGATCAAGCTGGCCCGCTATGCCACCGGGCGCGAGAAGCTGATCGCGTTCCAGGGATGCTTCCACGGACGAACAATGGGATCGCTTTCGCTGACGGCGAGCAAAGCGGTGCAGCGCAAGGGATTCGGATCGCTGCTGTCTGGCGTGTTTCACATTCCCTATCCGAACCAGTATCGTTGCCCGTTCACCGGGAGCTCGCACGCTTGCGGCGATGACGTGATCGCGCACCTGGAAAGGGTGATCTTCAAAAAACTGGTCGATCCGAGCGACGTGGCGGCGATCTTCGTTGAGCCGGTGCAGGGCGAAGGCGGCTATTTGCCGGCGCCCCCGAAATTCCTGCGCGATCTGGCCGACATCTGCTCCCGGCACGGAATCCTGCTCGTCGCCGACGAAGTGCAGTCGGGGATGGGCCGCACCGGAAAATGGTGGGCGTCGGAACACGCCGGGATAGAGCCTGACATCATCTGCATCGCGAAGGGCATCGCTTCGGGGATGCCGCTCGGCGCAATGGTCGCCCGCGCCAGCCTGATGAATTGGAAGCCGGGGGCGCACGCTTCGACCTTCGGCGGGAATCCGGTTTGCCTGGCGGCAGCGCTGGCCACGATGGACCTGCTCGAAGGCGGGTACATCGAAAACGCCCGTAAGGTTAGCGAGCGGCTGAAGAAGCGCATGCAGGGTTGGATCGGGCGCTACCGCACCGTTGGCGACGTGCGCGGCCTGGGCCTGATGCTCGGCGTCGAGTTCGTCACCGATCGCGAAAGCCGCGAGCCGGCGCACGATTTGCGCGACCGGATCGTCGAGCGGGCGTTCCACAAGGGATTGCTCGTGCTTGGCGCGGGGGAAAACACGCTGCGGCTTTGCCCGCCGCTCCTCGTGGATGAGGAGCAGGTGGATTTCGCCGCGGGTGCGCTCGAGGAATCGATTGCCGAAGTGGAGCGGGCCGCGTAGAGTAAGCGGTTCGCTTCGGAGAACCGATTGCCGCGCATTCTCGACCTGGGTTGCGGGCCGCAGAAATATCCGGGCTCGATCGGCGCAGACCGCCTGCCGCAGACCGCGGCCGACGTGCTATGCGATTTCGACGCGGCGCCGTTGCCCTTTGCCGATAACTCGTTCGACGAAGTGCGGCTCATCCATGTGATTGAACATGCCGCAAACCCGGTGCGTCTCATCGAGGAGATGCACCGGGTGACGCGGCCGGGCGGGCGGTTGCTGATAGTCACACCGCACTGCTCGGACGCAAGCTCCTTCGCCGATCCCACGCATCGCACCCACCTGAACAGTTTCGCGCTGCGGTTCTTCTATCGAGGAGGGTTTCACGGCCGCGACCACTGGTATTCAGAGGCCTGGCTGCGGGAGCGGCGGCTCGAAGTCAAGCTGCTGAGCCTGTGGCGCTGGCTGGGGTTCGAATTCCTGGTGAATCACTCCGAGCGGTTTCGGCGGTTCTGGGAGTATTACCTTTGCTTTGTGGTGCGCGGCAAGGTGATGGAATTTGACGTGGAAGTGGTGAAGTAGGCGATGGGGCTGGTGGGGCGCGGCGTCTTCGCGCTGGTGCGCTGGCGGTCGCGGAAGGGCTTGAGCGGCGGCGCAACGGGGCGCGAGAGCGGGCGCGGAACCGGCGTGCGGGGTGAGACTTTCGCGTATTGGTTCCTGCGGCGGCACGGCTACGTGCTGGTGGCGCGGAACTATCAGGTTCCCGGGCTCAAAGGGGAAATCGATCTGGTGGGCTACGATGGCGATGAGCTGGCATTCGTCGAGGTGAAGACGCGGAGCGGAGACGACGCGACGCCGGAGGACGCGATCACGCCGGATAAGCGGCGCGTACTCGCCCGGATGGCGCGGGCGTTTCTGGCTGAGCGCCGTCTCGAGCATGTGACGTGGCGCTTCGACGTGATGGCGATTCGCACCCGGGCGGGGCAGGCTCCGGAGGTGCGGCTTCACAAGGCCGCTTTCGGCGATGCGTAAAGAAGAAGGCATGGGCGCCTGGTGGGCGTTGCCTTTTCCACAGGATTCCCACGAATGACGGCTTTGCGGGCCTGCGTCACGTTGTAAAATGTAACTGCCGTGGTAACCACTTGGTGTGTGCGCAGCAGCGACACTCCGGCCTCCCAGGCTGGGGTCCGAGGAGGGCGACAGGTTGCCTGAATTAAGGAAAGACCCGATTACCCATCGCTGGGTGATCATTTCTACTGACCGCGCGAAACGTCCATCCGATTTTGCAAAATCACGAGTGGAGATCAAGGGCAACGGCGTGTGTCCGTTCTGCTACGGAAATGAATCGAAGACGCCGCCCGAAATCCTGGCCTTTGGTGGGAACGGCCGGCCGGCGAACACGCCGGGCTGGAGCGTGCGCGTGGTGCCGAACAAGTTTCCGGCCCTTGGCATCGAAGGCTCGCTCGACCGGCAGGGTGTGGGGCTCTTCGACAAGATGAACGGGATTGGCGCGCACGAGGTGATCATCGAAACGCCCGATCACCGCAGCACGCTGGCGACGGTATCGAACGATCAGGTGGAGCAGGTGCTGCACGCCTACCGCGAGCGGATGCTCGACCTCAAGAACGACAAACGCTTCCGGTACATCCTGGTCTTCAAGAACCACGGGGAAGCGGCGGGCGCGTCGCTCGAACACACCCATTCGCAGTTGATCGCGCTGGCGATCGTACCGAAGCAGGTGTACGAGGAGATCGAGAACGCGCGGCGCTATTACGACGAAAAGGAGCGCTGCATTTTCTGCGATATCGTGCGCCAGGAATGCGAGGACGGCGCGCGCCTGATCGCGGAAAACGAGCATTGCGTGGCGCTCGCTCCGTACGCGCCGCGATTCCCGTTTGAGACATGGGTGATGCCGAAGAAGCACGGGTCGGCGTTCGAGGCCGAGCCCGCGACGGTGATTTCGAGTGCGGCGTCGATGCTGCGCAACATGCTGCGGCGGCTCGATCAGGTCCTCGACCATCCTCCTTTCAACTATGTTGTGCATACCTCGCCCATCGGCGACGAGCGGAATGAGCATTACCACTGGCACATCGAAATGATGCCCACGCTGACCAAGGTGGCGGGATTCGAGTGGGGGACGGGTTTCTACATCAATCCCACGCCACCGGAAGAATCGGCACGGTTTCTGCGGGAAGCGGAAGGATAAGGCTCGCCGCCTGGCGAGTAGCGTAGGCGTTCCGGGAATTCCATACCACATTCCCAAAGAGCATTGGACCGCGGCCGGTGCTGAGTCTTTGTGGTTTACCTTGCCTTGATGCTGTCGGGGTCCTTCGCTTCGGTCAGGATGACACGTTGGTCAGGCACGGCCAGGATTGGCTGTGCTATTCGCCCGGAATTCTCACCAGAAATAAGCAAAAAGTGAGAGTTGGGGATAGAAAAAGGCCGCATTCTCAGGCATAACTGCGTTGTTCGGACGGAGTCGATGCTGAGAGGAGGCGGCCTTTTCGATGACACAGTGTAGCCAGTCCGAGTTCGAGTTTGAAGCCCATTTTTCGCGGCGGGTGGTGGGACGGTTCGAGGGCAGCCGGCTGACCAGCGATGGCGGAGCGCTGTTGTTGCGGGAGGCCGACCGAGGATCGGGTTGCTGCGGCGGGTGGTGGGTTGCTTCAGCGACGGACGTGATCCGGCCCGGATTGAACACGGGCTCAGCCAGATGCTGGCGCAGCGGATCTACGGTTTGGCGCTGGGCTACGAAGATCTGAATGACCACGAGGAACTGCGTAAGGATCCGTTGCTCGGGGTGCTGGCAGGCAAGCGGGAGTTGGAAGAGCCGCTGGCCGGCAAGAGCACGCTGAATCGGCTCGAACTGACTCCGGCCGGACCGGCCGACAGCGAGCGCTACCACAAGATCGGCTACTCGGCCGAGGCGCTCGACGCCCTGCTGGCAGATATTTTCCTGGAGGCTCACGCCCGTCCGCCGCGCCAGATCGTGCTCGACCTGGACGCGACCGACACGCCGCTGCACGGGCAGCAAGAGGGGCGCTTTTTCCACGGCTACTACGATCACTACTGCTACCTGCCGCTCTACATCTTCTG
Source organism: Acidobacteriota bacterium (assembly GCA_028877145.1). Lineage (GTDB taxonomy): Bacteria > Acidobacteriota > Terriglobia > Acidiferrales > UBA7541 > JAKASX01. The sequence goes on along the minus strand of JAGWOX010000148.1, from coordinate 2,502 downwards.
CGGCAATCACCTGCTGTGTGCGCGGCTGCGGCCGTCGAATCAGGATGCCAGCACCGGCAGCGTGGAAGAGGTCGAGCGCATCGTCAGGCAGGTTCGCCGGCGCTGGCCGCGTGTGCGGATCGTGCTGCGAGCCGACTCCGGGTTCTGCCGGGAAGAGTTGATGGCCTGGTGCGAAGAGCACGATGTGGACTACGTGTTCGGGCTGGCGCGCAACGCGCGGCTGCGGCGCAAGATTGGCCCGGCCATGCGCCAGGCCAAGCAGGAGCATCGGCGCACCGGGCAGGCGGCGCGGGTCTTCGCCGAGTTTGGCTATCGCACTCGATCGAGTTGGTCGCGGTCGCGCCGTGTGGTGGCCAAGGCCGAGTATCTGGAAAAGGGGGAGAACCCACGCTTCGTCGTGACCTCGCTGAGCCAGCCGGCTTGGCCGGCGCAGAAGCTCTACGAGCGGCTCTACTGCGCCCGCGGCGAGATGGAGAATCGCATCAAGGAACAACTCGGCCTGTTCGCCGACCGACTGAGCACCGAGACGATGCGGGCCAACCAACTTCGGCGCTACTTCTCTTCGCTGGCCTATGTGCTGGTCGACGCGTTGCGACGGCTGGCGCTGGGGGAAACCGAATGGGCGGCGGCGCAAGTCGACACGATCCGGCTGCGGCTGCTGAAAATCGCCGCCCAGGTTCGCCTCACCGCCCGACGCATCTGGATCGGCTACAGCAGCGCCTACCCGTGGAAACCTCTCTTCGCAGGAGCCTGGGCCGCCCTGCGTTGTTGAGAGCGACCTGCTCGCCTCGAAGCCTTGTCGCGCCCAGCAACCCGCGCCGAGGTCCGCCCAGAATCGCGCGCGCCACGCCGAAAACTCGCCGCCGCACAGGAACGGACCTGCACCATCCCGGAAAACCCCCAACAAAGCACGCGCCGCCGACCCCATCCGCCGCCCGCACCCTCGTAGCCCACAACTTGTGAGAAATGCGGGTTAGTGCCACGTTGGTTGCTGCTTCCTTCTTCAGGATGTTGAGTCCCTAAAATTCCAGAGTCTTGCGGACGTCCACTACTCCCCAGAGGATGGAGCGATCGCGGTGCGCGTGATTCGTGGTGAGATCGGACGGGGGTTCGGCGAAGCTGCGGAGCACTACGACTGCGTCTTTGGTGGCGGCGTGGCCGATGGCTTGGGTCAGGCGGGTGCGATACGAGGGTTCGGCGCCGTCCAGGATGTTGGACAACGTGAAGGCGTCGAAGGAACCTGGCGAGCAAGATTCCAGGTACGAGGCGGCGTCGGACTGGACGAAACGGATGTTTGCGGATTTCGAGACGGCTGCGATTTCGGTTTCGCCCAGGAAGAGCGCTTTGGCGTAGGTATTCGTTGAGTTGGGATGGTTTGCGAAAGTGCATTCCATGCGTTTTCGCAAGATGGAACCGAATTTCGGGGGAAGGACCGTCAGCAACTGAGATTGATAGATGAGGTGGAGGATTGCGGGCGACATCAGGGCGTCGAAGGCGGCGTGGAAGCGGAGCGTATCCAGATGATCGCACCAGAATGAGATTTGTTCCGCGAGGTTGGAGAGATTCAGGAAAGTGTGTAGGTATTCGCTGCGCCAGCCGATTAGCGGCATGAAGGTGCGGGCGAAATTCATGGCGCGTTCGGCGTCGCCTGTTTCGCGTGGCGCGCCTTCGGCTCGCTGCTGGGCGTAGGCCAGTTGGGTTGGATTGATGTCGCAGGCTACAACTTCGTGGGTTTCGGCTAGCTTTATTGCGGTGTCACCGGCGGAGGCTATGCAGAAGACCCGCCGTTTGCCATGAAACGCAGCGCGCTCGATCTCCACGTCTTCGTACATGCGGCCGAAGAGGAGGCGATGCGGGCCGCTTCTCGAATGCAATCGGCCTGCCTGCCATGCGGTTTCCCGTTTCACGGATGGAGCCCGGGGATGGCGCCGCAAATCCAGGCCAGCATGAGGAAGGCGATGTTCTTGAAGATCATGCCGGCGGGATCATGGATCAGACGGCGCGCCCAGAGGAGTCCATTCACGTTGAGCACGACGAGAAACACCGTCTCGACCACGGCGCACGTGCCTGGAGCGAAGCCGGACAGCACCCACACGCCCAGCGCCACCTCCACGACGCCGATCGCTTTCAGGAAAGGCGAGCCGAAGAGCGGGCCGAGGCGCGGCACGGCTTTCACTACCTGAAGTTGCGATTCCATCCGGCTGAGGATCTTGCACCAGAATCCTTCGTAGAACCAGACGGCGGCGACGCTGATTTCGATGACGACTAACGGCGGGAACGCGATTCGGATATCGTGCACGCAAGACCCCCTGGAGGAGCGCACTGTGACAAGAGAGATTCCGTGACGGACGGGCGTGTGGTTGGCTGTGCAATGGGGAACGGGATCGCGGCGCAAATGCCGCGGAGGATGTGGTGGTGAAGTTGGCGCACGAGGAGCATTTCTACTGGGCGCCACAGCAAGCGCGGGTGCAGATATCCGCGGTACTTTGTGACGAGTTCCAC
>JAGWOX010000147.1 GCA_028877145.1 Acidobacteriota bacterium | reverse complement strand
AGTGGTCAGAGACGACGGCGTGCTGTTTGACGTAGGGGCCGGCGATGAGGGCGACGGTGCGGTGGGCGTTGACGTGGTCGGGGCCGTTTTGGGCGTCGTCCTCGACGACGAAGATCAGCGTGTCCTTGGCGTAGGGGCTGTGGGCGATTTGCTGGACGAGAAGGCCGATGGCGTAGTCGTCGTCGGCGATTTCGGTTTCGACGGTGTTGACGCCGTCGATGGCCTTGCGGAATTCGCCGAAATGGTCGTGTTCGAAGCGGATCAGTTCGAGCGCGGGCAGATCGCGATGCCGGACGTAGAGCTGGAATTCGCGGTCCCACTCCTTGAAGCGGTAGTAATCGGGGAAGGCCTGATCGAAGCCGCGGAAATAGGGATCGGTGATGTTCATGAGCGCGGCTTTGGTGGGAAAGGCGACGCGGGTTTTGGTGGCGAAGGGATCGCGGATGGGGCCGATGTAGCCGTGCTCGGACGGCTTCATGTCGTAGCGTTCGAGATCGAGGAAGAACCCGTAGTTGCGCACGGTGAGATGGGCGGCGAGGGCGTCGTTCCACAGGTAGCCGCTGCCCGCTTCGCCGCCGGGGCCGTCTGGCGCGGCGACATCGGCGGTGCCGGGCAGGAGATCGGGATCGTTGGGAGTTTCGGGATTGGCGGCGCGGCGAGCGGCGAGCGTGGCGAAGCCGACGTTGATGTTGCGGTTGGCGCCTTCGTAGTCGTAGGTGAGGCCGCGATTGGCGTATTGCACCGGGATCGTGTTTTCGAGCATCTCGGAGGCGCGCGCGGCGGTGGACCAGTTCCAGCCGCTGCCGCTCACCTGGCCGCTGGCGTAGAAATTGTCGAGATCGGCGAACTGGCCGGCGATCTGATGGTGATTGGGCGTGATGGGGCGGGGAAAGAGCGTGAGGTGGGGATCGCCATTGCCTTCGGGCAGATCGCCGAGCACCTGATCGTAGGTGCGGTTTTCCTTGATGATGTAGATGACGTGGTGGATGTGCCGGCGGAGAAAGGCCATGGTTTTTTCGGCGGCGGCGCGGCGCGTGGAGGGCTGGTAGCGGTCGTTGCGCGCGACCTGCGCGGTGAGCGAGGGGAGCGCGGCGGCATCGGGCGTGGGGATCGTCCAGAAACCGCCCTTGCTGAGTTGCAGGATGTATTGATTCGCCGAGCGGCACGGGGCTTGTGAGGAAAGGGAGAGAGACGCGCTCGTGCGGCAGCCTTCCGGGTTCGGGCCGGGATCGCTGCGCGCGTTGGCGAGGTAGAGCACGCGGCCGTCGGGGCTGACGGCGATGGAATCGGGATACCAGGCGGTGGGAATCAGGCCGGCGATTGGATTGGACGATTTCGCGCCCGCTCCGGCCGAGGCGAGATGAATCACGGCGATGGAATTGGCGCCGCCGTTCGAGACGTAGAGAGTTTTCTCGTCGGGCGAGAGGGCGAGCGAGTTGGGATTGCTGCCCTTGAGCTGCCTGGGATTCGGGAACACGGAGCTGGGCGCGGTGGTGGGAATCTCCTCGAGGACGCGGCTCGAGCGCGTGTCGATGACGGCCACCGTGTCTTCGGAGCCGAGCGCGGCGTAGAGGCGGCTGCCGTCGCGATTGAGAATCATGCGGTTTGGCTGGCCGGGGAGCGGGATGCGGCCGACGACGCGCGGCTTCGAGGAAAGATCGAGCTCGACGATCTGGCGGTCGCGCGGGCTCGAAACCCAGGCACGATCGTTTCCATGGATCACGACCCAGAAGGGAAATTCGCCCCCGGGTACGCCGCTTTTGCGCGGATCGATTTTGCCCGGGCGCAGATCGAGTTCGGCGATCTCCCGGCTCGTTTGCAGATTGATAAGGCTTACGGAATCGTTTTCGAAATTGGCGACGAGCAAGCGGCGGCCGTCGGCCGTCACGGCGAGGCCGGCGGCAACAGGCTTGTTTCGGATGCCAAGCCCATGGCGATGCTCGAGCGAGATCGGGGCGCCGGATTCGCGCCAGCGGCCGGCGGTGCGCTCGAAGCCGTGGACATCGTCATCGACGCCGCCGGAAACGTAGAAGGCGTTGCCGGCGGGATTCCAGGCGATGCCGTCGAAAGTGTCGGGAACCTGGAGGACCTGCGACTGGCGCGGAGTGTCGTTCGTGACGGTGTAGACGAAAACGTATTCGTTCGATGCGCTGCGCACGCGGCGGCCGTCGCGGCCGTTATTGCGGTTGTAGCCGCTGGTGAGGACGAGCAGCGTCTTGCCGTCGGGGCTTGGCGTGATGGTTACGGGCTGTCCGGCGACGAAGGAAGGGAACTGGGAGAGATGCGGGTTGAGAGGGAAATAGGTGACGCCGCGCGGCGCTTCGGGCGTGACGGCCAGGCCCGTCGGTAGGACCTCGCGGGTGGGTTCGGCGGCTGCGGGCGAGGGCCTCTGCAAGGCGCGGGCGTGGGAATGACGATGGAAAGCGAAAAACACGACGAAAAGCGCGAGCACTGCCAGGACCGCCGGCACCCATTTGAGTTTCAAGTGTTCCTCCCCGGGGACGATGCCATGTATGACGCGCCCGCGCCTGCCGTGCCGAGCGCAAAGGCATGGCGAATCGCGGCGCGAGTTCCAGCGAAGTTTATACACCGGAAATGAGGTGAGCCAAGACTGAAAAAAACGGGGGACAGGTCACTCGCCTCTCCTCATCGCTTTCGGGATGCTTCGCTTCGCGCAGCATGACAGGGTCTTGTAGCGCCGGGCCTTGGGCGGGCAAACAGCGTGGCCACGCGGCGAGGAGGTTGGAGGCCCTGTGCTGGGAGGTGGAACCATGGCGCGGGCAATTGGAAACCTGTCAGTTCTGACAGGTGTGGCGGCGCGGCGACTGCGGTACACGAGAAGCAGAGATAAAACCGCGGAAGTTGAGCCGGCTGCCGCGACGGGAGCCACGGCAGCCGTGCTCGACCTGCCCGCGCGGGGCGGGGCCATTCGCGGGGAGGAGGCTGACATGTACGCTGCACCGGCCGCAATTTTGAGACACGCGACAGGATGGTCGATCGCGTGGTCGATTCTGCTGATTTTTTTCGGCGTGTTGGCGTTGGCGTTGCCGCTGGCGACCACTTTAGGATTCGCGATGATTGTCGGATGGCTGCTGGTATTCAGCGGCTCCGTCCAGATGATTCACGCATTTCAGTCGAAGGGTATCGGACATATTTTGTGGAAGCTGTTCGTTTCGCTTCTGTATGTCGTCATCGGCTTCTACTTTCTGGCGTATCCGCTGATGGGCATGGCGGCGATGACGCTGACGCTGGCGGTATTCTTCTTCGCGGAGGGGATCACGGACATCGCAGAGTACATTCGAAACCGAAAGCTTGCGGGAGCGGGTTGGATTCTGACCGATGGGGTGGTGACGCTGCTTCTGAGCGTGATGATCTGGATGCACTGGCCCGCGAGCTCGTTGTGGGTGTTCGGCATCCTGATCGGCATCAGCATGATCATGACCGGCTGGACGCGGCTGATGATCACGCTGGCGGCGCGAAAACTCGCGTCACATTTCGCGGGGTGACGACCGGCGGTATTTTGGAGGGGTGGACGGGAAGCGCGCCCACCCCTTTGTTTTGACCTACCCCAGGCAAACGAGACTTGCTACCCCAGCCGTGGCCAACCCGACGATCAGGGTCTGGCCAGCTTCGCTATCTCACGGGACGCTGACGAAACTAACGGCCGTTGAGGGTAGCGTCCCCGACAAGCAGGCATGGCCGCCCGCGTCCCGCGGCACGAGGGATGTGTCCAGCATTCTTGTGAGGTCAATCACGGCGACCGACGAGGCTCCTCCGTTCGCGACCAGGGCGACGGCATCCCCTGAAGCCGGACTCTGGTAGGCGGTGACGGTGTGCGGGTCAAGGCCTTCGGAGAAGGAAGAGGAGATGCTGCACGTGACCCAGTCGGTGATCGCGGGCGTCCCGCTGCCGGAGGCGGTGGGAAGGGCAATGGCGGTGATGTAGCTTCCGCCAAACTCGCCGGTGACTACGCCCTTATGGGTGCCCTGCGCTACCGCGATACCGCTTGCACCCGCAGCCAGGAACGACTCGGAGAGACTCTGTTGCTGCTCGGCTCCTGCCGGAACGGTCCACGAGCCAGGCGTCCCGGGCGTGTAGGACGCTTGTGTCAAATCCGCGATTTCCACGATCGACGGGCCGGAAAATTCCTCGGGAGCCAGGGCGATCCCGGTTTGGCAATCCTCGCCCGACGAATCCAGCGTTCCGGAAGGAATGACCAAGTGCTCGTAGAAAGCCGGACTCGTGCTGTTTGTCAGATCGGCGATCTCGTAGTTGCTATTTTCGCTGGCGGAAAGCAGGAGAGCGCCGGCGGCGTTCCCGGTGGCTGAATCGAGCCCGGCGGCGTTGCGAGTGGGATCGATCAACGGGTCTTCCGAAATGTAGGTCGCAGGGGACGAGTAGGGAGGCTCGAATGTAAGCGTGCCAAGGTCGAGGAGCTGGAAACCGGGAACGCCAGAGAGGCTCTCCCCGATCAAAGCCTTGCCGTGCGTGGAGTCCATCGCGACGCCGGTGTTGGTGGCGCAGCCGCCAGAGAAGCAAATGTATCCGGACCCGCCGCTGGTAAGCGTGCTGCTTAGCGTCGTACCCGACAGGATATAGACGTCGCTGTTGTTCGCGCTACAGACGGTCAGGCCTGTCTTGGGATCCGAAGCGCAAGAGTTCACGATATTGGGCGTCGAAAGCGAGGCCGGCGTGATGCTTGCACCTTCGACGTTGACGACCGAGATGCCGGTCGCGCTGTAATCCCAAGCTCCCTTGGGCACATACGCTGTCACGTTCGATCCCTGGACCATGACGCTCAAGGAACTCGACGCCGTGCACGAGCCCGGGGGCGGAGGCGGGGGCGCGCAAGAGCCCGGCAGCAAACCGTTGTTGTAGTTGTCCAGGATGAGGCCCTGCTCGACCATGTCGCTGCCGAGGGCTGTGGAGGGAGAGATGTTCTCGGGAATTGGGCCGGCCCCGAGATCCACATCAGCCGCCGCTATCGCCGCGCTGACGATGGATGGTTCGGTCGCGCCGGCGGCGTTGTTGAGCAAGGCCGCGACAAGCTGTCTGGCCAGAATCAGGCTGGCGTCGCCCTGAACCGAAGACTTGAGAAAAGTCTCCGCCTGTTTTGGCGTGTACGTTGAGGTCCCGAGGGTCAACGACGTCAGGGTCCAATCGGACTGGTGATTTTTCCAGAATCCTTGGGACAAGGTACAAGTCTGCGCCGAGGCGCGCGGAGCAGCGACTGCGAGGAAAATAAGGAGAGCGAGTGACAGTACGGCAGATGTCCGCAGTCGGGGAGCAGATTCAATATTCGCAGAGCCCACAATTGAGGTCCCCAGTTTCATGACATCCTCCTCGTGTGCCGGCGAGGCCGGCAAGATAGGGACTAGGACTGCCTGGCGGTGTGCAACTTTTTTCGTCGTTCCCCCGCGCCGGGCAGCTGTGCTAGATTGCTGCCACCCAAAGGTTGGCGTCGGGACGCAGTTTGCATTGCGTGCAAGCTGAATGTCCTGAGGAAGCTCTCAAGAAGTTCTGAAGAAACCATGAAGCCAAGCGATTTACAGGACGGAGCCCCGGCGAGTTCCGGGCGGCTTTGGCATTTTGCCGGGCGGGAGTTTGACGAAGCGCGGCTGGAACTTCGCGTCGAGGGGAAACTTGTTGACCTAGAACTGAAGCCGCTTGAGATTCTGCTGCAACTCTTGCTGCACGCCGGGGAAGTGGTGAACAAAGAGCAGTTGCTCGATGCGGTTTGGCCGGGGCTGGCGGTTGTCGAGGGTTCGCTAACCACCGCTGTCTACAAGCTGCGCAAGGCGATCGGCGATCACGATTCCACGATCATCGTGACCGTTCCGAGAGTGGGGTATCGGCTGACGGTTTCGGTGCGTAGCCAGGCGAGTCAAGTGCCGGCTTTCCATGCGGAAGTCGCTTTGGAAACGGGCGAGCCGGTTCCGGGGCGGGAACATTGGCGGCTGTCGCGGCAGCTGGAAGTTTCGCCGAACAGCGAGGTGTGGCTTGCGGAGCATCCGAGGAGCCACGAATTGCGCGTATTCAAATTTGCTTCGAACGCGGCGCGGTTCAAGGCGTTGCGGCGTGAAGTGACCGTGTTCCGGTTCCTACGCGAATGTTTGGGTGAGCGTCCGGAATTTGTTCGCATCTTTGAGTGGAATTTCGATGCGCCGCCGTATTTTCTCGAGAGCGAGTTCGGTGGGCCGAACCTTGCGGAGTGGGCTGAGAGCCTGAGCGGGCTCGGCAATATTCCGGTCGAGCAGCGGGTGGCGATTGTCGCCAAGATTGCCGAAGCGGTGGCAACGGCTCACGGCGCCGGGGTGGTGCACAAGGATTTGAAGCCCGGTAACGTCCTGGTCGCGCGGGCGGGAAACGGCGAAGAGCAGATCAAGATCGTGGATTTTGGGAGCGCGTCACTGATCGAACCTTCCCGCTTAAAGGCGCTGGGGATCACCAGCGTTGGACTTACACAGACTACCAGGGGACAGACGCCATCTCTGACTGGGACGCTGCTTTATCTGGCTCCCGAGGTGATTTGCGGGCAGCCGGCGACGGCGGCGTCGGATGTTTACGCGCTGGGCGTGATCCTTTATCAGGCGGTGATTGGGGATTTTCGCAAGCCGCTTTCGCCGGGGTGGGAAGCTGGAATTGCAGACCCGGTGATCAGGGATGACATTGCGCAGGCCGTTTGCGGCGATCCGGCGAAACGCCTGAAGAGCGCGGCGGAATTGGCCGAGCGGCTGCTCACGCTGGACCGGCGACGGCTCGAACAGAAACAACTGGAAGAGATCCGTAACCGCGAGCAGGACCTGGAACGCAAGCGGGCCGAGGCGCGCGCTCGCCGTCCGTGGGTCGCACTCGCGGTCCTGGCCATTCTCGCACTGACGGCCACGCTTTATTTCCGGAGAAATCCGCCACGGCCTCGACCCTTGGCGGCGGGTCCACCGGTACGGAGCGTGGCGGTGTTGCCATTTCAAAATGCCGGCGGCGATCAGAGCGTTGACTTTCTGAGTCTTGCGCTGCCCGATGAAGTGGCGACTACGCTCAGTTACAGCCGCGGGATCGCCATGCGGCCATTCACTGCCACTCGCAAATTCACCGGATCCGACATCGACCCGCAGAAAGCCGGCCGGGAGTTGGGTGTCAGGAGCGTGGTGACTGGTCATTTTCTGGAGGGTGAGAAACAATTGGAGGTGACGCTCGAAGCCGTCGATGTGAAGAGCAACCGGCTGCTCTGGCGGGATACGCTCGACGCGCCTGCCGGGGACCTGACGGATTTGCAGCGACAGCTCACGGACACGACGCGCGCGGGGCTCTCTCTGGCGCTCGGATCTTCCGCGTCTGCCGAGGATACCGCGGCGCACCCGCGAGATGCCGAGGCGTATGCGTTGTATCTCCAGAGCATTCCCTTGGCTAACGACGGCGCTCCCAATCAGAAGGGGACTGCCATGCTCGAGAAGGCCGTGGCGCTCGACCCGAAGTACGCGCCGGCGTGGTACGCCCTGGGTCTGCGGTACTACCTCACATACCAATATGGGGGCGGGGGCGAGGCGATGCTGGGGCGCTCAGACGCCGCCTACGAGCGGGCGTTGGCCCTCGAACCCAATTACATCGCACCCGGCACATATCTGGTGATCAGTCGCGTCGAAAGAGGCCAACTCTCGAATGCCTACCAGGAAGCGAGCGCTCTGGTTCGCGGGCGCCCCGAGAGTGCCGACGCGCACTTCGTTCTCGGGTACGTGCTGCGTTATGCGGGCCTGATGCAGGAAGCGGCGAAACAATGCAACACGGCATGGACGCTGGACCCGCACAACCCTCTTTGGCGGTCTTGTGAAAACATCTTTGAGGAGTTGGGCGATTTTCAGCGCGCCATGGATTTTCTGCATCTGGCCAACCCGAACACCCGATGGGCGAAGACGCATTTGATGCAACTCCTCGTGCGCGAGGGGAAGACGAAAGAAGCCGTGGCGGTGCCGACGGCGAAGATTCCGGGTTGGGAAAGCTTTACGATGCTGCAAGATTGCGCGGGGCATCGGCCGCAGAACGAAATCGCCGCGCTCGCAAAAGCCGTGCGGCCGGATCCGGATCCTGAAATGAATTATTCGTTTGCGGCGCACCTTGCCTATTGTGGGCAGACGGATGACGCATTTCGCCTGCTCACATTGTCCATTCAGGGAAATCACTGCTCGTATCCGGAGATGGATACGGATCCTCTCATGGAGAAATTGCGAACGAAACGTCAATTCGCCGAGGTCCGCGCGGCTGGGATTGCGTGCCAGAAAGCATTTCTGGCGGCACGGCAGAGTATAGAGGTCGCAAGGCGCTAGCTGTTCGCATGCCAAGAGGGACGCGGGTTTGGGGAAAGATCGCGGCCCTGGCGGGTTCCGCTCCTTAGATTTTCGCTCACTGTAGGACCGCACAGGCGGGAATGCCTGTGCTACCAAGACCATTCTCGCATTCGGATCACTGGCGCTTTGTTATTGGTTGTTGCCGCTTTCGCGCGGATTGGTACCGCTTTCTCCTGAGACGGCGGGGGGATTCGATTCGGAGAAGCGGGAGGCGGTTTCGCGGACTTTGCGGAGGTCTAGTTTGCCGGTGCCGAGGTAGGGCAAGGCGTCCACCTGGAAGAATTGATTGGGGCGGGGGACCCAGAGATTGGGCAGGTTGCAGGACGGGAGTTTTTCGAGGACTTCGGCTAGTTTTTCGGGGGAGAGGGTGTGGAGGACGGCGAGGCGCTCGCCCTTTTTGCCGTCAGGGACGCCGGTGACTGCGAACGTTTGTTCGGTGACGCCGGCGAGTTCGTGGAGCTGCTCTTCGATTTTGATGTGAGGGACCATCTCGCCGCCGATTTTGCTGAAACGGCTTAGGCGATCGGTGATGGTGAGAAAGCCTTCTTCGTCCATCTCAGCGATATCGCCGGTGATGTACCAATCTTCGTGCAAGACTTCGGCGGTTTTTTCGGGGCGGCCCAGGTAGCCTTGCATCACATTCGGGCCGTGGACCAGCAATAGGCCGCTCTGGCCGAGCGGAACCGGTTGCATCGTCTCGGGATCGACGATTCTCACGCTTACGCCGGGCAGGGGATGGCCGATCTTGCCGCGCTTCGCGCCTACCTGGCGGAAACCGGCGGCGCGGAAATCGCGCGTGTTCACGGCGACGACGGGGGAGCATTCGGTGCAGCCGTAGCCTTCGAAGGGGCGGATGCCGAAGGCGTCCTCAAAGGCGACGGCGACGCGTTCGGGAAGTTTTTCCGCTCCCACGACGACGAATTCCAGGCTGCCGAAATCCTCGGGCGAGCAGCGGCGGATGTAATTCTGGAGAAACGTGGGCGTCGAGAGGAGGAAGGTGACTTGATGCTGGCGGACGAGCGCTCCGATCACTTTTGCGTCGAGCGGGCTGGGGTGATAGACGACGCCCGCGCCGAGCGTGGCGGGGAGCCAGAGCGTCACGGTGAAGCCGAAGGAATGGAAGAAGGGGAGGACGCCGAGCATGCGGCCGTGCTTGCCGAGCATGAAGGTCTGGCCGACCTGGTCGATATTCGAGGCGATGTTGTAGTGCGAGAGGAGAACGCCCTTCGGATCTCCTGTCGAACCGCTGGAAAAAATCACTGTGGCGGGATCGTCGAGCGACGCGGATTTTTCGCGGCCTAGCGCCTTTTCGAGCCAGGGCGCGGGAAGGAAAGCGAGCAGGGCAGCAATCATTTTTTCGCCGGCTCGCGGGGCGGCGGCTGCTTCTTCGAGCGGAATGGGGCGGCCGGGGACTTCCAGCTTGACTCGCTCGAGGAATGCGTTCGAGGTGACGACTGTTTGCAGATCGCACTGGCGCGCGCAGGAGGCTAGCGTTTCGGCCGACGCCGTGTAGTTGAGGTT
>JAGWOX010000146.1 GCA_028877145.1 Acidobacteriota bacterium | reverse complement strand
ACACCTTGTACCCGCGCGCCAATGACCTGGTTCATGGTCAGATCGGCAAACCCTTCCGACTTCAGCGCCCGCACGTAATCCGCTGTCACTCCCTGAACGCGGGCCGCAATCACCTGGTGAACGTTCAGATTGCCGAAGCCCATTCCCTTCAACTGGCTCACCGTCTGTGGATCCACGCCCTGCGTGCGGCAGGCAATCAGATCGTTGGCAGTGATCTCCGGGAACACGGCTTTCATCTGCTTCGCGTAATCCGGCGTCACACCCATCGTTCGCATCGCGACCAGTTCCCGGGCCTGCGGCGCAAAGCCTGCCGCCCGCAACTGACGCGCGTATTCCGGCGTCACACCCTGCATCTTCAGTGCGATCAACTCATCGGCGGAAAGATTCGGATAGCCGGCCGCGGCCATTTCTTCGATGTAAGAGTCGCCGCCCTTCTGCGCAGACGTGGCCGAAGGCTTTTGCGCCGTTGTCGGCGCAGAGGAGCTCGTTTGCGGCGTTGTTGTGGCAGTCGCCTGCGTCGCGACGCTCTCACGCGCGTCCGGCTCGGAGGACGCCCGCACGCCTATCTCTGTACCGTTGGGGGAATTCGCCGCGTGCAGCATCGGCTGCGCGCAAACCCACGCCGTCGCCAACGTCGCGACGACAAGCACCGCCGCGAGCCCCGTCGCCGGATTCCGCCGCGTCCCTCCTTCCGCGTGGAGCAGCCGCTTCACGCGGCCAAGCAGCGAACCGCCTGTCGCCGCAACCGCCATCTGCGGCGCATGCCCTGCCAGCGTCTCGAGTTCGACCAGCGCGCGCGCGTAGACCACCGCATCGCCGCAAAGCGCGACCGCCAGATCGTCGCAACAATTCTCGCGTTCCGCGCGAATCTTCCGCCCCACCCACCACACCGCCGGATGGTAAAAAAGCAGCGTCTCGACCGCAGCTTGTACCATGTTCACCGCATAATCGAGCCGGCGTACGTGCGCCAGCTCGTGAGCCAATATCGCCTCCATCTGCTCCGGCGAAAGCCGCAAAAGCGCCCCCGCCGGGACCAGAATCACCGGCCGCAGCCAGCCGATCGCCATGGGGACCTCGGCCAGCATGGATTCACACAAGGCCACACCGCGCCGCAATTGGAGCCGCGCCGCGAGCCTTTCAACGCGCTCGCGCCACTCCCGGTTCGTGACGGGCGTTGCCCGCAGCCTCAAACGCCGCGCGACGAGCAGTCCACCCGCCATGCGAACCGAGAGAATCGCCACACCCGCTGCCCAGGCCGTCACGAGAAGTGGCAGCCACGGGATCTTGCCCGAGGGCGGGACGGGCAAAGCGGCAGGCGCGGCAACAGGGACAAAAGTTTGGGCCGCGGGCGCGACGCCAAATGACGTTTGCACAGCAGCCGAAGGACGGCTGAGCCGGAGAAACGTGGCGACCGGCGCGGCAAGCATTAGCGCGAGCGTCACGCACCCCACCAGGTATCGCGCGTTGGCCGTCGCCTGGCGCAGCAAACGGTTGGCCACGGCGAACAACACCGCGAGCGCCGTTCCCTGCCAGAGAAAATGAACCAGAGTCCAGCCCAGTGCCTGAATCATTTCGCACCTCGCGTCATTTCATCGAGCATTCGCCGGATTTCCGACAGTTCCTCCCGCGTCGCCTTCTGGCTAGAAAGCGCCTGCATGACGAGCTGTTTTGCCGATCCCTGGAACAAGCGATCCAGCAGGTCGCCCACCAGCATCCGCCGCGCCTCATCCTGCGTCAGGCGCGCGCGGTAAAGGTGGGCGCGCTGCGATTCGTCGCGTTCGACCAGGCCCTTCTCCGCCATGATCTGCATCAGTTTCAGCACGGTGGTGTAAACGACGGGCCGGCGATCGCACAACCGTTCGTGGACTTCGCGGACCGTCGCCGGGCCGGTCTCCCACAGCACCTGCAGGATTTCCAGCTCCCCGTCGGTCGGTTCGGGTAATTTGGGTTTGGCCATGGCGGGATAGTAGTACGATGTCTTTCGTATTGTCAACGAAAATCTTCGTACTTCTTTTCCCTCCCCCGCCGCGCGACAAAGGGGAAGGCAGCCCTGCAGGCCTCTGCCGGGAAAGAGGAGCGATAATAGCCCGGCAGCGGCAACTTGGACCGCGCCTGCCGCCGATGGTAGACTCAAGGCAGAATTGAGCGTAAAAAACAGAGCAAGTGAAAGATAGAGGGCAGGCGCGCGGGCGAACGGGCGTGCCGGAGACATCGGCAGAATCGCTCAACGAGCCCGCAAGCGCAAACAGAGGAATTCCGATGGCACAGCAAAACGACGACTCTTTCCGCGTCATAGACCGCAGGCTATTCACCACCGAAGGCGATCTCCGCGAAGACGTTCGCGAGCAGATCGAGCAAGAAAAGAAGACCGGGGAGAAAGAGGCCGTCGAGGCGAGACCCGAGCCGAAAGCCGGCGCCGCCCCGCCTCAACCCGCCGCCGCACCCGAGCGCGCCGAACAACCCAAGCGCCTCCCCGCCTTCGAAATGCTCATCGACCTGATCGCCCGCAATGCCGTGGCGCTGCTCGGCGGCATCACGGATCCCCGCACCGGCCAGCCCATGATGGACCTCGAGGGCGCGCGCGAAGTGGTCGACATGCTCGACGCCCTGCGCGAGAAGACCCGCGGCAATCTGGCCGCCGAGGAGGAACAGCTCCTGCTCGACGTCATCGGCAGCCTGAAAATGAGCTACCTAGAAATGTCCAAGGCCGCCGCTGCCGCCGCGGCCGGCCGCGAGAGGGGACGAGGGAAGATCTGAACGATGGCGGCTCTGCGGCTGACGGTCCTCGGCTCGGGAACTTCGATGGGAGTGCCGACGCTCGGCTGCGGCTGCCGCGTTTGCTGCTCCGAAGACCCGCGGGACCGCCGGACCAGATCCTCCGTTCTTCTTGAAGCGGCGGGCCGCACTGTCGTCATCGACACGACGCCCGATTTCCGCGCCCAGGCCCTGCGCGAGCGCCTCGGCCGGCTCGATGCCGTCGTCTACACGCACGGCCACGCCGATCACATCCTCGGCCTCGACGACATTCGCCCCTACAACCTCAAGCAGAAATCGCATATTCCCGTTTTCGCCTCGCCGGAAACGCTCGCCATCCTGCGGCGCACCTTCGCCTACATCTTCGACGATTCCGCCACTCCCTACAGCACCCTCCCCGGCATCCACCTCAACGCCATCGACGGACCGTTCGATCCTTTCGGCGCTCCAGGCCGCCGCATCGAGATGGTGCCCGTTCCCGCGCGCCACGGACCGATCGAAGTGCTCGGTTTCCGCGTTGGCCGCGTGGCCTATCTCACCGATTTCAGCTCGATCCCCGAGGCGTCGAAAGCCCTGCTCGGCGGCCTCGACGATTTGATTCTCGACGCGCTGCGCCACACGCCGCATCCCATGCATTCGACCGTCCAGCAATCGCTCGCCCTCGTCGAGGAGCTGCGCCCGCGCCGCGCCTGGTTCACGCACATCG
Organism: Acidobacteriota bacterium; assembly: GCA_028877145.1. Classification (GTDB taxonomy): domain Bacteria; phylum Acidobacteriota; class Terriglobia; order Acidiferrales; family UBA7541; genus JAKASX01. The sequence goes on along the minus strand of JAGWOX010000146.1, from coordinate 6,462 downwards.
CCCACGAGCTTTCGCACGAGGAAACGAACCGCAGCCTGCCTGAAAACGTCAACCTGGCGTACGATGGACTCAGTTTCGAGGTGCCCCTCCCGTGACCTTGCGCGCCTTCCGTTCGGCAGCCGAATGGCGGCAGGAAATGGGAGCCGCGGGGAGCATCGCCGCCATCGGCAATTTCGACGGCGTGCATCGCGGCCACCAGCAGATCCTTGCCCGCGTCGTCGAGCGCGCCCGCGCCAGCGGCCACCCGGCCGTTGTGGCGACGTTCGACCCGCACCCCTCGCGCATTCTGCGCCAGGATTCCGCTCCTCCGCTCATCACCACGCTCGAGCAGAAACTCGCTCTGTTCGATGCCGCCGGCCTCGACGCCGCGCTCGTCATTCCCTTCACCACCGAATTCGCCCGCCTCACGCCCGGGGAGTTCGGCGCGCAAATTTTGAAGGACACCCTGCACGTCTCCGCGGTTTTCGTCGGCGATAATTTCCGATTCGGACATCGCCAGGAAGGCGATGCTCCCCATCTCGTGGGGCTCGGCGAGCGATTGGGATTCGCTGTGGACATCGTGCCGGCCGTCCGCCTGCGCGGCCAGATGGTTTCCAGCACGCTCGTCCGGCGCGCCGTCGCCGAGGGCTTCGTGGATCGCGCCGGCCGCATGCTCGGCCGCCCCTTCGCGCTCACGGGGCAGATTCAGCGCGGCACGGGCCAGGGCCGCAGGCTCGTCGTGCCCACCTTGAATCTCGCCTGGGAACAGGAACTTGTCCCCGGCCGCGGCGTTTACGCCACCGAAGCGGTCGTCGCCGGAACATTGTATCGTGCCGCGACCAATGTCGGCCTGCGGCCCACTTTTCAGGGCCACGTCCTCACCGTCGAAAGCCACCTGCTCGATTTTTCCGAAAACCTCGCCGGCGGCCCCATGGAGGTCCGCTTCTGGCGCCGTCTCCGCGACGAAAAGAAATTCGCCTCTCCTGCCGATCTGCGCGAACAAGTGCTCCACGACATCGCCCAAGCCCGCCGCTTCTTCTCCCGCCTCGACCGCTGGCACCACCGCCCCACTCTTAGCCGACCCTAAGTGGCACGCAGCGAGCAGGGCCCCGGCCGCACGCATGCACCGCCACTGCAAAGCCCGAAGCCACAGAAAAGAATGCGGAGATTTTCGACCCGCGAATCGGCAGCGCCTATTTGGTGATCGGCGCGCGAACTCCTTTACCGGGGAAAACTCCCTCGACGACCTTCCCTTCCTTGACCACCGGCACGCCGCCTACCAGCACGTATTCGATGCCGGCGGAGTGCAGTGCCGCCTGGGTGTACGTGGCGCGGTCGATCACCGTGTTCGGATCGAAAATGGTGATATCGGCGTCGGCGCCGACATGGACGCGGCCCTTGCGCCGCATGGCGGGATCGCGCCGTTCGAGGCGCCGGGCGGGCATGATCGTCATCTTCCGCAGCGCTTCCATGAGCGTGAGGGCATGGTCCTGACGGACGAAGCGGCCCAACACGCGGGCGTACGTTCCGGCGCCGCGCGGATGGCCCTTGCCGTCGGTGATGATGCCGTCGCTGGCGATCATCGTCAGCGGATTGGCGACGGCGTCGCGGACGTATTCCGCCGTCGTCGCCGGCAGAATTACCGGACCGCCCTGCTTGCGGTAGAGGAGGAACGTTTTGCGCGTCAGGTGTTCGCCGGTCGCGGGCCAGAGCAGCGAAGCGAAGTAACTGTCCGGCTCATTTTCCTTGTTGTCGAAGAGCGAGCTTTCGATCATCGTCATCGCGTGCGCGTAGGGATAGCATTCTGCTGTGACATCCATGCCGCGCGCCCGAGCCTGGGCGATGGCATCCAGTTCGTGAACGACGTCGGGGCCGCCGGTGCTTTGTACGTGGACGATGTGGAGCGGAGCGCCGGTTATCGCCGCGTCTGCGATGGCTTCCTCGAAACCCGCAAAGTTACCCGGAACGGGAGGCACCGAGCCGCGAATGTGGATATGGCAGGAAGCGTGATAGCGGGCCGCGACGCGAAACATGTCCAGAATTTCCAGGTTGGTTGCCGCGGGAGTGTAAGCGGGGCCAAGGCCGACAGCCAGCGCACCCCGATCCAGGCCATGCGCGATCAGTTGCTTCATCCGCTCGATCTCGGCGGGCGTGGCCGCGCGATGGGCAGCATCGCCGCTGGGCAGGAATTTTCCCGGGTCGTGCATCACGAGCATGCGCACGGGAATGTGTCCGACGCTGGCGCCGTAATTAATCAGCGCTTTTCCGGCGCGAGCGGCGTACCAGGAATCGACATCGGCGACGCCGACTTCCAGTTCGAGGACGGTCGTGCAGCCGTCGGCCGCCTTGATCGCGTAGTTTTCCGGTGTCTGGCCGTGCTCGTGAAGGTCGATGAAGCCCGGGGCGACGACCAGGCCCTTCGCGTCGATTACGGTGCGGCCGGAGATCGATTTCGCGGTGATGGCGCGGATCGTGCCGCCCCGAATACCTACATTGCGCACCGCGTCGAGTCCCGACGCCGGATCCATAACGCGGCCGTTGCGGATGACGACGTCGTAAGGCGGCTCAGCGGCTGCAGAGGGCGTCAGGCTTCGAGTCGCCGGTGGCGCGGCATTCGTCCGGCGCGGGAGAACGAGGACGGCGGCAGCCAGCGCCAAGAGCAACGCCAAGACAAACGCAGTTCGCAGCTGAAAACTTGTCGAGGATAAAGAAGCAGGTTCCGACCGCCGGGCTCGCCGCAGTGCCGCTGAACCTTTTCGCATGCGCATCCCTCCCGAGGGAAAGAGCTGGGCGCTCGCCGGGCGCAGCCGGATCGAGCGGCGCAAGGATACTCAGCGACCACGCGGAAAGGAAGCTGAATTCTGATCCGAGAGGGTGTTTCCCCTGTCACGTTGCAGCGCACGTCCGGGGGACGTGGAAGGCATGCAAAGAGTGGCCACGCTATGGGGCCGGTTCAGGAACGCGGGCGGCAGGGCTAAAGGCCTTTACCTCTGCCTGAGGAAAAACCTGATAGAATCGGCGCGTCATCCCCGAGGGGTGCGCGATTGAGTACCCTCTGGCAGGACATTCGCCATGGGCTGCGGCGGCTCCGGCAGTCGCCGGGCTTCGTCGGCGTGGCTGTAGCGACCTTGGCGCTCGGCATCGGCGCCAACACCGCCATCTTCAGCGTCGTCGATGGCGTCCTGCTTCGATCCCTCCCCTACCGCGATTTCAGCCGCCTGGTTGCCATCTGGTCGCGGCCGGTCGGACTCACTTCCGGATATTGGGACGCTTCGCTCGCCGAATTCCTAGTCATCCGAAATGCGAAGGATGTTTTCTCGCAGGTTGCATTTACCGACGATCGATTCCAGACGCTTACCGGATTGTCGAGACCCGAAGTCGCCGACGTGGGATATGTTCCGGGCAGTTTTTTCGCGGCAGCGAGCGTGCCTCCGCTCCTCGGGCGCACTTTTTTTGCGAAAGAAGAACCAGGCCGCGACCACGTTACCGTTTTGAGCTACGCCCTCTGGAAGAGGCAATTTGGAGGCGACCGCGCCATTCTTGGCCGAGCCCTTCAGCTCGACGACAGCGTCTACACCATTATCGGCGTCATGCCTCCGTTTTTTCAGCTTTCCGGAGCGGACCTGTGGGTCCCGCTCGACCCGGCCACTGCCCGCATGGCCAATCCGGAGGCGCACTACGTGCGGATCTTCGCGTGGCTGCGTCCCGGCGTGAGCCTCGGGCAAGCGCAGGGGACACTCGACTCCATCGCGACGCGCATGGCTATCGCCTATCCGAAAACGAGAAGGGGCTGGGGACTGGTCGCGGTTCCCTATCTGGAGATGGAAGTCGGCGACGTGCGCCTCGGCCTCCTTCTTCTGTTCGGCGCCGTTGGACTGGTTCTTTTGATCGCCTGCGCCAATCTTGGCAATCTGCTCCTCGCGCGAGGGCTGGGCCGCGGCAGAGAACTCGCTATTCGCTCCGCCCTGGGAGCGACGCGCGGACGCATCGCGCGCAATCTCCTGACCGAAAGCATGCTGGTGGCGCTGGCCGGCGGGGTGGCCGGACTGGTGTTGGGCTGGTTGGGCGTGGGCGTTCTCCGAGCGATTGCTCCGCCAGATACGCCGCGGCTCGATGAGGTCGGCCTGAACGCCGTCGTTTACCTGTTCACGCTCGGTGCGGCGATTTTTGCGGGGATTTTGTCCGGGCTGGCACCGGCACTGCGGGCCTCGCGCCAGGACGTAACCGCGGGGCTCAAGGAGGGCGGAGCGGGCGGCCCAGGGAGTCCCGCAACCGGCCTGCGGGTCAGGAATTTGCTTGTCGGTGTCCAGGTCGCTTTGTGCGTCGTGCTGCTGGCCGGGTCGCTGCTTGCGCTGCGCAGTTTCGAGCGTCTGCTCGACGTCAACCTCGGTTTCCGCGCCGATCGTGTCCTTTCGCTCGGCGTTTCAGTTCCCGAGTTCAAATATCCAAAATCGGGACAGCAGCAAATGGTCGACGAACGGATTCTTGACAACCTTCGAGCGCTGCCGGGGGTCGAATCGGCAAGCGCCATGGACGATCCCATTTTGGAAGACGCAGGCTCAAGCGGAAAATTTTCAGTCGAGAGCGAGTCGGGAGATTCGCTCGCCGCCAATGCGCGCGCACAAGTCCGCAACATCACTTCCGACTATTTCCAAACGCTTGGAGTGCCGTTGCTCGCCGGTCGCCAGTTCACAGAAAATGAAGTGCACGCGTCGACGCCGGTGGCTGTCGTAAGTGAATCCTTCGGAAGGCGGTATTTCCTTGGCCGAAATCCGGTGGGAGGACATCTCATTGAGGAGAATGCGCGCGGCGGTCGCCGCACGATCAACATCGTCGGCATCGTCGCGAATGTCCGGGACCGGAATGTCGGCAGTTCGGCCGAGCCTACGGTCTACCTTCCACTTTTCGGAACAGGCCGCACCCTGATGACTTTCTTTCTTGTGCAGGCTGCGGTTCCGCCTTCCGCCTTGGCGAAATCGGTTGAGGAGCAAATCTGGAGAATCGACAAAGATCTGCCGATCCGTGATGTAACCACGCTGAATCAGGCCATTTCCAAAGACATTCACGAGCAGCGCTTCGAAACGCTCTTGTTTTCGGCCTTCGCGGTACTCGGGCTGACGCTTGCCCTGGTGGGGATCTACGGAGTGACGGCGTATTCTGTCGGCCGGCGCACGCAGGAAATAGGCGTGCGTGTGGCTCTGGGCGCTCGTCCGGCGAGCGTCGTACGTCTCGTGGTTCTTGGCGCGATGCCGCCGGTGCTCATAGGCATTGGTGTGGGCGTTGCCGGTGCACTCGCGCTGACGCGGCTGATGCGGAGTTTGCTCTACGAAATCAGCCCAAGCGATCCGGCGACATTTGCCAGAACCGTCGCGTTGATGCTGCTGGTGGCGCTATTGGCTTGTGTGCTGCCGGCGCGACGGGCCACGCGCGTCGATCCTGCGACGGCGCTGCGTCACGAGTGACGCGGGCATGGTGTTCGGGGACTGAGCATGCGGTGGGCGAAATGAACACAGGCTGAAGCCCTGCCATGGAGCACGTGGCAACGTGCCTCCACCCAGCGGACAGGTTCGCGGGCCAGAGTGCCCGCGCCACTAGGAGCGGGAGCGGCAATTGGGGCAATAGCCGCCGATTTCCGTGCGCGCCACGGTAATCTGGATATCGCAATCGCGCTCGATCTGCCGTTTCAGCCGGTCGAACAACTCGCTTTCCACCTCGCGCACCTTGCCGCAACCGAGGCAGGCGACGTGGATGTGGTCGCGCGGGCCGCGCATCTCGTAATAATGCTGGTGGCCGCGCAGGTGCAGCAGATCGAGCTCGTCGACCAGCCCGAATCGTTTCAGCATGTCGAGCGTGCGGTACACGGTGACGCGATTCAGCCGCGGATCGGCGCGTCGCGCCTGGCGAAGCAGCAACTCGACGTTCAGATGTTCCGGCGCGGTATCGATGATGCGCAGCAGGATGCGCCGCTGGCGGGTGAGGCGAATGCCGCGCCGCGTCAATTCCGCTTCGAGCCGCCCCGGCTCGGCGGAAATATTGATTCGTTCCCCGCTCGAAATGCGGCGCGCGGGAGTTGCCGCCATCAAGACCTCCCTGCCCCGGCTGCGTCTGGCACGAAAACGCAATATCCCTCGTTATCGCCCGCAGCGACACGCACGGAGGCGTCTCCGCGGAAAATGCCTCGCATCCTGGACCCTTTTATTCTACACGAGCCCGTCGTACTGAACCTTCCTAGCCATGCCTAGTCATGTGTGGAGGCAATGGCGCGAGAGTGTGCACACTCTTGCACACCAGGTTGCAATGGAAATCCCTTTCTTCATCTTAACTTTCTGCCGCAAACGCGTTTGTCGCAAATTTTCGTCTGGCACGGAACCTGCAAGAAAACAAAACGACTTGTCGTGTGCGAACGCCGGAGTCTGTTTGATCGGTTCGGGCCGCGCACTTGAAAAGGGAACATGATGCAAGCGGAACGGCGCAGCGCCCATC
>JAGWOX010000145.1 GCA_028877145.1 Acidobacteriota bacterium | reverse complement strand
GGGGCTTATCCCTCGTAGTCTCACTCCCGTGTTACTGTCCACGGCATTCGGAGTTTGATTGGATTCGGTAGGCTTGGTTGCCCCCTAGTCCATTCAGTGCTCTACCACCGTGGCAGATCACACAAGGCTGCCCCTAAAGGCATTTCGGGGAGAACGAGCAATAACGGAACTTGATTAGCCTTTCACCCCTACCCTCAGCTCATCCGAGCTGTTTTCAACCAACACCGGTTCGGTCCTCCAGCCGCGGTTAAGCGGCCTTCAACCTGGCCAAGGGTAGATCGTCCCGCTTCGCGTCTATTCCCACAGACTGGTCGCCCTATTCGGACTCGCTTTCGCTACGGCTCGCTTTCGCTTAGCCTCGCCTGGGAGAATAACTAGCCGGCTCATTAAGCAAGAGGCACGCCGTCAGGCCTTCTCCGGTCCGAAGACCGGAGCATAGCCCTCCGACTGCTTGTAGGCATGCGGTTTCAGGTTCTATTTCACTCCCCTCGCAGGGGTTCTTTTCACCTTTCCCTCACGGTACTGGTTCACTATCGGTCGCCAGCGAGTGTTTAGCCTTGGAGAGTGGTCTCCCCAGATTCCCACGGGATTTCACGTGTCCCGTGGTACTCAGGTACCCGCTTCGGGTCCGGTAAGCTTTCGGTTACGCGACTTTCACGCTCTATGGCGGAGCTTTCCAGCTCCTTCACCTAGCCTCCGGATTGGTAACCCTACTTGTTGCGGGCCCTACAACCCCCCGGTTCAAAGAACCGGGGTTTAGGCTGATCCGGTTTCGCTCGCCGCTACTCCCGGAATCTCGGTTGATTTCTTTTCCCTCCGGGTACTGAGATGGTTCACTTCCCCGGGTTGGCTCATGCTCGCCTATGTATTCAGCGAGCTGTGTCCGGTGTTCACACCGGACGGGTTTCCCCATTCGGACATCCTCGGATCAACGTCTGCTTGCGACTCCCCGAGGCTTTTCGCAGCTTGCCACGTCCTTCTTCGCCTGCTGGCGCCAGGGCATCCACCGCACGCCCTTAGTAGCTTGACCATAAAACTTATCCGGCGTGTCGCCACGCGGATAAGCCAATGGCCCATTTCCACAAACGCCCTACTCGAGCTTCATTGTGGCTGTTATGCCTATTTCTTGCGATTGTCAAAGAACTTGTCGCCCCGCGCCCGGCGGGGCCTAACGACAAAAAACCCGGCGACGAGCGCCGGGTGAGTCCGCCGCACCACATGGGGCGGACTGACGCGATGCTCGATCGATTTCTATCCTGTATTCGTCGGAAACCTCAGTTGTGATTTCCTCGGATAGGCTGCCCATCCATTGCGGCAGACCATCGGTAAGTATACCAGCTTTATCGTGTTCGTCAAGGGCGTCACGGGGGTCGTTTCACGCCGCCGTTGCCTGGCCTCTTTTCGGCTCGCGAGATCACCAATCCCCTGTATTCATGCGGCTCGCAGCACTATCCGTTCCCGGCGGCGAGAACCGGCTTCGATCGGAGAAATTTTTCGTCCACTCCTCCTCAATCCGGTTCCTTCGACAGGCGGCGCAGCAGCGGCACGAGCAGCAGGATTGTTCCGCCAACGACTTCCGCCGGCGGCAGGATCACCTGCAGCCAGGTTGGATGCTGGATGTAGGAAACGCGCAGGATTCCGGTGATTCCCGTGGCGATCAGAATGACGGCGAGAAACAAGAGAAGCGGCCCAAGCCAACGCCAGTGCGGACGTTCGCCATTTTCATTCATGAAGAATCGCTCTTTTCTGCCCCGAGTTCGCCGAGCAAGCGCCGGTCTTCGTCGTTGAGCGTGGCGCGTTCGAGCAGCTCGGGGCGATTGCGCATGGTTTTCGCGAGCGCCTGCCTCCGTCGCCAGCGCCGGATTTGCTCGTGATTGCCTTGCATCAGGACGTTGGGAACGGCCCAGTCCCTCAATTCCCGCGGCCGCGTGTAATGCGGGCAGTCGAGGATTCCGGTGGCGTCGGCGGCTGCGCCGGCCTCTTCCGCGGATATCGTGAACGACTCCCGCACCGCCGAAGCTTCATTCCCGAGCGCGCCCGGCATGAGGCGCGTCACCGCATCCACGACCAGCGCGGCGCCAAGCTCTCCGCCTGAAAGCACGAAATCGCCGATCGAAATCTCTTCGGTGGCCAGATGCTCGGCCACGCGCTCATCGACGCCTTCGTATCGCCCGCACAGAAGCACGATTCGACCGAGTCCGGCCCAGCGCGCCGCCGTCGCCTGCCGGAACAGCCGGCCCGATGCGGATAACAGCACGATGGCCGTTCCCGGAGACTGCCGCGCCTCGCCGGCCGGCGTGCCGAACAGATCTTCGATCGCCTCGAAAAACGGCTCCGGTTTCATCACCATCCCTTCGCCGCCGCCGAACGGCCGGTCGTCGACGGTCTGATGCCGGTCGTGCGTATAGCGGCGCAGATCGTGGATCGCGATATCGATCAGGTGCGCCTCGCGCGCCCGGCGCACAATGCCGTAATCGAGCGGCCCGGTGAAAAATTCCGGGAAGATGGTGAGGATGTCAAAGCGCATGAGATACGTTTCCCGTGAGCGGCGTTACTGCGGAGGGCGGGGTGACCCCGCCCCTACGGAACGCCCGCCGCTTTGGCGCAGGCGCCGCTATCTTACTCGCGATTCAGGTCGCCGAGGCCTGCGGGCAGCGCGACGACGATTCGCCGCTTCTCGAGATCGATTTCCCGGCAGATCTCCGCGGCAAGAGGAACGAGCAGTTCGCCCTCGGGCGTATCGACGATAACGAGCGGTGCTCCCGCGGTTGTCTCGCCGGTCGCTTGCACGTCGCGCACGCGGCCGATAACGCGACCGCCAGGCTCGACCACTTCGCAGCCCATGAGATCGCCGACGTAATAGCTTCCCGGCGGCGGCGGCTCGCGTTCGGCGAGCGGAATCTGAACGTAGAAATTCACCAGACGCCGCGCGTCGTCAATCGAATCGCACCCTTCGAAATGGAGAACGGCGAAACGGCGGGATGGCTCCAGCCTGCAGGAGCGGATGATGGCGGCACACGGTTCGCCCCTCCCGTCGCCGAGCAGGACGCGGCGCAACCTTAGAAGCCGCTCGGGAAAGTCCGTCAGGATCGCCGCTCGAACTTCACCGCGATGTCCCCACGGACGAACGATGCGCGCCAGGCTGACTTCGTTCACGACGGCGCTATTCGAGAATTTCCAAGGTCAGCCTCTTCTTCAGTTTCATGCCCGCCGCGCCAAGGATGGTCCGGATGGACTTGGCGGTACGGCCCTGACGGCCAATGACCTTGCCCAAATCGTTCGGGTGAACGCGCAGCTCGAGAACCGTCACCTGTTCGCCTTCCACCGCTCGCACCTGAACTTGATCGGGATTATCGACTAATGCCTTCGCGATGTCCTCTACGAGTTCCTTCACGCCCCCCTGCGACATGAGCGACCTCTCAACTGGATGTTCCACCTCTGGAACTCACCCGAGGTCCGCGGGGCGCCACCGGTACGCCTTGCCGGTGGGGATCAGAGAAGCTTCTGCTTCGCGAAGAAGCTGCGCACAGTCTCTGACGGCTGAGCTCCCACGCCCAGCCAGTACTTCACCCGTTCTTCCTTGAGCCGGATTTCGGCCGGCTGCCGGAGCGGATCGTAGGTACCGACGATTTCCACAAAACGACCGTTGCGCGGCCGGGTCTTCTCGATCACCACGATTCGGTACGACGGTTTCTTCTTCTTGCCCGTTCGCGCCAAGCGGATAGCTAGCAACGACGTCTACCTCCTTCTTTACCCTTCGCTATTGTAGCGCACCCGGGGGGTGCGCGTCGGCTCGCGTTCAGGACAGGCCGGCCAGCCGGCCCATCCCTCGCATTTTGCCCTTCATCGAGCCGTACTGCTTGATCATGCGCCGCATTTCCTGAAACTGGCGCAACACCTGATTCACTTCCTGCACCGACGTCCCGCTCCCGCGGGCGATCCGCTTGCGGCGGCTCCCGTCGATCACGGTATGGTCGTTGCGCTCCTCGGCGGTCATCGAATCGATGATCGCCTCCATGTGCTTGAACTGTTTCTCGTCGATCTCCAGGTCCTTGGGAATCTTGGCCAGCGGCCCGATCTTCGGCAGCATCCCGAGCACCTGCTCGAGCGGCCCCATTTTGCGCAGCTGCCGGATCTGGTCCCGGAAATCCTCCAGCGTGAATTCGCTCTTGCGCAGCTTTTCCGCCAGCTTCTGGGCCTTTTTCTGGTCGACGGTCTTTTCGACCTTCTCGATGAGCGAGAGCACGTCGCCCATGCCCAGAATCCGCGAGACGATCCGGTCGGGATAGAAAGGCTCTAGCGCGTCGTATTTTTCGCCAACGCCTACGAATTTCACCGGCGCACCGGTCACCTTGCGGATCGAAAGCGCCGCGCCGCCGCGGGCGTCGCCGTCGAGTTTCGTCAGCAGCACGCCCGTGACGCCCAGCCTCCGGTGGAACTCCCCGGCCGACCGCACCGCGTCCTGGCCGGTCATCGCGTCGGCGACGAACAGGATCTCGGCCGGCGAAAGCTCCTTTTTCAACATCGACAGCTCGTCCATCAACTGATCGTCGATGTGCAGGCGCCCGGCCGTGTCCACCAGAATCACATCGTGGGCGGAAAGCTTGGCCTCGCGCAGCGCCGCGCGGGCGATTTCGAGCGGCTTCTCGAGTCCCGCCGCCGGAAAGCACGGCTGCTTGATGGCCTGCGCCACCTGCGAAAGCTGTTCCCGCGCCGCCGGCCGGTAGACGTCCGTCGAAACCACCATCGGCCGGTGACCGTGCTCGGCCAGCCATTTCGCCAACTTGCCGGTGGTCGTCGTTTTGCCCGAGCCCTGCAAGCCCACAAGCAGCCAAACCGAGGGAGGCCGCGAGGCGAACTGCAATCGCACTGGCTGCCCGAGCAGCTCGAGCAGCTCGTCGCGCACGATCTTCACGACTTGCTGATCGGGCAGCAGTTGCAGCGTCACTTCCGTGCCCAGCGATTTCTCGCGGATGTGCGCGAGCAGCTCCTCGACCACCGGCAGACTGACGTCGGCGTCGAGCAGCCCCTCGCGAATCGCGCCGAGAGCGGTGTTGAGGTGCTCTTCGGTCAGCTTCGCCTGGCCGCGAAGGGTCTTGAAGACCTTTTGAAAACGCTCAGTAAGGTTATCGAACATACCAGTAGCCTAGGGTTCCCCGAAGGCGGGATGACAATCCAACATTTTAAGGGACTGCTCGCACAAGGGTCAACGCGCGATGTGAGGATAGGAAAGAAGGCGGCCCCCAATGGTTATGGTGCGCACGGGCACAAGGCCAGCGCAGCCGAGGAGGACGGCCGTTGGCCATCCCGGCTTTTCTCTGCTCCCTCCAGGAGTCGCTCTACTGCGGAATCTGAAGCATGGAGACCCGCGCCACCTCGGCGGAGGCCTCAACGCCCACGTATGTCGTCCAGTCCACTCGGTATGCGACTAAGGGGCTGCTGGCCAGATTACGCACCACGTACCGGAGAATTCCAAGCCCGGTTGGAGATTGTCCCGCGGAGACCTGAACGATCTGAACTCTCTCGGCGATGGGCCCGAGGCGTAGCCGGCAGTGCAGTGGGGCAGTCCTCAGCCAGACCCACGCGAAGCCCGCACCACAGCTTCAACGTTGGATGAGCGCAAGGTAGCCACTCCTCTCCTGCAGACGCGAGAGAGGAAATTGCAGCCAGCAGTTGCCGAAGCGAGAATCTGCTATATAATCCCCGGCTTGGATGAGCTATTGGAACGGATCCTGTTGCGAGGTGCCGGATGCTCACTCCCCAGCTGGAAATACTGATTGGTTTGTTCATTGTCTCGCTTGTCATCTGGTTCATTCTGATCATCTACAAGACAAGACTGGAACGACAAGAGGAAGACAAGGTTTTTCTCGGTTCCACGCCGGAGCGGATGGGCGAGGATCAAAAGAAGATCCTGCAGAAGGTGATGGGCCTGTCGAAACCGCTGTGGATTGTCGGAACGCTGACGGTTTTGTTTATGCTGTGCGCCATCGGGGTATGGATCTACCAGGGCCTGCTGAGTCATTAAGACCGGGCGGGCTTCGCGCACCGGCACAACGGTAACGGGCGCGAAGCGGGAACTCCTCCGAGCGCGTGCCCGGAAATCTCCGGGCCTCAAGAACGCCCATATTCGAGCGAAATGGCCGTGCACCGCCAGCGGTTGAGGCGCCGGCACCCGTGCGCTCGCCCCGATTCCCTGCTTACCGATCCAAACCTCTGCGCCTTGCCTGGAAAGCCAGGATCTGTTTCCCGCAAAACGAACTCTCACGCGCAATCGCCGGAGGGGAGTCGCACCTGCACGCGCGCAAATCGGCAAAAAGAGTCTTTTCGCAATCGGGCTCTTCGCTCAAACTAGGCTTTACCGATGGGTTGAGCCCGAAGTGGACTCGCTCCCGATTTTTTTGTCTTCGGCCCGGCATTTCCAAATCCCGGGCCGGACGGGACCTGCGCCGGGAGCGTTGCCAGCCACGCGCGGCCCGATCGGGAACTGCGGCCGCGAAATTGCGACTTCCAGGAAGGAGGACGAATGCTCGAACACGTATGGGAGGTGCTCATACCCTGGCTGATTTCAGCCGGAATTCTGGCCGCCGTGGTGGCGGCCATGCTGCTGGTCCACTCACTTGCGTACCGGCTGCTGGCGGACCTGGTGAGCCACACATCGGGTTCGCTGGACGATTCCTTCGTCCGGCGCAGCCGCAAGCCGGTGAAGCTGATTCTGCCGCTGCTGGCGGCCATCGTCACATTGGGCACGCTGCCGCTACCTCACTCGGTTGTCGGGCCGCTGCGGCACATCGCCGGACTGGCGCTGATAGGCGCGTCGGCCTGGCTTGCCATCTCTCTGCTGGGCGTGATCGACGACGCCGTGGAGTTGAAATTCCGCATTGACGTCAAAGACAACCTGACGGCCCGGCGAGTGCAGACGCAGGTGAAGGTGCTGCAACGGATCGTGACCGTGGTGATTGTCATCGTGACCGTCTCCATCGGATTGATGACATTTCCCGAAATCCGACAGGTCGGCACCAGCCTGCTCGCTTCGGCCGGCCTCGCCGGGTTGATCGTCGGCCTAGCCGCCCGCTCGACGCTGGAGAATCTATTGGCCGGCGTTCAGGTGGCGCTCACCGAGCCGATCCGCATCGACGACGTGGTGATCGTCGAAGGGGAATGGGGAAGGATCGAGGAGATACGAACCAGTTACGTTGTGGTGCGAATCTGGGACCTGCGGCGGCTCGTGGTGCCGATTTCGTATTTCATCCAGCACCCATTCCAGAATTGGACGCGAACCTCGGCCGATCTGATGGGCACTGTGTTTCTGTACGTGGACTATACGGTGCCCATCGATCCGGTGAGGGAGGAATTGAAACGCATCCTCGAAGCCTCGCGCGATTTGTGGGACGGCAAGGTCTGCGTGCTGCAGGTGACCGATTCGAAGGAGCGCACGCTCGAGCTACGCGCTCTCATGAGCTCGGCCGATTCAGGCGCCGCGTGGGACCTGCGCTGCCGCGTGCGGGAAAAGCTGGTCGAGTTCCTCCAAAAGAACTACCCGGATTCGCTGCCACGCGTGCGTGCCGAGATCCGCGATGTCCCGGCGCTCGGCCCGGCCCGCATGGCGCCCTCGGCGAGTTGATCCGGATGCGAGAATCCGTTTAACGTCGCACGACCCCGGTAAGCCGGGGTGGACGGCAAACATGGCTATGATCGAGTTGGGCGTCGGCCTCACCGGCGCCGTGGTTGGCGTGATAGCAGCCGAATTCGGCCGCGCTCGGCGCCGCGGCCTGCCTGCTTACGGCTGGGCAGGTCTCGGCCTGGTGGTGGTGGCCGAGGTAATGATGTTCCGCGGCATCGAGCCGGTGGCCCACTTTTTCACGCCGATCGCCTGGACCGCCTACATCCTGATTGCCGATGCGGCGGTGTTGGCGATCCGCGGCCGTTCGCGCCTGGCGAACGCGCCCGGGCGATTCGCGGGCCTCGCGTTTCTCTCGATTCCTCTTTGGCTCACCTTCGAGATTTACAACCTCCGCCTCCAGAACTGGGCCTACGTCGGCGTGCCGAAGGGATACGCGGAAGCGCTCGTTGGCTATGCGTGGTCGTTCGCGACGATCTGGCCGGCAATTTTTGAAACCGCCGATCTGATTGAAGCTTTCGGCTGGTTCCGCAAGTCGCGCCCGATCGAGCTTTCGCTCCGCGCCGAGCGCATACTGGCTGGAGCTGGAGCAGTGATGCTTGTCTTGCCTGTGGCGCTGCCGCGGCGAATTGGGGCGTATCTGTTCGCGCTGGTCTGGCTCGGATTCGTGTTGCTGCTCGATCCGGTGAACCGGTGGAAGGGATGGCCGTCGATTCTGGGCGATTTTCGCGCGGGCCGGCGCGGGCGATTGTGGGCGCTGCTCCTTTCCGGCTGGGTGTGCGGCTGGCTGTGGGAATTCTGGAACTACTGGGCGACGGCGAAATGGCATTACATTTTCCCGATGTTCCAACAATGGAAGATTTTCGAGATGCCGGTACCCGGATTTTTCGGGTTTCCGCCGTTCGCGGTGGAATGCTTCACGATGTACGTGTTCGCGGCGGGGGTGCTCAAATGGCGAACGGAAGAATGAATTTCGCCGGCCGAATTTCAAGCGGAATCGCCATCGCGGCGGCGTTCCTCGCATCCTTAGCTGCGCCAGCGAGCGTCTCGGCGCAGGAGGCCTCCGTTGGGGCGCAACAGGCCTTGGCCGAAAAGTTGGCGCTTCCGCCGAACGCCGGGAAAGCGGTGCAGGAAATCTACGCGGGCGAGCCGGAAGCCGCGATCGCCGCGGCGCAGTCATTCGAGAAAGAGCGCCCGGATGATCCCTTCGCCTATCTGCTCGAAGCTGAAGCCCGCTGGTGGCAGCTCTATTGCCGCCAGAGCGGAATCCGCTACGGCATGGTGGACGTGTGGCAATTGCCGAAAGATCCTGAAAATCCGCCCTACCTCGCGGCGGCGCGCAAGGCGGTGAGCCTGGCCCGGGCGCAACTTGCCAAGGGCGACACGGCGAAGGCGAATCTGTATGCAGGAATGGGTTACGCGCTCGAAGCGCGAGTCTATGGGCTGCGCGGCGGAAGGATGGATACGGCAAAAGCGGGCGTGAAAGCGCGCGAGCATTTACTGAAGGCGCTCCAACTCGATCCGCAGCTCGCCGACGCCGACACCGGTCTTGGCTTGTACAACTATTACGTCGATACGCTCTCGCCCATCGTGAAGCTGCTCCGCTTCTTTCTCGGCATTCCCGGCGGCAGCAAGCAACAGGGCATGCAGCAGCTTCGCGCGGCGATGGAGCACGGCTTCCTCACCGCCGTCGAGGCGCGTTTCTACCTGGCCAGCAATCTCCGCACCTACGACCACCTATACACCGAGGCGCTCAAGGTGGCCGAGCCGCTCGTTCGCCAATACCCGGAGAATCCGATTTTTCTGCTGCTCGTGGCGAACCTGGAACTCGAGATTGGTCGCCGCGAGCAAGCAGATGAGACGCTGGCGCAGATTGGAAAGTTGAAAATCCCCGACGCGGCATGCGCCGCGCGGTCAGAGCAATTGGCGCGGAAGTTGACGGCAAGCGGCCGGGAAAAATAAAGCATGTGCCGGGCTGAAGCCCGGCGCTACGCCGATGACCCCGGGCGCCATTTTGTCGTGCAGGCGCCTCACGCTGTCATGCTGAGCGAAGCGGTCCAATTCCTACAATGGAGTCCGATTCTGACAATGCGGACCGTCCTGTATCCAGGAAGGCATCGGGACGAAGCATCCCGGTCGGGGTGAGGCGGGGTCAGGACCTAGGATGTAGCTGCGGGATCCTTCGCTCTGGATGACAGACCTGTTGCGATCTGCGCCACAGCCCAGTAGCACAGGCATTCCTGTGTCAAGTTCCATGACATGCTTTACAGAGTGTTATCAGGACATCCTTTACACTTCCGGGTCGGGGCACAGCCAGCGGTCCACCGCGGTGGACCGCTGGCTGTGCGGGTCGAGTTCGCGGACCAGGCTGCGGCAGTAGTAGACCAGGA
>JAGWOX010000144.1 GCA_028877145.1 Acidobacteriota bacterium | reverse complement strand
CTCCCATATGGTGAAGTCAGGGCCACTTCTCTTCTCATCCACTTTGACGTTTGCCGAGGGAACGGCCGAAATAGTGAAGGACTCCTTGCCGAGGCAGATGGTGTTTTTCTCCGGATAGGTCACGGGCCTTCCGAATATCAATTCTGCCACCTTCGGTTCGCTCATCAAGGAGGATAGGTCCTCATAGCCATATGCCTCGGCGCAGGCTGGCAGCGCGATCCGGAAGCACTGAGCATGGGCACCTTCGGGCTTGATGCGCAGACCGACGTCCCAGGCGAAAATCCTCCTTCCGAGCAATCCCGTCAAGACCCAAAGATTGAGGTGACATGCCACAATCTGGGGAGGGTTGGCCTGCCCTTGGCTTCTAAGGATGGCGAAGAACCCCAATGCACCCCCTAAATGATTTCGATTCGCTACTAGCTATCCGAGGCTCCAGTGAAACACTGTCTCGTCCCTGCCCTCTCCGTAACGGTCTTTCTCGACGTTCGTGGGCCTAAAGCTGAGCCCTTTGAGGACGGGCCAAAGTGCTTGCCCTGCGCGCACATCAGCTGTCACATAGGCAGACCTGACGCCGCTTCGCTCCCAACCCCGGCGACACGCATCAAGCAGTGCCGTTCCTATCCCGCTAGCACGGTGTTCGGGGGCCACCCAAATCGTAGAAAGTTTAGTCGTATACTTGCCTTTCGGGGTCTCGATCGTAACGCCAGCCAAGCGCACGTCAGCGAAGGCGAGGGTACACCTAGCTCTACCCCGGAGGACGTCTTCGAGCCGACCATCTAGCCACTCGGCCCCCTTGGGATATAGGGATGGCAGGAAGCTGAGGAGGCGAAAGACAGCCTCCCTGTCCCGGCTACGATACGGGCGCATCGAAGTCACGAAGCGCTTTGTTTCGGGTGTCAGCATATCTTTCGGTAAGGCTACGCCCCTGCCTGAGGGGGGTCAAGCAGTCAGTCGCGTAGGTTGTCCTGCCCACACTCCGGCCCTCACAGGAACACGGCCGGGGCCGATGCGCACGCCGTGCCGTGGTGCGCGCGGTGCCGAGAGCTGGTCCTAGTTCACTTTCTCATTTCCAGGATGGTGTGCTCCTCGGAGACAAAGTAGGCCACCTTGCTTCGGTCTATGAAATTCATTTCGTCTTCGGTGATGGCTTGCCATTCGGGGGATTGCCGCGCGGCGAGCAGCGCCGCGGCGTTCTCGAACCACAGCTCCGCCATGCCGTCGTAATCGGGCTGGAATTTGTCTCCGGCGATGGTGATGCGGTGGCTCTGTACGAGCTTGCGGAGGTGAGGGATGCGGGCCGCGAGGGGGCCGTGGACATTTTTCCAGTAATCGAAAAACTGTTCGTCTGGCAGTCCTGGTTTCTTCGTGATGCAATACACGAGTTTGATCATTTTTTCCTCGGGGGCGCGATGCGTTGCAGATAAGGATGGTCGCACAGGGAGAGGGGCGGCTCAAGCTTCGTTGCGATTCAGCACATCCTGACACGTCTTCGTGGATGACTTTGCCTCCACGCGTTCGGGGTCCTTCCCGACATACTTCGTCGGGACTCACTTCGCTCGTCGCACAAAACTTCGCTCAGGATGACAGCGATCTTTTCTACTCGGCGCGCAGGGCCACGACCGGATCTACGGCGCGGGCGCGGCGGGAGGGGAGATAGCTGGCTAGGAAGGCGGTGCCGGCGAGGCCTACCATTACGGCGGCGTAGGTAATGGGGTCGATGGGGTTCACGTTGAAGAGTAATGAGGACATGAGGCGCATGACGGCGATGGCGGCGGCGAGGCCGCACACTACGCCTATGCCGGTGAGCAGCAGGCCCTGGCGCACGAACATGCCGGTGAGCTGCTCCTCCGGCGCGCCGAGCGCCATGCGGATGCCGATTTCGCGCGTGCGCTGCGTGACCGAATAGGCGATCACGCCGTAGAGGCCCACGGTGCCCAGCAGCAGCGCCATCGCGCCGGCGATGCCGAGCATCACCAGCGTGAAGGACGTCCGCGCCATCGAGCGCTGGTAGTAATAATCGGCCGTGTGCACGCGGTAGAGGGGAAGATTCGCGTCGACCGACCATATTGCCTGCCGAAGCTCGTTCATCAGCTCCACGGAACCCGCCTGCGGGCTGCGCACCGTGAACGCGACGCCGCGCCGCATGAGGGTCGCGTTGCTCTCGAAATTCTTCTGCAGCAGCGGCCAATAGACGGTCGGCAGGGGCGGCTTATTCATGCCGTGGTCGTGGACGTCTCCCACCACGCCGATCACTTCCCGCCAATCGTCCTTCGTGGAAACTCGGATGCGCTTGCCGAGCGCGGCCGCCGGGCTGCCCCAATACTGCCGCGCCATGCCCGCCGAAACCACGGCGAGGGGAATCTCGTTCTGCACTTCGGACCACGTGAAAACGCGGCCGGCGATGAGCGGCGTGCCCATGACGTGGAAGAATTCCGGCGAGATCATCACGAAACGGCAGATGGGAGGCAGTTCGCCCGGCGTGTAGCTATGGTCCTCGGCGAAGATGGGATCCATCCAGCCGTTGTCATCCATCGGCACCGCAGTCGTGAGCCCGGCCGAGATGACGCCGGGAAGGGCCGCGACCTTCCGCAGCATCTCCTGCTGCATGGGCAAAACTTCCTCATCCTTCTTCACTTCCGTTTCCGGAATGTAGATCCGGAACGTCTGCACCTGGGCGGGATGGGTGAAGCCGGGATTCACTTCCGTCAGCGCGCGGAACGTGCGAATCATCAGGCCGGAGCACACGAGCAAAACGAAAGCGAGCGCCACCTGCACCGCCACCAGAACATTCCGCGCGCGATGGCGTTCCCTGCTCTGGCTGAGCGTGCGTCCGCCTTCGCGCAAGCCCGTGCCGGCGTGCGTGCCGGCGTACTTGAAAACGGGCACGGCGCCGAAGAGCAGGCTGGCGAGAACCGAGACGCCCAGCGTGAAGAGCAGCACCGGCCCGTCGATGCCGATATCGCCGACGCGCGGCAGGCCCGACGGCGCCATGGCCACGAGCAAGCGCAAGGCGCCGAACGCCAGGCCCAGGCCCAGCACGCTTCCCATCAACCCGAGCACGAGGCTTTCGAGCAGCAGCTCGCGGGCGATCTGCCCGCGCGTTGCGCCGAGTGCGGCGCGAACGGTCAGTTCCTGCTGCCGCCCTTCGGCGCGCACCAGCAGCAGGTTGGCCACGTTTGCGCACGCGATCAGCAGCACCAGGCCTATGCTTCCCATCAGCACCCACAGCAAGGTGCCTACCTGGCCGATGACGTCCTGTATCAGAGGGTGCACGTCCGGGCCGATATTCGCTTTCTTGAAGAGTTCCAGGCTGAAGCCGGGCGGCGCGGGGAACGTTCGATAGACGATCGGGAGCATGCGCGCAACGTCCGCATTGGCTTCGGCAATCGTGGCGCCCGGCTTGAGCCGGGCGACGCCTTCGTAGCTGAACTGGCCGAGAAATGTTTTGTTGCGGTCGAGCTGCAAAGGCAGGAGAAGAGCCGGTTCCTGCTCGTCGAGGAAGTGGAACCGTTCCGGCATGACTCCGACGATGAGGCGTGGTTCGCCATCGACCCGGAGCGTTTGGCCGACGGCGGATGGCTTGCCGCCGAATTTTCGCTGCCAATAGGCGTAGGTCAGCACGGCGGTTTTCGGCGCGTTGGGCGCTACGTCCTCACGAGTGAACGTGCGGCCCAAGCGCGGCGGAATGCCGAGAATCGGCAGCGTGCCGTCGGTGACGTCGAGTGCGTCGACCTGTTCCGGTTCGCCAGTGCCGGTGACGCTCACCGTATCGTGCTGATAAAGGCCGATATCCTGAAACGTGTGGCTTTGCTCGCGATAGACGAAATAGTTTGACGGGCCCATGTTCAACTGCGGGATGTTGACTCCCCGGGCAGTGTGCCACACGCCCACGAGCCGGTCGGAGTGGGGAAAGGGCAGGGGCTTCAGCAGGACGCCTTCGACAACGCTGAAGACGGCCGTGTTTGCTCCAATGCCCGCGGCCAGCGTGAAAAGTGCGATGGCGGTGAACATCGGCGTGCGCCGCAGCCGCCGAAAAATCTGCCGCAGCTGACTCGAGGAAATACCCATGATGTGCCCCGCAGCGGATGGGCTCCGTCAGGAGCACCCGCAGAGTAGTGCCGCCCTGCAGTGGAGGTACGCGAGTCGCGCGGCGAAAGTTCCGGCTATGGCTGTGTTTAACGCTCCACCGCAGAGGCGCGGAGGACGCAGAGATTCGCCGAGGCTGGATCGCGAAGTGTCACAAGGCGTCACGCCGGCCCTCCCGGAGCATAAGCAGTCTGCCGGGCGTTTAGCACCATAACTCCTGCATTCTCCGTGAGTTTCTTCCCCGGCGTCTGAGCGGTGAGAACCGCCACCAAAAAGCCGTTGGGCTGGACAGAAGTCTATCGGAAAATGGAGATAAGGCCTGCGTTTTCAGGGCCTTCGGTTTTTTAGGGCTGGACAATTTCGACCTTTTTCGGTGGCAGTAGAGGATCCTCGAGAGGGGAAATCGAGGCGGATGCTCGGGCGCGTCAGCTTATCGCGAAATTCGACCGAGGAACAGCGCACCTTCTACGTAAGAACTCCGAGGTCGCTGTCATCCGGATTCAAAAATGACCTGCACCAAGGCGAAGCCGGAGGTGTGAGTGACGGAGACGGCGATGTGGCGAACGCCCTGCTCGTCGGCAATCTCCTTCGTGCGGCCGTGGAGACGGAGCGTGGGCCGGCCGCCCGGCAGATTCGCCACTTCGATATCCACCCAGCGCACGCCCCGGCGCCAGCCGGTGCCGAGCGCCTTCATCGCAGCTTCCTTGGCGGCGAAGCGCGCGGCGTAGCGCTCGGCGGAATTCCGATGGCTCTCGCAATAGCGGATTTCGGCGGGGGTGAAGACGCGTTCGAGGAACGCGCGGCCATGGCGGGTGATGGCGGCTTCCAGCCGTTTGACTTCGGTGAGATCGATGCCCATCCCGATGATCATGGCAACCGGTTCCTCCGGCCTCGGATGGATTCCCCTTGTGCTCGCGCGGACATTATACCTGCGCGCCAATGTGGCTGAGGATGGAGGAGTGCGATTCTACGGGCAAAGCCATCACACGGAGTTCACTGAGAAAGGCCGGACGACGGGCGAATCGGGGAAGGCTCGCTGGCAAGCCCTATAATCAAGGCGAGCATGGGTGCTCGTGAGCCAATGAATCGCGTAAGAATGAAGCAAAAACCTGCGCGGCGGAAGGCGGCGCTGCCGAGAGCTTTGCCTCTGCCGCCGGAATGGAGATTGCGGCGGCGCGGTGGCGTTGCGGTGCTGGAGGCTCTTCCGCTCGCCCAGATTCCCTGGCTGGTACATGGATTCAGCACGCGCGTGGGCGGGACGAGCCTGCAGGACGGCAACCGGATGCTGAATCTCGGTTACGTCGAATGGGACGAACGCAGCCGCGTGGCCGAAAATCGCCGGCGGTTCGTTCGCGCGCTGGGCGCTTCGGAGATGGAATTCGTCGCCCTGCGGCAATTTCATTCGTCGCTGGTGAGGATTTTCCGCTGCGGGCCGGCCCAACATCTCAAAGGGGACGCGCACCTCACGCGGGCGCGCGGCCTGCTGCTCACCGTGCAAACGGCCGATTGCGTGCCGATCCTGCTGGTCGACACGCGGAAACGCATCATCGCGGCGATTCATGCCGGATGGCGCGGCACGGCGGCCCGAGTGGCGCAGAAAATCGTGGGCGATTTGCGCATGTATTTCGGCACCCGCCCCGAAGATGTGATCGCGGCCATCGGGCCCGCCATCGGCGGCTGCTGCTATGAAGTCGGCCCCAATGTGGCGCACGAATTCGGCAGCCAGTTCGCGCAGGCTGGGGAATGGTTCGAGGGCCCGTTTGCCGCGCTTTCGACCGGGGACGAGCCGACGCCGTTCCTCTGGCTGCAATTCGATCCCCCGGGCCACGACCGGCCGAAGCGCGTGCTGCTCGATTTGCCAGCGGCAAATCGCTGGCAACTCGAAGCGGCAGGCGTCTTGCCCGACCGCATTTTTTCCTGCGGCGTGTGTACGTCGTGCCGGATGGATTGGCTGTTCAGCTACCGTCGCGAGGGGTTGCGGACGGGTAGGCTGATGAGCGCGATTGGAATGAAAAAGGTAGTGGCTAGTGATTAGTGGTTAGTGGCTAGTGGTGAACCGCAGAGACCAGTGAATCAAGTGCCACACACCGGCCACTCGCCGAAGGGCGCTTGTCAGTTCGACTTCGGGGGGAACAGCTTGGAGCTCGACTGCACTCGGAATCGCTGGTAGTCGCTGTAGCGGTTCGTCTCATTCTGATTCACACCGAAAAACAGGGCGCGGGCGCTGACGTGCACCTCTTCATAAGTAGGCAGCCAGACCTCGTTGTGGACGAGCGTTTGCTCGAAGGCGACGGCGGTGCCTCGATGGACCGACGCCATCAGACCCCAGCCGACTTTCAGATTTTTCGCGAAGCGGGCGTTGAGGCGAACGACCTCGTGCGCCTGGGCGTCTATCCAGATCGTGCCGACGAGCGCTTGCGCGAGTTTTTGGGTGAGTGATTTTGGCTTGAATGCCGGGTTCGCTTCGAAATCGAAGGCGATCACGTCGTGGCCTTCGATGCGCTCGCGGCGGGGATTCAAGAAGCGGTCGGCTTCGAGAAAATTCTGAATTGTAACTTCGTCCTTTTCCCTCCGCTCGGCTTCCTTGCCACTCTGCTGTTCTTTTTCGTACTTCTCGACCTGCTTGCGGATGCGGTCGTCTTCTTTTTCCTGGTCTTTGGCGCTGAGGGGCTGCCCGTCCTCTTCGATGAGCCGCTGAATTTGATGCCCGCCGAAAAACGAAATCTGGTAGACCGATGTCGAGGTCTTCTTGACGCGGCCGCCCTTGTCGAGTTTTTCAACCTGGCGCGCATCGCGGCAGGCGTAGTTCTCCCGGATCTTGTCCACCTGATTCTGATTCTCGAGAACCTGATGCATCAGCGTAACGATATCGGGGATCGGCGCCGCGGAGGACGCAGCAGGATTTACAGACTGTGCGAGGCCGGGCACTGTTGCGGCGACAAGGAAAATGGCCGCGAAGATGGACGAACTTCTACTGAGCCTCATGAGCTTTAAGCGGGAGCGGATTGCGTGGCGGCGACCGATTGCTCGATCAGGGCGAGTTGGCCGCAGGCGGCCATGACGTCCCGGCCTCGCGAATAGCGGATGAAGGCGGGGATGGCGCGGTCGATGAGAATGCTGCGGAACTCTTCGACGGCGGCGGGTTCGGGCATTTGGTAGGGCAGTTCGCCGGGATTCCAGGGGATGAGGTTCACCTTGGCGCGCAGGCCATTCAGAAGGCGGGCGACGCGGCGGGCGTCCTCGGGACGGTCGTTGAATCCGCCGAGGAGAACGTATTCGAACGTGAGGCGCTCCCACGAGCGGAGCGGGTAGCGGCGGCAGGCGTCGATGAGTTTTGCCAAGGGATATTTCTGGTTGATCGGCATCAGTTGCGTGCGCTGCTGGTCGTTCGACGCGTTGAGGGAGACGGCGAGCTTGGGCCGGACGCGTTCGCCGTCGAGGCGCTCGATGCCGGGAATGATGCCGCTGGTCGAAAGGGTGACGTGGCGCGGCGAAAGGCCCACGCCGTGCGGATCGAGCAGGATGCGCGTGGCGGCGAGCGTCGAGTCGTAATTGAGCAACGGCTCGCCCTGGCCCATGAAGACGACGTTCGTGCGCGGCGCAAGATGCTCGGCGTTTTCCGAAAGCGCGACGAGCACCTGGCCGAGGATTTCGCCCGCGGTGAGATTGCGAATCAGGCCGAGCGTGGCGGTGAGGCAAAAGCGGCAGTTCACCGCGCAACCGGCTTGCGTGGAAATGCAGATGGTCTGGCGGCCCTCGGAGGGCATGAAGACGGTTTCGATGGTCGCGGGCGCGGCTGCGTCGGCACCTTCGGCCGCGATGGATAGGGCTAAAAGGTAGCGAATCGAGCCGTCAGCGGAGCGGTAGCGGCGAACGACGCGCGGGAGCGTGACGGAAGCCTCGGCGGCGAGCCGCTGGCGCAACGGGGCGGGCAGCGCGGTCATGCAGGCGAAATCGAATTGGCGTTCGGCGTAGAAGCAATGGTAGAGCTGCGCGCCGCGATAGGCCGGCTCACCAAGCGAAACGGCGAAGGCGCGGAGTTCGTCCAGGGATTTGCCGAGCAGTTCGATGGGCATCTCAGGTTCATCATACCATGCGCGGCAGGGGACAACCGGGCCGTGATGGCAGTAAGTCATTGGATTGCATATAGATAACAAAATTGGCGGGTTTCGTGCGCCCCCGTGCCCTGCTGTGCCACAATAGGGTCACCCGGCGCCTCATCCGGAGGGCCGGTTCACAGCATCGAAAAGACCGAGAGCCATGACGAACGAACTTGACGCCGTCCGCAGAACCCTTCTGCCGAACGGTTTGGTGGTGATCAGCGAGCGGATGCCGCACTTCCGCTCGGCATCGGTGGGGATCTGGGTGAAGACCGGATCGCGGCGCGAGCCGGCCGAGACCAACGGGATTTCGCATTTCATCGAGCACATGGTGTTCAAGGGAACGGCGCGGCGCTCGTGCGAGGAGATCGCGCGGACGATGGACTCGGTCGGCGGGATGCTGGACGCGTTCACGACGAAGGAGATGGTGTGCTTCAACGCGAAGGTGCTGGACAAGCATCTGGCGCTGGCCTTCGACGTGATTTCGGACATGGTGCTCGAGCCGCTGTTCCCCGCCGATGAGATCGAGCGCGAGAAAAGCGTGGTGCTCGAAGAGATCAAGATGGACGAGGACAACCCGGAAGCGCTGGTGAACGAGGCGTTCCTGCAGAGCGTGTGGGCGGGACACGCGCTGGGCCGGCCGATTCTGGGAACGCGGGAGACGGTCGGAAAATTCGGGCAGGAGAAGGTATTTGATTGGTTCCGGCGCAGCTACGTGCCGAACGACATCGTGGTGTCGGCTGCGGGGAACGTGGAGCATGAACGTCTCGTCGATCTGGCCGCCGCAGCTTTCGGCAAGCTGGCCAGTGTGGCGAACGGATATCACGAATCCGTGCCCGAACCGCGGGCAGCGGTGATTGTGCGGCAGAAGATGGCGCTCGAACAGGCGCACGTGTGCATGGGCGTCCCCGCATTTGCGGTGAACGACAGCCGCCGGTTCGCGAGCTCTCTGCTGAATACGATTCTCGGGGCCGGAATGTCCTCGCGACTATTCCAGAATATCCGCGAACGGCAAGGGCTGGCGTACGCCGTCTTCAGCGAGATGACCAATTACCACGACACCGGCCTGCTCACCGTCTACGCGGGCACGGGCGGCGACAAGGTGGAAGGGCTGGTGCGGTCCGTGGTGGACGAGTTCCGCCGGCTGAAGCAGGAACCGGTGAGCGACGATGAACTGCACCGTGCCAAGGAACAAGTGAAGGGCTCGATGACACTCTCGCTGGAATCGACCGGGTCGCGCATGGGCAATCGCGCGCGGCAGGAGTTGTATTTCGGGCGGTTCCATTCGCTCGAGGAGGTTTTCGCTTCGATCGACGCCGTGTCGAGCGAACAATTGCAACAGATAGCCTCCGAACTCTTTACGCCCGAGCGCATCGCCCTGGCCGCGCTCGGACAGCTCGATGGTTTTCGGCCTACCCGCGATTTGCTGGCCTGCTGAGGCCCGGCGGCGGATTCCCACACAGGCAAATGTAGCTACGGGATCCTTCCCGACGTACTGCGTCGGGACTCACTGCGTTCGTCGCGAAAGGCTCCGCTGAAGATGACAGGAGTTTGGAGGATCAGAGACGGGGATTCTGTTCATTACGGGACGGGTGTGGGATGAGAAGGCAACACCCCCAGGCGCAACGACGGCGCCTGGGCACCCGGCTGGTGATGTTGACACGACATCTTCGTGGTGGAAATTGCCTCGGCTTTTTCGGGGTCCTTCGCTTCGTTCAACATGACAGAAATCGCGCGGGGGCATCGTTAGGATCGGACCGCTTCGCTCAGAGGCTGTGACTAAATTGGCGGGCGGCCAGTTTTGCGCCGACTTTGGCGCGGGGCGGGCGGGCCGGCGTTCTGTTCTCATCCTTTCCGGCTCTCTCGGTCGGCTCCTTCGTTGCTCTTCCGGGCGCTCGCCGGATTCT
>JAGWOX010000143.1 GCA_028877145.1 Acidobacteriota bacterium | reverse complement strand
AAATGAGTGAGGCACATAACCGGGATTCTCAGGATTTCGCGACGCCGATACGGGCGCGACGGCGTACCGTTGGCGTGCGCGTGGGGCGCGTGATGGTAGGCGGCGGTGCGCCGGTCGTCGTGCAATCGATGACGAACACGGATACCGCGGACGCGGCGACGACGGCGCAGCAGTGCATCGAACTAGCGCAGGCCGGGTCGGAAATGGTGCGCGTGACGGTGAACGTGCCGGAGGCGGCGGCGGCGGTGCCGGAGATCAAGCAGCGCATGCTTGACGCCGGATGCACGGCTCCGCTCATCGGCGATTTCCATTACAACGGGCACGTGCTGCTGACGAAATATCCGGAATGCGCGCGCTCTCTCGACAAATACCGGATCAATCCGGGCAACGTGGGCAAAGGCTCGCGGCGCGACGAGCAGTTTTCGACGATTTGCAAAGTGGCCGTCGACAACCAGAAGCCTGTTCGCATCGGCGTGAACGCCGGTTCGCTGAACCAGGAACTGGTGATGCAAAAAATGCAGGAGAATACCGACCGCGACCTGGGCCGCACGTCGGAAGAGATCATCAACGAGTGCATGGTGCTTTCGGCGCTCCAGTCGACCGAACTCGCCATCGCTTCTGGGCTGCGCAACGACCAGATCATCATTTCCTGCAAGATTTCTCGGCCGCGCGATTTGATTTCCATTTATCGCGATCTTTCCGCAAAGACTGATCAGCCGCTGCACCTTGGATTGACCGAAGCGGGCATGGGCGCGAAAGGATTGATCTGGTCGGCGGGATCGATGGCCGTGCTGCTCGCCGAAGGGATTGGCGATACGATTCGGATTTCGTTGACGCCGCGGCCTGGCGGGGATCGGCGCGACGAAGTTTATGCGGCTTGTGAGTTGCTGCAGTCGCTGGGGCTGCGGTCGTTTGCGCCGTCGGTGACGGCCTGCCCCGGGTGCGGGCGCACGACAAGCAGCACGTTCCAGGAGCTTGCCGAGCGCGTGCAGGACTATATCCGCGACCGGATGCCGGAATGGAAGCGTCAGTACGAAGGCGTCGAGGAACTGACACTCGCCGTGATGGGTTGCATTGTCAACGGCCCCGGCGAATCGAAGGCCGCGAATATCGGGATCAGCCTGCCCGGTACCGGCGAAGAGCCTGCCTGCCCCGTTTACATCGACGGACAGAAAGTAACTACGCTGCGCGGGAGCTACGAAGAGCTTTCGGCGGCGTTTCGCGCTCTGCTGGAAGATTACGTAGCGTCGAAATATCCGCCTCGTACGGGTGATTCGTCCGAGCCCGCTGCGACGGCGCCCGCAAGTTCACTCCGCATCCTTTCCTGATATATCGGGGTAGGGTTCTCTTCCCTGCCGCGTGCTCCAATTGACACCTATTCTCCAGGGGTCACTTCCTTGTAACAAGTGCGGGCGACCGAACCGGTCGCCCCTACAGATGCTTGCGGGGCATATGGGTGCGGCAACAGCTGCGGGGTGCCTTGCGAGCATGGCGTGGTTATGGATCGTTTCTTGGCTCGTGGGCACACTTGCGCGCGGACAGGAATGTCCGCGCCAGTTCGATCCTCAACGTTGGTTCAGGAGAGAGGGCCAATTCAGGAGGAGGGTGATGGAATCGGCGGCGGCGGGGTCGGCTGAAGTGGCGACGATGAAGCGAGTGGCATCGGGCGTGACGTCGTAGAGCGGGGCCTCGGTCCTTGGCAGGCTCAACTGAAAGAGCGAAGTGATGGATTTCACCTGCAGGGACTTGCCGCTTACCGCGAGGTCGGCTTCCATCAGGCGATTGCCCATCGTCGCGAAAAACAGTTTGTCGCCGGCCGCCCAACGGACGATCCAACCGCCTGATTCTGAGATTTGGTATTTCCCGCCCGTGGCTGGAAAAGGGACGACGAATACCTCCGGCCGGCCGGTTTCATAGGAGAAGTAGGCGAACCAATGACCATCGGGCGAGAAATTGCCGTCATACTGATTGGCATTGACGGGCGCGGGCTGGAACGGCTTCTGGTTCCCTTCCAAAGACACGACCCAAGTTCCCCATATATGATTCTTTGGGTCCTGCATGTCGAAGCTCAGGTATCGTCCGTCGGGCGACCAGTCGACAACGGCAGCGTTCTGAATATCCGGAGGGAGCTTCAGTATCGTCTCTTCGGCACCCGAGCCGTCAGCCGGTTTACGACAGATGGCGGGCTTCCCACCAGGCTGGCAGGTGTAGGCCACATATTTCCCATCCGGCGAC
The DNA here is from genome assembly GCA_028877145.1 of Acidobacteriota bacterium. Taxonomy (GTDB): domain Bacteria; phylum Acidobacteriota; class Terriglobia; order Acidiferrales; family UBA7541; genus JAKASX01. The sequence goes on along the minus strand of JAGWOX010000143.1, from coordinate 7,919 downwards.
CACACAGAAAAGTCCTTATATCCGGGCCCGAACGTCAATCGCGTCCCAACTCCCCCTTTTACCGGATACGCCCAAAGGTCCTGTTTGCCGTCATCGGCCAACAACTGTTTCCCATCACGAGAGATTTTTGGAGCGAGCCATGCCTGCACATCGCCGATCGTGCCTAGCGAGTTGCCGTTGCGATCGAACCATTCCAAGTGGGCATCGGGCGTCCCACCTTGAAATGCGAGCACTCCGTTGTCCGAAGCTGAGAAGCTGTGAGCTTCCGCAAGCGGTATTGCCTCGCCGTTCAGCTTTCCGCCAGACGGATCAAAGCCCTGGGCAAACACTTTGTCACCGCGAACGAAAAGAAGGTTGCCGGAGGCGAACTGGGGCCACGTGGCGTTGCTCAAGACAATTTGGGATTGTCCCGTACTCAGCGAAGCCATACGGATGGAAGGCGGCTGATTGCCGGCTCGCGAAGCGTACAGGAATTCCTGACCGCCTGGCAAAAACGATCCCACTCCCAGCGTTTCGCCATTTGCTGCATGGATCAGCGGCTGCGCCGAGCCACCAGCGGCCGGTATTTTGTCGATAGACCCGCCGCACTGCGGAAGGAAAAGAATCACATTCTGCTCGCTCCATGCGCCCGCCCTATCACAGGTTGAGTTGCTCAGCGCCTGAACGGTTCCATTCTCGACGGAGACGGTCTTCAGTTTCTCTTCCGCAAAGAATGCCAGCGAGTGGCCGTCGGCGGACCAAAAAGGAGCCGAGCCGTCATCGGTTCCCGCGAGGGGCTTCGCCTGGCCGCCGGCGAGCGGCCTCACCCAGATTTTTGTCACGCCTTTCTCGTCTGTCGCGGAGAAAGCCAGCTGTCTTCCGTCAGGCGAGACAACCACCGGGCCCGCGCCGAAGCCGAAGGAACGGTAACTGGCGCCCGTCGGCGGAGGGATATAAGCGATAGCAGGCGGCGCGGTTGTCGGGCGTGGAGAGAGCCAAGCCCATGCGGCCACGCCTGCGGCGGACAGCGCGAGCACAGCGACGAGCACCCACGCGACTATTTCTCGGTGGGAACGCTTCGCCGGCGACGCGGCCGCGGGCGCTTCCTCAGCTGCAGCACCGGAAAGAATCTCTTCCAGCGCGATGCGGGCATCGCCGATCGCTTGCATGCGCTGCTTGGCGTCTTTTTTCAGGCAGCGGCGCAGTAGATTTTGCAGCGCGCGGGGCGTGCTCGGCGGGAGTGACGACCAATTCGGATCCTCTTTCACCACCGACGCGAGGATGTCGGTGACCGTCTCGCCGTCGAAGGGCTTTTTGCCGGTGAGCATTTCGAACAGAACGCAGCCGAAGGCCCAAACGTCAGCGCGGCGATCGGCGGGGCGGCCCTTGGCCTGCTCGGGAGACATGTAGGCGGCGGTGCCCAGGATGACTCCAGCTTGGGTGGCCATGCGGCTCATGGTGGGCGAACTGGAAACGTCGGCGGGGGCGGTATCACCTTCGAGGGCTTTGGCCAGGCCGAAATCCAGAAGCTTCACGACGCTATCCGGCGTGACCTTGACGTTGGCCGGTTTCAAGTCGCGATGCACGATGCCGCGCTCGTGGGCGTATTCGAGGCCTTCGCAAATTTGCTTGGCAATGGGAAGGGCGTCTTCGGGGCGCAGCGGTCCCATGCCGACGAGATCGGCCAGCGTGGGACCTTCAACGAGTTCCATCGCGAGCGCGTGCACGCCGGAGGAATCTTCGAAGCCATAAATTGAGGCGATGTTCGTGTGGTTCAGGGAGGCGAGAACTTTGGCTTCGCGCTCGAAGCGGCCCATGCGCTCGGCGTCTGCGGCGAAGGCATCGGGGAGAACTTTCAGCGCGACTTCGCGGCCGAGTCTGGTGTCGCGGGCACGATAGACTTCGCCCATGCCGCCAGCGCCGATTGCCCCTACAACTTCGTAGACTCCCAGCTTTGTCCCCGGAGAGATTCCCATGGGTGCGTATTATATTGAGCCCTCGGTCAGGTTACTAGGTCCGTTTGGGATTCCAGCGCAAAGCAGGGAAAACAGAGCCGCGACGTTATCCGGATAACTGTGGAGTAGCTGCACACGAGCGCGCGGACAGGAATGTCCGCGCCACGGGGCAGTTTACCGGTCGGGTTCCGGGGTGCGTTTGCAAGTCGAGGCGCTGGACCACGGCCAATCTTCCGGCCTTGCACCAGGCCCGCCCTCACAGGATTCCCCTCAATATAGGCACGAATGCGCTCAAATTCCGCAGCATTCCTCACCCAATGGTCAAATGACTCTTCCTGCCAGAACCGTCGCCCTGCCCTGCCGAGGATGAGATTCGACATCCGTCCACTGGCGCCCTTGATGGCCTTCAAGGTGCGTACAGTGTCCGAGAACGGCTCCATCAGGATGTGTACGTGATTCGGCATGATGACGAAGGCGGCCAAACGAAAACGGCGAAGCTCTTCTCCTCTTCGAAATACTCTTATGACACTTGCTGCCACACGATCATGGGTGAGCCAGCGGGGGCCGGAGCGCGCACGGTCGAGCGCTCGATCGAGATTCAAGAAGCACTCACCAGCGGAGGGGACACGGTGGCGCGGGCATTCTTGCCCGCGCGGTGTTGCGTTGCTCCAGGCTTTCGCTTTGGGCTCGGTTTTCAGCCTTGCCAGTACATGGCGCGGCAGAGATCCCCAGAGGCGCCATGTGACGAAGAGCGCCTTTCCTTGCGGGAACCAATGAGGCAGGCGGCGTTCGTAGTAGGTCATTTGCATGTGGATTATAGTTGCGAGATTTGCAGAGTGAAAGGCGCGCGGACAGGAATGTCCTCGCCACGCTGGGGCTCAACTTGCGAGGAGGGATTCGACTTCGGTGAGCGGGGACATTGCCCGGGCGCCTACTTTTGTGCAGCAGAGGGCGGCGCAGGCGTTGGCGAAGCGGCCGGCATCGGCGGGGCCGCGGCCCTGGAGCAAGGCGTAGGAAAGGCCGCCCAAGAAGGCGTCACCCGCGCCGGTCGTGTCTACTACGCCGACACGAAAACCGGGACAGTGCTCCGCGTGTTCTTCGGTGGCTACGAGGCAGCCTTCGGCGCCCATTGTCAGCGCTACCATGGCCGGGCCTTGTTGCAATAGTTTTTGGGCCATGCGGGCGGGGTCTTCCTCACCGGTCATTTCGCGCGCGGCGGCTTTGCAGGGTTTGAGGACGCCGGTTAGCGTCAGGGCTTCACGGAGTTCCGATTCGGTGCCGAGGCCGGCGGCGATGAAATCGCGCGGGCTGACGTCCAGATCGAAGAAAACGCGGACGCCGGATTGGCGGGCGATGCGCATGGCTTCGATGACGGGAGCTAGAGGGAGCTGGGAGGCTTCGGTGTGGAAATGTCGCGCGGCGCGGATGTGCGCGGCGAAACGATCGCGAATCTGCGCGGCGGTGACGCGAGCGGTGATGTTGGGGAACATATAGATGAGGCGATCGCCTTGCGCGTCGACGGGAATCCACGTGAAGGACGAGCGCTCGCCGGGAACGACCTCGAGGCCGGTGATGTCCATTCCGTCTTCGATGAACTGGGTGCGAATGATTTCGGCGTTGGCGTCGTCGCCGAGGAGGCCGATCCAGCCGGAACGCGCGCCGAGACGGGCGACTTGCGTGAGATTATTCGCGGTGACGCCTCCGGCGTAGATTTCGAGGCGCGGGACGTTGATTTTTTCCTCGGCGCCGATCAGACGCGGCACGAGCGCGAAGAAATCCACCGTGCAACTTCCCAGGCCCACCACTTCGGCTGCGTCCATGAATTTGTCTCCTCGAGGCAATGCCGAACTGTTTGCGAGGTTTCCCGGGCGGTTACTCTATCAGCGAGAACCTCCCCATACCAGCGGGAATGCGTATTGTTTCGCGGGCTGGAGCGGCCTAAACTGGCGGCGAGTGACGGGCAGACGGCTGGGAAACATCGCGGGAACAGGCCCACGGTCAGGAGGGCGCTGACCGTGGCTACCAAACTTCGAAAACCTTGAACGCTACGCGACAAGTCGACGACAGCAACGGCTCCTGGAAGGGGGGATTCTGGAGCTTGATTGGGGTGCAGTTTCAGGGGGCGTTCAGCGACAACTTGCTGAAGTGGCTGGTGACGTTTCTCGTGCTGGAGATGAGCATCAGCGCGGCCGAGCGCGACCGACTGGTGGTGCTGGTGATTCCGCTGCTGTTTTCAGTTCCCTTCCTTCTATTTTCCATGACCGGCGGGTACCTGGCGGACCGGTACAGCAAGCGGCAAGTGACGATTGGGACCAAAGAGTTCGAGATTGGCGTGGCGTGCCTCGCGCTGTCCGGACTGGCTCTGAACAATCTGGGAATCGAGTGCACGGCGGTCTTTCTGCTCAGCGTGCAGGCGGCGTTGTTCGGGCCGTCGAAGTACGGATTGTTGCCGGAACTTTTGCCGGAGAAGCGGCTGTCGTGGGGCAACGGAATTCTGGAACTGGGAACGTTCATCGCGATCATTACGGGAACGATGGCGGCGGGCGTGTTGGCGGACCGGTTTCGCGGGCGGGAATACTGGCCAGGGATGTTGCTGGTGTCGCTGGGCGTGATGGGGCTCGCGATCAGCGCGGGGATTACTCGCGTGCCGGCAGCGGATCCTTCGCGGAGGTTCAAGTGGAATCCCGCGGTCGATTTGTGGGAGCAGATCGGGCGGATGCGGCGCGACCGGCTCTTGCTGCTGGCCGTGGTGGGGAACGTATTTTTCTGGTTTCTCGGGGCGCTCGTGCTGATCAATACGGCGCTTTACGCGACCGACGTGCTGCACATTTCCGAGACAAAAACGAGCTTGCTGCTGGCGGCGATTTCGATCGGGATCGGTGTGGGCAGCTTTGCGGCGGGATATCTTTCGGCGGGCAAAGTGGAATATGGGCTCGTGCCAGTAGGGGCGGTAGGAATCGCCCTGATGCTGGTGCTGCTGGCGCGGACCGGACTGGCATTCGCAGACGTGGCGTGGGACCTGAGTTGGGTGGGATTCTTCGGCGGATTTTTCGCTGTGCCGCTGAACGCGATGATTCAGCACTGGCCGAAGCCGGAGGAAAAGGGCGGAATCATCGCGGCGGCGAATCTGCTGTCGTTTGTGGGGATCGCGCTGCAGCCGGTGGCTCAGTACTTGTTGATTTTCTTCGGGCATCCGAGCCCGCCGCGGGTGTTCTTTTTGACGGGGCTACTGACGCTTGTCGCGACGGCGGTGGCGTTGATGCTGCAGCCGGATTCGCTGCTGCGGCTGGCGTTGTGGGCGGCAACACACACGGCGTGGCCGCTGCGCGTCGAAGGGCGAGCGAATTTGCCGGAGCGCGGGCCGGCGATGGTCGTCTTTCCGAGCATGCGGCTGAGTGAGGCGATCTGGCTGGTGGCGGCGACCGATCGCACGCTGCGGTTTCTGCTGCCGCCGAGTTCGGCCCGCGCGTTTGGGAAATGGCTGGGCGGGATTCCCTTCGACGCGAGCGCGGAAGGGATGCGGGAGGCGGGACGCGCGGCGGCAGCGGCGATCGAGCGGGGCGAGGTGGTGTGCCTGCCGGAAGAGGCTCGCGCGATTGAGGCTTCGGCGGACGGCACGAAGGCGCCCGTGATTCCGGTGACGATTGTGGTTGGGGGGCCGTTTGCGCGGAGTCTGGTGCGGTTTGGGGCGGACGTGGGCAACTCTTCCAATTCTTCCTGCGGGAACTAAACGGGGATTCTCCAGGTAAAGGAAAACGCTGTCGAAACACGGCGACTGCGCGGGTGCGCTTTGGCGGGCGATTCGGGATACCATGGCGTCAGCCCCGCTGGGGACGGAGGAGAATCATGAGACGAACCATTCGCGCATTCGCAGCGTGCGCCCTTTTCGCGATGCTTGTGGCATCGGTGCGGGCGCAGCAAGCGCCGAGCGCTCCCGCTGCTGCGGCGGTCACTCTGAAGGGACACACGTTGTTCAAGCTGCACGCGGGAGTGGGCAGCATCACGCCCGCCGAGCGAGCCGACGTGATCAATCGCCGGTTGGAGAGGCTGACGAGCACGCCGTTGCACGCGGCAACAGCGAGCGTGCAGAAGACCGATGTGGGGTGGGTCATTTCGGTCGAAGGCATGCCAATTCTCTCCGTGACCGAGGGCGACGCGCGCGCCGAGAGGATGGACGGCGAGACGTTGGCGAGGCATTGGGCGGCGATCTTGGGCGCGGCCCTGGCGGAGAACCGTGGAGAGTCGCTGCGCGACCTGCTGTGGCGGCTGGCCGTGACCATGATTGTGATTGGGTGCGCGATCGGCTTGCTTCTTGGCATGCGCTGGGGACGGAAACGCCTCGAGGCATGGCTCGAGCAGCGGCGTGAGCGGGTGCCGGCGGTACGGCTCCGGGAATTGGAATTGGTCTCGAACCAAAGGGTCTTCAGAGGACTGCAGACGGGGCTGCGGTTCGCGACACTCTTCCTGATGCTGGTGGTCGTGGTGGCGGCGGCGCTGCTCGTTTTCGGGCAGTTTCCGACGACGCAGGGATACACGGAGGCGGTGCTGCTGTGGATATGGCACCCGCTGCGCAACATCCTGTTCGGGATTCTGCACTACCTCCCGGACCTTTTTTACATCCTGGTGATCATCGGGGTGACGCGGGTGGTGTTGCGCGTGCTGTCGTTCATCTTCCTGCAGGCCGAGCGCGGGGTGATCAGCTTGGCGCCTTGGATTCATCGCGACGTCGCTCGGCCGACAGGAACGCTGGTCAAAGCGCTCATCGTGATCCTGTCCCTATTTTTCATCGCTCCCCTGATTCCGGGAACGGGGAGCCGAGCGGCGCAGGCGATCACGCTGATCCTCGGTTTGATGGTCTCCTTCGGTTCGACGTCGACGGTGGGAAACGTGATTGCGGGGATCGTGCTGACGTACATGCGGCCGTTCCGGCTGGGCGAGCGGGTGAACGTCGGCGGGATCACCGGCGACAGTGTGGAAAAGACGTTTCTCTATACGAAAGTGCGCACGATCAAGAACGAGGAGGTGATCGTGCCGAGCCTGCAGGCGATCAGCAGCGCGATCACGAACTACAGCGCGCTTGCCCCGCGGCAAGGACTGATCCTGCATACGACAGTGACCATCGGCTACGACGCGCCGTGGCGCAAGGTGCACGACCTGCTGCTCCAGGCCGCGGCGAAAACCGAGGACGTGGAGAAGGATCCGGCTCCTTTCGTCTGGCAGACGGCGCTCAACGACTTCTTCGTGAGCTACCAATTGAATGCGTACACACATCGCGCGGACCGGATGATGGGCACCTATGCGGACTTGCACCGGAATATTCAGGACGCGTTCAATGCGGGTGGCGTCGAGATTCTCTCGCCGCACTACATGCAGCTGCGGGACGGGAATACCACGTCGATTCCGGAGTCGTATGCGCATGCCGCGCCAAAGCGGTTTCTGGTGGACGCGCATGTGAGGACGCAGACGTCGTAGGGAGGGAGGGTGCGGGCGGCTGAGGTTGAGAGAGTACGAACAGCGGAGGTTCCATGCGAACCCCTGCGCTATGACAGGGACTTTGGCGGCGCAGGGCAATGCCGACACTGACGGAAAGGCGCCAGCCGGGAGTGGCGGCGCTCCATACACCGCCGCGGCGTCGCGTTACGTCAGAAGATTGTCAGCTTTATGTGCAGGTACTTCTTGGGGTGGTTGCGGAAATCGCCGATGAGGAGCCGGAGATCGCCGGAGAGGCCGGTGAGATTGTTATAGAGATCCGGATCGGTGAAGAATCTTCCGAAGGTACCCTGGCCGTTGTTCATGTTCGCCGTGAGATCGCGGACATTCGCCGAGGCTTGCTTCAGATTGTTGTAAAGGACGGGATTGGTGGCCAGCTGGCCGATGGTGCCCTTGCCCGCCTCGACGTTCGAGAGCAGCGTGTTGCCCTTGGTGAGGAACGAATTGGCGTTGTTGTAGAACGACGGATCGTAGATCATCTTCCCAAGCGATCCC
>JAGWOX010000142.1 GCA_028877145.1 Acidobacteriota bacterium | reverse complement strand
CCAACCGGTCTGCTCCCGCAGCGCCACCACCTGTTGCTCGGTCCCCTCCGGCGTACGCCCCGGCGTCTGATGCGGTCGCCGGCTTCGCTCCACCAGCGCCGTTACCGTCCCGGCTTGCTCATAGCGGCGCCGCCACAAATACCCGGTCGGCCGTGAAATCCCAAACTCCCGGCACAACCTCGCCAGCGGCTCCCGCCCATCGACCAAGCGAACCACAAACCGTGCTCGCTGCTCGCTCACCTCCACGCTCCTCCAAGGCATCGCTCCCGACCTCCTCGGCCGGAAACTCTACCCCACCTGTAAAGGATGTCGTGGCAACCACTGTAAAGGATGTCCTGGCACCATACACTTCAGCCCGCCAGCCTTTCGCCGACCGCGCTTCGCCGGGATCGGATCGATCGTTCAAGGCTGTCCGCCGCTACCATAAGTCGCTGCCGTTCTCCGCCCGTCGCCTTCGCCTTCGAGCCATATGTAAAGCGGAGCCTGCGGCGAAGGCGGCGGCCAGGGCATGGCAATCTCGAGCGTCTGTTCCTCCGGATTTCCCGCGACCGGCGTCGGAATCCCGAGCACTTCATATCCGTCCTTCCCGTTCCACCCGGTTTTCGCAATTCGCTGCAGATTCCGGCCGGTCAATGTGCCCACGTAGAGATGCCGTCCCTCTTTCTTGTCGCTGAGCCTGAACTTCTCGATCCGCGGCAGCAAAACGATTCGCCCCAGCGGATAGGCAACCGATGCTCCCGTCTCCGGATTTTCCACCGCCGCCGTCAGCAGGCAGCCTGAAGCGCTCACCCTCCCCGGATCGAGCGACAGGAAGAAGGAATCCTGTCCCGCCACGTCGAATTCCGCCGATTCCTTCCGTGCGCCGGGCGCAAGCAGCAGCTTCGGCTCACCGCCCGAATCGTCGCCGCAACCGAGCGCCAGGGAGGGCTGCGTACCCGCATGTTTCACCGCGATCAGGAAACTCACCGCCGTATCCGCCGGAATCTCCCCCTTCATCAGTTCCACATCGCCCGCCGCCGTCCCCGATTTCCTCACGCTCACGATCTCCGGCAACGGGCCGATCACCTGGATGGCATCCGAAACCTCGATCGGCTTGTGCAACCCGGCCACATACATGCTCGCCGCGATCCGCTCACCTTCGCTTGCGTTCGCGCCGAGCGCGATCGTGGCTTGCCTCTTATCCACATTGCCCGCCCCCGCCGGAATCGCGTCGAGCGTCCACGTCGCATCCCCGCTCGTCATCCGATCGATGCGCCCAAGCCCCGCCCCTTCGAGCACAACGTGCTGCTCGCGCGCTCCCAGGTTCACGCGCAGCGGCAGCTTGCTCAGTGCCGGATTCGGCGGGTGAATGGCCACTGCCACATCCTGCGTCGCCCCGTTCCGCTGCTTCAAGCGCAGGATGTACTTTCCCGCTTTCCACAGATCGCAATCCACTTTCATCGTCAAACTGTTCGGCTTGCCGGCGGTCCCCACCAACTGAAATGTAAGCTCGGTAGGAGACGCCGTGGGATCGGCCGCGCTCACGATTCCCGCCCAGTCGACGAATTCAAAATCGCCGCCCGTCACCCGCACTTCCGGAGCGCCGCTTCCTTCCACCAGCCGGTCCTCGGAATCGGGAGTAAGCGCTGCTTTGGAAAGATCCGGGAACTGGACCAGGTCCAGCGTTCCCGTCACCGGAAGCGGCGCCCAGTCCCACTTCGCCGCGAGGTGATATTCCCCCGCACCCAGCTTCACATGCCGCAAATCGATCGTGAGCTCATCGTCGGCCGGTTCCACCTTCACCGTAACCGGCACGGCCACGGACTGCTTGCCGGAAACCAACTCCCAATCCCGCGCGCGCGAAACCAGTTTCAGCTGCCCCACGCTCGCCGTCGATACCTTCACCCTCGATTTCCATGCGAGCGGCAGCCGTTCTTCCGCGCCGACGAGTGTTACAACCGGCGCGCTGGCATCCGGCACGCGCTCGACCCACAGATACGCCAACCGCGTCCCGGCTTTGGCCTTCGTGCTGTTGCTGCAAAGCGTCAACTCCTTCGAGTCCGAAGGCTCGGCGAATGCCGGCTGGAAATCGGTGCGCGGGAAAAGCGAAGTCCGCAGGCTTTCGAAAAGCACCGCGCCTCCCGCCGCCAGTCCCACCGGCGAGCCGAAAAACATCGTCGCGACCGACGCCGCAAGCCCCGTCGATCCCTTCAGCAGCGTCTCGCTCGACGTCAGTGGCGCGGTCGAGGAAACGGCGGGAAGCAGCGCGTTGAGCAGCGCGCTCGCCTGCGCGGTGGTCGACTGGTTCGAACCGAGCGCCGGCAACGTCACGCCATATTTCGAGGAAAAGCTGTTGAGCGTCGATTGCAGGCTGGTCGTGCCGGGCTTCGACTGCTCGTATTCGGAGAGCGTGTGAACCAGCGCCTCGATCGTCGTCGTCCGTTCGGCGTAATCGGCGAATTGCGGCATCAGCTCGGGGTTCTTTTCCACGAACGAGCTGACTTTCTTCACGCTCAGCCCGTCCGGCCCCAGCACCAACCCGACAACCGACACGCGAAACGGCACCTTCCATTCCGCTTTCGAGTCCGCAGGCGCTTCCTTGAGCACCAGCCAGTGCGCGCTCGAAGCGCCGTTCGCCGGCACCAGCACCACGGCCACGCGCGCCTTCTTGTCTGTCTGTGAGCCGGACGAAGCTGGATCGTATTCGATGCGGTCACCGGAGTCGATCGCATTCACCGATTCGATCGGCAACGCAGGCCCCGATTTCGGCGGCTCGACGAAAATGTTGAGCTTGCCCACCGCCGCGCTGCCCGGACAGGTCTTCGCGGCGCTGGCAAACGACGTGGTCACACTGAGGATCACCGAAAGTAACAGCAGAACACCCGTGCGCATTCCCCAATCCCGTGGAAAAAATTTGTCCGCCCGCCGCCCCGCACAGCCGCTCTTCCCGCTCGAAGCTCGAACGGCCCGCGTCGTTACGCGCGATCAGCGCCCGGGAAGCTTTCCGTGACGCACCACGCGCGCATCGAAAATCGATCGATCGTCGTAGGGCAAACCTGCGGTCGCCCTCAAGCCAACAACCGCACTTCCCCCTACGCCCTCGCTGCCATTGGATTCGATTCGCGCCCGCCAAGTTGTCCGGCGCGGCCCCGCGACGATTACTCTTCGCTCATCTGCTCGAATTCCCGCCGCCAGTCGAGCTGCCCCACAATCGACGGATTGTCCCGCCAGCCCGGCTGCACCTTGACGAACAGCTCCAGATAAATCTTCGTTCCGAGCAGCCGCTCCAGCTCCATCCGCGCCTGCGTCCCGATCTTCTTGATCATCGAGCCGCCCTTGCCAATCAGAATGCCCCGCTGCCCTTCCCGCTCCACGAAAATCGTCGCGTAGATTTTGACCAGCCTCTCCGATTCCTCGAACTTCTCGATGGCCACGCCGAGGCTGTAAGGCACTTCCTGCTGCGTCAGCGCCAGCGCCTTTTCCCTCACAAGCTCCGCCGCCAGGAACCGCTCCGGCTGATCGGTAAACTGATCTTCCGGAAAAAGCGGCGCGCCTTCCGGCAGATAGCGCGTGAATTCCGCGACAACTTCCGCCAGCCCTTCGCGCTTCAGCGCCGAAATCGGAATCACTTCCGCCCATTCGTGCTCGTGCCGGTACCGGTCGATGAGCGGTAACAGCCGTAGCTTCTCGATCCGGTCGATCTTGTTCAGCAAAAGAAATGTCGGCCCGGAAAATCGTTTCGCCCGCTCGATCGGAAACTGATCTTCGCGGCTGAATTCGCGCGTCGCATCCACAATCACCGCCAGCAGATCGACGCCTTCAATACCCTTCTCGATCTCCTCGGCCATCTGCCGCCCGAGCGCCGAAGTCGGCCGGTGCAGCCCCGGCGTATCCACGAGTACGATCTGCGCCCCCGGCCGGTGCACGATGCCAAGAATCCGGTTGCGCGTCGTCTGCGGCTTGGCGGAAACGATCGCCACCTTGCGCCCCACCAGCGCGTTCACCAATGTAGATTTGCCCGCGTTCGGCAAGCCAACGATGGCGACGAATCCGGATTTAAAAGGAGTCCCGTGCTCCGAGGGAGCTGCCGTTTCGCCCGATGGCTCCATCGATGATTCCAGCGCAGCTTCGTCCGGCAAAACCTCAGTCATCTCCAACTCAACTGGCGGCAACTCGACAGCAGGCACACCCTGGCCCCCGCCCTTCTTTCCCTTTTTCTTTTCAGTCGTCTTCTTCACTCGTCGTGTGCGCACCCCATCAGTGTAGCGAAACCGCGCCCGCTTTGCTCTCGGGAGGCCGGGAACCTGCATGTGACCATGAATTAAGCTGGAGCTTGATATTGTGTCGCGCCGCCCTTCAGGGCGGCAGTTGCTCGGTCGCCGACAAAGGCCGGCTGGCTGAAGCCCCCGCTACATCGCCTCTCCGGCGCTCCGGCAATTTCCTGTGAGACACAGGGTTGGTCGCCTACACCGCGCGCGCCGATCCCAGCGTCACGCGCCGCGCGCGCAGCCGCAACACTTTGCGCTGATTCGCTTCGAGAATCTCGAAGCGCAGGCCGTCGGTGTCGACGATCTCGCCCGGCCTCGGCACGTGCCCGGCCAGATGATTCAGCAATCCCGCGATTGTTGTCGCGTCGCCGGTGCGCTCGCGATCGAGTTCGATGCCGAGCATCTCCTCGAGTTTTTCAATGGCCACGCTCCCGCGCAGCACGAGCGTGTCCGGCGCCTCGCGGATCACGTCGGGCACCGGCCGTCTGTCCTCTTCTCCGATTTCGCCGACGATCTCTTCGACCAGATCCTCGACCGTGACCAAACCGCCCACCAGCCCGTACTCATCGATCACGATCGCCATCTGCTGATGCTTTAACTGCATCTCGCGCAGCAGCTCGGAACCCATCTTCGTTTCCGGCACCATCAGCACCGGCCGCATCAGCTCGCGCACGATTCGCCGCGGCGCGTCGCGGTCGGGGATCGCCATCACGTCGCGGCTGTAAACGATCCCGGCGACGTCGTCGAGCGTGCTCTCGTAAACCGGCAGGCGCGACAATTTCGATTCCACCATAAGCCGCCGCAAATCCTCCACCGTCGCGCTCGCCGAGATGGCCACGATGTCCGGCCGCGGCGTCATCACGTCCTTCACCCGCTTGTCGCCAAACTCCACCACCTGCTCGATCAGCCGCGCTTCGTCCTTTTCGAGCAGGCCCTCCTCGCGCGCCGCTTCCACCAGCGCGCCGATGGCGTGCTCCTGTTCCACTTCCGCTCCCGGCTCGTGTTCCTCTTTCAATTCGGCCAGCAGTTTGCCCAGCGAAATCGCCGTTTCGAGCGGGCTCGCCATCACGAAGCAAACGCGGATCAAAGGCACGATCGGCGCCAGCCATCTCGTCCCCGACCGCGCCAGCAGCACCGTGGGCACGAAATGCAGCGCGACGACGATCTCCGTCCCGATGACGAAAATCAGCTCGAGCACCGCGTGCCAGATCACCGTCTCGCGCTGCAGCACCGCCGTCAGCGTCACCGCCAGCAGCGCCGCCAGCCACAGGTGCGTCACCAGGCTCGCCAGCGACGCCGCCGTTCGCCGGTCGAACTTCAGCCGCGGCTCGATCGTCTCCTCGAACGCCTCGAGGCGCTCTCTTAGCCGGCCCGTCGGCACGCGATCGAGTTCGCGGTAGACGCGATCGAGGTAGGCGAAGACGGAAACCGCAACCGTCAGCGCTATCACACCGATCGTCCAGAGAAACTCCGTCATTTCCCCACCAGGCCGAGCCGGCTCCGCAGCCGCCGCTCCAGCCGCTCCATTTCTCCGTTGTCGCGCTCGTGATCGTAGCCCAGGAGATGCAGCGCTCCGTGCAGCATCAGAATCCGCAACTCGCTTCCCAGACTGCGCCCCAGTCGCAGCGCGTTCCGCCGCGCCACCTCCGGCGCAATCGCGATGTCGCCAAGATATCGCCCAACTTCGCTCCCGCTCACGCTCGGCAGCCGCTTCGTCCTTGAACCCCGGCTCGTCTTGCGCGCCAAACGCGAGCCATTCCGCGCCGCTCCTCCCTTGGAAGGCGCTTTCGTAGCGCCGGCTTCCAGCCGGCCGGATGCCGCCCCGGCGGCATCTTCCTCGGCAGGAAACGATAATACGTCCGTCGGCCCGCTTTTCGACCGGTACGCGCGGTTCCAGCGCGCGATTTCCGCTTCGGAAACCAGGCAAATCGTCATGGAATCTTCAGGAAGGCGCAGCGTCTCGATCACCTGCCCCCAGAAACGTTCGAGCGAGGCAAGAGAAACGGGTACTCCGCGCTGGCGATTCAGGATCACCTTGCCGTCTCGTCTACCCGCCGGCCTGGGTCCCCGTCACCCGCCGGGAAACCTGCGGCGATGCGGGCGGAGTTTGTTTGGCTTCGAATTCCTCGTAGGCGCGGATGATTCGCTGCACCAGGCTGTGGCGCACAACGTCTCGGTCGCCGAAATAGACGGTCGCGATCCCTTCCACCTTTCCCACCACGTCGATCGCGTCCACCAGTCCCGACCGCCGCTCGCTCGGCAGGTCGATCTGCGTGACGTCGCCCGTGATCACCGCTTTCGAATTGAAGCCCAGCCGCGTGAGGAACATCTTCATCTGTTCGCTGGTCGAGTTCTGCGCCTCGTCCAGAATCACGAAAGAATCGTTCAGCGTGCGCCCGCGCATGAACGCCAGCGGCGCCACTTCGATGATGCCGCGCTCGAGGTACCGTTCCAGCTTGTCCGCGTCCAGCATGTCGTAGAGCGCGTCGTAAAGCGGCCGCATGTAGGGATCGACTTTTTCCTGGATCGTGCCTGGCAAAAATCCCAGCCGCTCGCCCGCTTCCACCGCCGGCCGCACCAGAATGATGCGGTTCACCTGCTTGGTCAGCAGGGCCGAAACCGCCATCGCCACCGCCAGATACGTCTTCCCCGTGCCGCCCGGGCCGATGGCGAACACCATGTCGTACTTCTCCATCAGCTCCATGTACCGCCGCTGGTTCGGGCTGCGCGGCGTCACCGATTTCTTCCCGAATACCCGCGGACGCGACGGCGCCAGCACGCTCCGCAGCGTCACGTCCTGCTCCGCGAGCGCCAGCCGCAGCGCCGCTTTCACCTCGGCCTGCTCGAACGCGCGCCCTTCGCGAATCATTTCGTTGTAGCTTTCGATGATCCGCGCCGCGCGCTCGACCGCGTCCGCCTCGCCTTCGATCTCCAATTGGTTGTCGCGCAGCATCGTCGTGACTCCCAGCACCGATTCCATCAGCTTCAGATTTTCGTCGCGTGTGCCGAAGAGCTGTTCGATACCGCCCGCCAGGGCAACACTCTGTTTCATTGAGGTGGGATTCCGACGCCGATGAGGGGTGTCATCTCCATTTAGGCTACCCTCGCCCCGCCCCCAGGGTCAAGAGACCTGATGCGGCACGGGCAGCGCGGCCATTCGCCCATCCTGTTCCCCAACGCAAAGTAGCCCCGTGGGAGCAGCGGTCACACGCCACGGTAGCGAAGAGTCGGTCCTCCGAAGATCGCAAGCGCGCAAAGCATCGTCTACTCACCACACTCACGCGCCTTTCGCCATCGTGGGATTCCGCCAAATAGACCCTCGCCAATTCGTTCAAACCAAACGACTTGGTTAATCACGGACATCGCGCGCCAAACGCGAGCCATCTAAGTACGTGTTGCGGAAGGGAGGTATCCCGATGAACGAGCAATACGAAGTCATGTTTGATCGTTTCTCGTGCAGTCCTCCTGAAGCAGGAATGTCCTGCGGCGAATCCACATCACGTGTCGCCTCGGGAAACGAACACACAAAGAGGGCGCCTGACGCCAACACCGCGAAGCACAGGCGAATGACTCGCTTCTTCGCCCGGATTGCCGGTGCGTGCGTTATCCCACTCATGATCTCCTTGACTGTTTTCGCCGTTCCGGTCCCGTCCTTGGCGCAGGTCTCCGTCGGCGTCGTGGTTCAATTCGGGCCGCCGGCGCTGCCCTACTACGCCCAACCTCTATGCCCCGGTCCCGGCTATATCTGGACGCCGGGCTATTGGGCATGGGATCCCGCCTTCGGCTTCTTCTGGGTTCCTGGAACCTGGGTGCTCGCTCCGTTTTCGGGCGCGCTTTGGACTCCAGGTTACTGGGCCTGGGTTGACGCCGACGACGGCTTCGTTTGGTACCCAGGCTATTGGGGCCCAGTCGTAGGCTTTTACGGAGGCATCTACTACGGCTACGGCTACACTGGCTACGGTTACCAGGGAGGCTATTGGCGTCAGGGAGTTTTCTATTACAACCGTGCCGTGAACCAAGTCAACGTCGTCAACATCACAAATGTCTACTATAGCCAACCCACAAGCACTAACGGCTCTCGAGTCAGCTACAACGGCGGTACCGGGGGCATCAACGCCCGACCCGATAGTGCTCAGTTGGCAGCTCAGCGCGAACGGCGAGACGGACCCGTTCGTGAACAAATGAATCAGATGAACGACGCTCGACGCGATCCCGGACAGCGTGCCTCGTACAATCACGGCGCTCCGCCTATTGCCGCGACGCCGCAACCGGGAAGATTCATGGATCATGGCGTCATTCGCGCCACACGTGCGGGCGCCCCGTACCATCCTGCGCAACCAAATCGCGGTCCGGGCGAAACCCGGGGATCTTCGCCAAGCTACACGCCTGCGCCGCGCAAGGCTGGACCGCCGCCCGACATGCGGCATCCTCAGCCACCAAACCGGGGTAACCCGACCCGCGCAAATAGGCCTCATCCACAACCGAGCCAGCCTCATCCGGACGGAACTCCGCATCCCGGGATGAAACCAAATCCCGTCCGCCCTGGCGGCCCGCCGCAGCCCCGCGGCAAGCCTCAACCGCCGGATCAAGGAAGAAAAAACAAACCGGACAAACCGCACAAACCCTGCTGCTCCGGTCACTAAAACAAGCAGCAAGCAAATCATCACTCGAGGGCAGGCCCATCGGCCTGCCCTCGGTCCTGAACAATACTCTCCCGCAGGATTCGCAAATCCAAGATAAGCTGAACCCGCGCGATTTTGAGGGGATCCAAAACTCCCGCGAGCCTTTTCGGGTACCCTTCCCTTGTGCCCTCAACAAGGGTGGGACGCAGTGCACCACAACCACTCCGTCCCCCGGCGTCCCCCTCCACCGCCCCATCACTCGTCCTGCGGAACATCTGGCGGGCAACAGTCAACCCGCAGCAGGGAAGAATCACTCAACGCATAGGCACGATAACTACTCCACGGCCATTCATCCGGTCTAGCCACGAGCTCCCGCTTGACGGGGTTCGTGTGCATATACTCCAATTTCTCCCACACCTTTCCGTCGCTCCATACGTTGAAATCGTAGAAACGGCGTTCCCAAAAGCGCAGGTCTCCATCCCGCGCTGCACCGGCCAATTCGCCGAGAAGTTTCCGGGCATCGGCGTTGCGGGGCATGGTCCGGAGCCTATCCAGAATTTCCCGCGCGGCCGACTGTTTCAATAACATACCAGGCTACGTCGTCATGCCGGAGCATTTTCACATGCTGGGGAGTGAACCGGATCGTAGAAACCTCTCGGAAGCGATGCAGGTAAGTTGCCGAAAGCGGCTGCCGGGTCTGCAACATCCTGGCTCCCGTACCGCATTCCTGCGGTGTCTTGAACAAGTCAGGGACGGCTTCGGATTCCATGAAATGGAGATGTCCGCGACCGTAGTTACCGTCTCAGGCCGATCGTCACGGCGGAGATTGTAGCGCGGCCTTGCCTCCCGAAGACCAAGGCCTAAACCAGCCGTCACCTTCCCGCCACCAACCCACCCTTCCGGCTAACTGCGCCGGAAGAGTGGGGCACCCTCAACTTCGCGCAGGATTCGTAAATCGAGCCACCGCCAAAGCTGCAAGAACTTGAGAAGCTCCCCAACTCCCGCGCGTCTTTCCGGGTGCCCCACCCTTGCGCCCTCCAGCAAGGGTGGGACGCAGTACACCACAACCACTACCGTCCCGCGCCGCCTACAACCCGGCATGCCGGATCGCCCGCCACTTCCGGCACAGCGATGAGATCGAGATGCGCTTTCACCAGTTCCGCATTCAGCGCCGCCAAATCCTTCTCCCGCAAATGCGCGAAACCGGCAAGCGCTGTATTGATATCCTGGCAATCGGCTTCCCCGGCCGCCAGGTCGCTCGGCGTGGGCCGCAAATCGCCGAACTCCATGTCTTCCA
>JAGWOX010000349.1 GCA_028877145.1 Acidobacteriota bacterium | reverse complement strand
GCCGAAAACGACGTCGTCTGGTCGCGCGGCGGGCGGCGCCTCGCCTTCCTGAGCGACGCGGGGCATCCCGGACAGTCGCAGCTTTACGTTGTTTCGCCCGGCGGTCCCGTGCGGCAACTGACTCATCTGAAGGGCGCGCTTTCCGACATTTCGTGGTCGCCCGATGGCAGCACCATTGCCCTGCTCTACATCGAAAACGCGCCGCCCACCGTGGGGCCGCTGGCGGCTGTGCCGCGGCAGACCGGCGTGATCGGGTCGAAAATTTACGAGCAGCGGCTGACGCTGGTCAACGTGGCGACCGGCCAGGCGCGCCAGGTGACTCCGGGCGATTTGTTCGTCTACGAATACGACTGGGCGCCGGATGGGAAACATTTGACGGGCACGGCGGCGCACGGAAATGGCGACGACAACTGGTGGGTGAACCGGCTCTACGTTTTCGATCCGGCGACGGGCAAGGCGAGCGTTATCTACAAGCCGCCCGTGACGCTGCAGGTGGCCTATCCGCGCTGGTCGCCCGACGGGCGCTCGATCGCGTTCATCGGCGGGTTGATGAGCGACCAAGGGATCATTGGCGGCGATATCTACACGGTGCCAGCTACGGGCGGCGAGGCGCGCGACGTGACGGAAGGAATGAAGGCGTCGGCCAGTTCGGTCCAGTGGTCGCAGGATTCGAAATCGATCGTCCTCGGCGAGATCGTCGACGGCGAGAGCGGCGTCGCCTCCCTCGACCTAGCCTCGGGCCGGATCAGCACGATCTGGCAGGGGCCCGATCACATCGGCTCGGATTTCTTCGGCGTCGGCGTTTCGCTTTCGCGCGACGGGAAGGAATCGGCCATTGTGCGGCAGTCGTTCAACAACCCGCCGGAGATCTGGGCCGGGCCGGTCGGCAAGTGGCAGGAAGTGACGTCGCTGAATAAGGACCTGAAGCCGGCGTGGGGCGAGGCGAAGAGCATCCACTGGACCACGGATATCGGCACGGTGCAGGGCTGGCTGGTGTATCCGCGCGATTACGATCCCGCGAAGCACTATCCCATGGTGGTTTCCGTGCACGGCGGGCCGGCGTGGGCGAATCTGCCGGGATGGCCGACCCGCTGGAGCTACGTCATGGCGCTGCCCTCCGCGGGCTATTTCGTGTTGATGCCGAATCCACGCGGGAGCTATGGCGCAGGCGAGGCGTTCACGCGGGCGAACGTGAAGGATTTCGGCGGCGGCGATTTTCGCGACATCATGGCCGGCGTCGACGGGGCGATCAAGACGGCGTCCGTCGATCCGCAGAAGCTCGGGATTACCGGCTGGAGCTACGGCGGGTACATGACGATGTGGGCGGTGACGCAAACGCACCGGTTCCGGGCGGCGGTGGCGGGAGCGGGCCTGGCGAACTGGTTAAGCTATTACGGCGAAAATCAGATCGACAAGTGGATGATTCCGTTTTTTGGCGCGAACGTCTACGAAGATCCGGCCGTTTACACCAAGAGCGCGCCGATCCATTTCATCACGAACGTGAAGACCCCGACGCTCGTACTGGTGGGAGAGAGAGACGCCGAATGTCCGGCGCCGCAATCGTACGAATTCTGGCATGCGCTCGAGACGCTGGGCGTGCCGACCGAACTTGTGGTGTATCCGGACGAAGGGCATATGTTTGTGAATCCGGCGCACAATCGCGACGTGGTTTTGCGGTCGCTGGCGTGGTTTGATTCGCATATGTAGAGGGGGGGCGAGAAGAAGTCGACGATTGGGATTCGGCGAAAGGCGCGAAGGCAGAAACACCTGGGCCACGGTGCCTTGTCCGAGCTGCGGGTTTGAGTAGCACAGGCATTCTTGCCTGTG
>JAGWOX010000141.1 GCA_028877145.1 Acidobacteriota bacterium | reverse complement strand
CTTTGGCAAGGTAGTTTAATATGCCCGTACGGTAACTTTTAATTGAAAAATAACTGGAAACTGGTGTAATGTTACCGTACGGTAACTTCGATGGAGACACGCCGCTCTTGAGATACACAGCTGAAGACATTGGGAAGCTTATCCGCGAAACGCGGAAACGGCTTGGGGTTACGCAGAAGGACTTGGCGCTGACCTCAGGGACTGGGCTGAGGTTTGTGATCGACCTGGAAAAGGGGAAAGCCACCTGTGAGATCGGGAAGGCGCTGAGAGTTCTGCAAACTCTGGGGATCAAACTGAGCTTGACGCCGCCGAGTGGGGCGCAAGGCAGATAGCCCATGGCCAAGACTCTCGACGTCTACCTTACTGAGGATCTCGTCGGGCACCTGATTCAAGACGACAGCGGCCAGATGGTTTTTGACTATGCCGCGAGCTGGCTGGAGAAAGCGGGCGCTACCGCGTTGTCCGTGTCCTTGCCTCTGAGAGAAGAGCGATTTACGCAGAAAGAGTGCCGGGGGTTTTTTGCCGGGATTCTACCTGAAGAAGGCAAACGCGAGATCATTGCTCGGAATCTTGGCATCAGCGCCGGGAATGATTACGCCATGCTTGAACAGATCGGAGGCGAATGCGCCGGGGCAGTTACCTTCGTCGCGGCCGGACAGGCTCTCCCTGAACGCGATTACCGATACCGTGAGCTCTCTGTGGGCGAACTAGCGGCGATCCTGAAAGAGCTGCCAAAGCGGCCGCTCCTCGCCGGGGAAAAAGGGATTCGCCTGTCACTAGCAGGCGTGCAGGACAAGATCGCCGTACGCCTCGAAGGGGATGAGATTAGTCTTCCATTAGGCGGCGCGCCCAGCACGCACATTTTGAAGCCCGGCGTGGAGCGCTTCCCCGGGGTTGTTCTCAACGAAGCCCTGATCATGAACCTGGCTGCGGCTGTCGGTGTGCCCGCCGCGAAGGTGGAGACCAGGACGGTCGAGGGCATGGAGTATTTGCTGGTGGAGCGTTACGACAGAAGGCGCCGCCAATCCGACGGAAGGACGGTGCTGGACCGATTGCACCAGGAAGATTTCTGTCAGGCGCAAGGCATCCCTCCGGAGCTCAAATATCAGAAAGAAGGAGGTCCTTCGCTGAAGCGTTGTTTTGAGTTGCTGCGCGAAGTTTCCGCCGCTCCTGTCATCGACCTGGCAAATCTGTTGGACGCGGTCATATACAACTGCCTGATCGGCAATAATGACGCCCATGGCAAAAATTTCTCTCTTCTTTATCATGGTGCGGGGACCGCGGATCAGGAAATCCGGCTGGCGCCTGTCTACGATGTTGTGAGCACGATCTTCTATCCGGAGTTAAGCAAAGACCTGGCCATGAAAATCGGGGGCGAATACTCGTCGGAAAGACTGATGCCCTGGAATTTCGAGAAACTGGCGGGTGAGGCAGGTCTCGCCAGGCTGATGGTCAAGCGGCGCGTTCCGGAGCTGGCTGAAGCGGTTATCGCCGCTCTCAAGGAGATGGAGATTACACATCCCGTTGCGGAGTCCGTGGCTGAGCTGATACGCAAGCGCTGCGAAAACATGCAGGGGACCTTTCGAAACTGAGTACCCAGCACCGCTTTGTACGTAGCCACAAAGAAGGATAAGAATGCGGCCCTCTGTCTATTTGACTCGTAATTGAAACGTGATACTTGCCTCGCTTCAATTCAGCAGGAGGAAAACAAATGGCTCCGATCTCCCGGCGTGATTTCGTAAAAGGCGCGCTTGCCGCGCCCATCGCTTTGAGCCCGCTGAGCAGCGCGGCGCGATCGCAATCGAGGACGGTCACAGAATTCGACATCGTCGTCGCGGGCGCAGGCCATAACAGCCTGGCGGCCACGGCGTATCTCGTCACGGCCGGGTACAAATGCCTCGTCCTCGAAGGGCGCCCGATGATCGGCGGCGGCACCTTGACAACGTCGCTCACACTCGCCGGATTCCAGGAAGACGTCTGCTCGAGCGTGCACGGCGCCATCCAGAACAATCCGATGCTGCGCGATCACGAAATCGATCTCCGGCCCTACGGCCTCGAGTACATCGTCCCCGACCCCGTCTTCCACATGCCGTTTCCCGACGGCAGCTCGATTACGCTGTGGCACGACGAGCAGCGCACCGCAGCCGAATTCGCGAAATACTCGAAAAAGGATGCGACCACCTACCTCCGCCTGCTGAAGGAAGCGGAGCCGCTCGGCCGCGTTTTCGGCCAGGTCAGCTTCAACCCGCCCGGCTTCGCGAAGCCGATGATGGACCTGCTCGGCGAGCTGCCGCATGGCGGGGTCTGGCAGCGCCGCATGGCCCAATCCGCCTGGGAAAACATTCGCGACAGCTACGAGGACGAGCACGTGCGCGCCTTCATTATGGCGGTGGCTTTCACGCGACTGATCTCTCCCACCATGCAGATGGGCGGCGGCGCCGCTTACGGCGTCTACGGAGAGCAGCGCCACGGCCGACCAGCGCCCAAGGGAGGGTCGGGCAAACTGGCCCAGGCGCTGGCGCAATACGTGGAGGACCGTGGCGGCGTGATTCTCACGAACAAGGGCGTCGAAAAGCTGATCATCGAGAACGGCCGTTGCGCCGGCGTCGAATGCTCCGACGGTTCAAGCTATCGCGCCAGGAAAGCCGTTCTCTCCTCCATGCACGTGAAGGACATGATCCACATGGCGCCCGCCGATCTCTGGGGCGACGATTTCATCCAGGGCGTGAACATGTGGCAGGCGGAAGCCTCTTCGGTCTTCATGTCGCACTACGCCCTCACGGAGCCGCCGCGCTTCCCGCTTGCCGGCGGAGCGACGATCACGCCTGTCGAGTCTCTCATCCTCACTTCCGCGGATCGCATGATCAAAATGATGGGCAATTTCGCGGTGGGCGAGCCCGAGCTGGAAGATCCCGCCATGGCCACCAGCTGCATGACCATCGTCGATCCCACGCGCGCACCGGCCGGGCTGCACACGCTGTATCTGCTCTCCTACGCGCCATTCAATCTGAAGCAAGGTCCGGAGCACTGGGACAAGATCAAGGAAGAAGCCGCCGATCGTTACCTCGCCCAACTACGGCGATTCGCGCCGAACCTGACCGACGACAAGATTCTCGCTCGCTTCTGCGAGACGCCACTCGATATCTGGCGGCGCGATCCTGTCTTCTGGCACGGCAGCATCCATGGCGGACTCATGGCTCCATCGCAAAGCGGCGCGATGCGGCCTGTCCCCGGATGGGCGGATTACAAGATGCCGATTCCCGGGCTCTACCAGACGGGAGCTACCACGCACCCCGGCGGTTCCGTCTCCGCCGCGCCGGGACGCAACGCCGTGATGGTCATGTTCAAGGATTTCGGGACCAGCATTCCCGAGGTGTTGAGCAAGAGGACGAAGTAGGCGCCAAGATCAAATCTAAAGGGCCGCAGCCAGGAGTGGCTGCGCTACCTAGCCGGTTGCTTAGCGCTGCTTGGCCGAGGCTGTGGCCCAATAGTCGGCCGCGGCCTTGGTGGCAGCGGTGCGCTCGGCGTCTTCGAAGCCGGGGGCCATGGACGCATCGCCGCCGGCGAGCACCTGATGATGCTCGATGTTGAGCAGCCTGAGCCAGCTCTGCTGGCCGAAGGTCAACCCGATCATGCAACCCAGCTCGACCAGCTCCGGCTCGCTGAAATGCCGGTACAGGCGCTCCCAGAACGCGTCGTCGGTATCGAGATTCCAGACGATCGCTTTGGCGTAGGACAATGCCGCTTTCTGTTTCTCGTCATACCTGGCCGACGCCTCGAAATTGAGCAGGTCCTTCACCTGGTCCTCGATCAGCGCGCCGGCCCTCGTCGCTTTCACCGATCGCTGGTTGCCGCAGTACTCGCACTCGACCGAGCGTGACACGAAGAGCCGGCAGAGCTCCTTGATGGAATGGTCCACGACCCCGTTGCGAAAGATGTCGCGCCAGGAATTGGCAAAGAACCAGAAGCACGCCGGCACGTGCGCGCGGATCGCGGAACTCTCCGGTCTCGGTGTTCCTTCGCGCCGGCAGCGTTCCATCTCGGCGAGCATCGCCTCGTCCATTTTCTCGAACGGCGCGTAGCTGATCCGTTGCTTTGCCATGCCTTCCCTCCCTTACCTGGATTTCGTCGGGCGTGGATGTTCTCGCGCCCGTTTCGTCTTCTCGCGCGGCTTCGACGTCGAAGCGGCTGCGTCATCGTGGCCGGCGAGGGCCGGGTTTTCCTCGACGCCGACGATCGTATAAATCCGCGGGGCAGCGCGATTCACCTGAAGCTGGAAAATGTCGGGACGGTTGTAGTGCCCGGCGAAATCGTGCCGCAGCTTCATGTGGACACCCAATTCGATGTTGCAATCGGCGTAGAGGATTCCTTCCTCCGCGCCCATGGGCCCCGCAAGAATCCGGCTGTTCGGAGCGACGATCACGCTGCCGCCACAGCAAGCGGGGTTGCGCAGAAACTTTTCGCCTTCGGCGCCTGCCTGAAGCTTGCGAATCAGGTCTTCGTCCACCGTGCCGCAGACGGACACGACGAACGCCTTGCTCATCTGGGCGAAGGCCTGCGAATCGACCGAGACCCGGTTGCGCATCGGATCGCCGCTTGTGGGGAAATGGTTTGGCCAGCTCATCACATGAATGCGCGTGCCCTCGGCGGTCATCGCAAAAATCGCGAGCGGGTTCGAATTCTCGCCGCAGATCAAGCCGCTCATTGGTCCAAAGCCGGCCGGAAATGCACGCAGCGTGTCGCCGAAGCCGCCCGTATGCACGAGGCGCTCGCCGACCGTGGGCATGATCTTTTGATGCTTGCCCATGAATGTCCCGTCGGGCGCGATGAAAATCTGGGAATTGAACATCGTGCCGAGCGTGCGCGGCAGTTTCTCGCAGACGCCGATCACAACATAAGCGCCGGCCTCGCGCGCGGCGGCGCACAAGGCGTCCACCTCTGGGCCGGGGATCTCCACGGCGTTCTTGAACAGCTCGACCGCCAGCCGGTTGGCGATTGCGCCCGTCGCAGGATGATGGTGATACCAAATTGGGTGCGCCGGATTGAAGCCTTCGGGAAATCCAATCACTTTTGCGCCGTGGCGCCCGGCTTCGCGGATCAAACTGCAAGCCTTTGCGGTCGAGCCCTCGCGATCGAGGAAGACCGAAGCGGCTTGCACCGCCGCCACTTTAACGATCTGGTAGGTATCGCCCATCGTGTCCGATCAATTCAAACAGTAGAACAGTAGTCGATGAGGGCGCGGGAAGCAACCCGCGGTCAACGCTTAGACGCGGACGGCGAAGAGATTCCGTGAACGACTCACAAACGACAGGGACATCAGTGGGCCGGTGGGTTCTTCGCGAGCGCGGGGCTTTTTCTATCACCCAGCGAGCCAAGCCATCCGAGCGTTGCCCCGTAGGTGACATGCGTGGCCACGGAGAACAAAAGCAGGAAGGCCCTGTGCGGCTCACCGCTCGCCATGATTCCGCCGTGGCCGAGCAGAGGGGAAAGGAAAATGTGCGCGCCCAGGTAGAGAAAGGCGGCCAGGCCGAGTCCCTTCCAGACAGTCACCCGCGGAGTGAGCCGGAACAGGATGGCGCCCCAAAAGCCACCGTAGCCCAAATGAATCGCCACGGCCAGGAGCAGATGAGTCCCTGTGGGCAGGGGTCCGAGCAGGCGGGTGATGATCATCGATGGCATCGCCTTGGTCGTGAGAGCCTCGACCGTCAATCGGCCCGCGATCGCCCAGATGATCATGTGCGTCATGGTCATGGCGACAGTGGCGACCATGCCCCAAAGAAAACCTCGCCAAGTGCGTGCGTTCATTGTTGCTCTCCCCCAATTGTGAACAAGCAGCCCCGCATCTTATCAGCTTCCCTTCATAACACAACCGGGATGTGGCGAGGACATTCCTGTCCGCGCGCCTACGATATCCGGGCGAGGAAAGGCAAGGCCTCAGGAAAACCCCAAAGGCCGCAGCCAGGAGTGGCTGCGCTACGGGTGCTCCGACTTCTATTGACATGCGAGCAAAATGTGATAGTGTCCTCACTTTACAAAAGCAGGAGGAAAACGGATGAGCCCCATCAGCCGGCGTGATTTCGTGAAGGGCGCGCTCGCCGCCCCCATCGCCTTGGGCCCGCTGGGAGCAAAGGCGAAGGCCGAGGCTCCCGTCGGAAACGAGTACGACATCGTCGTTGCCGGCGCCGGCCACAACAGCCTGGTAGCCACCGCCTACCTGGTCACCGCCGGCTTCAAATGCGTGGTGCTGGAAGGCCGCCCGATGATCGGCGGGGGCACGCAAACCGCTTCCCTCACGCTCACCGGCCTGCAGGAAGACGTCTGCTCGACAGTCCACGCCGAAATTCAGGCCAACCCGATGTTTCGCAACAACGAGATCGACCTGAAGCCCTACGGTCTCGAGTACCTGAAGGCCGATCCGATCCTCCACTTCCCTTTCCTCGACGGCACTTCGATCACGATGTGGCTCGACATCGAGCGCACCGCCGAGGAATTCGCCAAGTTCTCGAAAAAAGACGCCGACACCTATCGCCGCCTGTACAAGGAAACGGAAGTCCTCGGCCCGATCTACGGGGAAACCAATTTCAATCCGCCGGGAACCACCAAGTCCTTCATCGAGCTGGTCAGCGCGCTGCCGCACGGCGAAGTGTGGAAGCGGCGGATGATGATGTCGGCCTGGGACAACATCCGTTTCCTATTCGAGGACGAGCACGTGCGCTCGTTCATGATGGCGTCCTCGTTCATCCGGACGATTCCGCCCGAAATGCCGATGACCGGCTCGACCGCCTACGCCGTCTTCGGTGAACAGCGCGGCGGGCGGCCGGTGCCGAAAGGCGGCTCGGGGAAGCTGGCCGAGGCGCTGGCCGGTTACATTCGCGATCGGGGCGGCGTCATCCTGACGAACAAGGGCGTCGACAAGCTGCTGATCGACAGCGGCCGCTGCGTCGGCGTGCATTGCGTCGACGGCAGCGAATATCACGCCAGAAAAGCCGTCCTTTCCTCGATGCACATCAAAGACGTCATCAAGATGGCGCCGGCCGAACTTTGGGGCGAGGACTTCGTCGCCAACGTCGATTTGTGGCAAGGCGAGCCATCGGCTTTCCTGTCGCACTACGCGCTCACCGAGCCGCCCGAATTCAAGCTCGCGAACGGGAAAACGCTGATCACGGCCGAATCGCTCATCCTCAATTCGCCCGAGAGCCTCTTCAAGCTCGCCTACAACGTGTCCGTCGGCGAAGTCGATTACGAAGCGCCCCACCAGGCGATGACCTGCATGACCGTGCTCGATCCGACCCGGGCCCCGAAGGGCGTCCATACGATGTATTTTCTCTCCTTCGCGCCCTTCAACCTGAAACAGGGACCGCAACACTGGGACGTGATCAAGGAGGAGGCGGCCGACAAGTTCCTGAACTTCGCACGGCGCTTCTCACCCAATCTCACGGACGACAAAATCCTCGCGCGCTTCTGCGAGACGCCGCTCGATATCTGGCGCCGCAATCCCAATTTCTGGCACGGCAGCATTCACAGCGGACAGATGGACGCCGCGCAGACGGGCACGATGCGGCCCGTGCCCGGATGGGCGGATTACAAGATGCCGATTCCCGGCCTCTCTCAGACCGGCGCGACAACGCATCCCGGCGGCTCGGTTTCCGGCGCGCCCGGGCGAAACGCGGTGATGGTGATGCTCAAGGATTTCGGCACCAGCATTCCGGAAGTGCTGCGCAAGCGGGTGAAATAATCTTGCCATGCGTGATGGGTGCGTGACGGTATCGTCTTGGTAGCGCAGCCACTCTTGGCTGCGGCAATGGAAATGCGGCCGGGCGAGTACGCCTGTAATCCTCACCGGCACGCGGAGCAGGATGTTTTTGTTCGGGCGGCAAGATCGAGTGCACAGGCGCGCGGCCAGGAGTGGCTGCGCTGCGAACGGCGGCGATGGTAGCGAGCGAAATAGATTTCGCTTCGGCGTGTGGGAGGCATGGCTGTGACCAAGATAACAGGCAGGTTGGCAGTAGCGATCGGCGTGCAGATTCTGGCGGCGGTGTTCCTTTTCGGGGCCGGGCTCCGCGCCGCCGGGCAAAAGCAGGCGCAGGCCAAGCCCGCCCAGGCCGCGCCCAAAATCAACGCCTCCGAATACCGCAACAGCCCCGTGCCACCGAATCCGGCCAATCCCCCAGGCCCCGTGCAGCCCATCCCCTACAGCCACAAGCTGCACCTCGCTCTAGGTCTGCAATGCAACCTGTGCCATCAGAATCCCGGCAACGGGGCGTTGATGACTCTACCCACCGCGCAAACCTGCATGTCTTGCCACAAGGCCATCGCCGCCGATAAGCCGCCGATCCAAAAGCTGGCCGAGTATGCGAAATCGGGCAGGCCGATTCCGTGGGTGCGCGTCTACGTGCTGCTGAAAGGCGTGAATTTCTCACACAAGACGCACATCGCCGCGAACGTGCAGTGCGTCACCTGCCACGGCGACGTGCCTCAATTCCAGGTGATGCACGAAGCCACCAGCATCACGGCCATGTCCGTCTGCCTGAAGTGCCACATGATGAACAAGGCGCCGACAACGTGTAAAACCTGCCACTCGTGGCCGGACTACAAATACTGACGAGTTCAGCGACGTGGCACGGGCACTGCTGCGCGTGCACTTCTCGCTTCGGAGGGCGTCCCGCCGTGGGGAGGAGAGATCCTCCCGACGGGCATGAACTTGAATCACGCTTGTTTAGGCACACGTGCGCACGGGCACGAGTGCCCGCGCCACCGGCCCGGCGAAACTTCTAGTCGCCTTGATGCGGAGAAATCCCCAGGTGGCGCAGCAGCCAAGGCACTACGACTTTCTGGTAGATCACCGCGTCGCCCCAGGCGCTCCTATCCCGGCCCATATGCCCACCCAGCGGATTGATCCATGCATCCTTGGGATCCTGGCCGCTGCTGAGGAGCAGATACGTGTCGGACGGGGGCACCTGCGTGTCCTTCGCGCCGGCGATCAGGAGCATCGGCGGGGTCGGTCCGCCAATCAGGTGCTGGCGCACGAGCGACATCGTCGGCAACGCCTCGCCCATTTGCTGGTCCGTCGTCACGCCCTTGAAGATCGTCATCAGCGCGGGCGCGAAATCGAACGGATACTCGCGATTACCCACCACATTGTTCATGAAGAATTGCTTCGTCCAGAACATATCGACCGCCGCCGATTGCGAGATGACGCAGCAGAGCCGCGCGTGCTCGGTGAATGCCAGCTTCGTCGACCAATACGCGCCGAGGCTGCCGCCGTAGAGGGCCAGCCGATTCTTGTCGACATCGGGACGCGCGAGCAGGTAGCTGATGATGGGCGTGTACATGCGGTCCGCATTGGGGCTGGCTTTGATTGGAGCCTGGCCGCCGCCGGGCGAATCGGTGGCAAAGATGCCGATGCCGTAGGGGAGCAGCGTGCTGAAGCGCGCGATCATCCCTTCCTTGCGGCTGTCGAGCCCGTTGATCAGCAGCGCCACCGGCACAGGCCCTTTCGCGTTTTTCGGCGTACGCAGATAGCCCGTGATTTCCTTGCCTTCGAAGGGGATGTGAATGACCTGGAGCGGCGGATCCCAGGAACGCGCGTAAGCGAGAAACGCCGCGATCGCCTTCTTGTAAGCGCGCTCTTTGCCCGGCGACGACTGCACCGGCCACGCGCCCATCGAATAGAGATGCCACGCTTGCAGGTAGTTCTCGTCCGCTTCTTTCGGGTTCGAAGCGGCGAGTGCATTGGCTTTCGCCATGTAGTGGTCGCCGATGGCGCTCCAGGCCGCGGCCCACTGGTCCTTGCCCCGAGCCTTGATCGACGCGAGCGCTTCGCGCGCGTCGGCCAGGTTGATGCCGAACATCGGGTACATGTGGTTTTCGGCGCGGTAGAGCATGACTTGCTTGATCTGCTCGAGCGTCCGCTCCGGGCGCTGAGCGGCGAAGAGAGAATTGGAAGCGAACGGAAGAATGAGAAAGAGAAACGTGCCGATGGGAAACAAGCGGCGCGGTCGTATGAAGGAATGCATGGCATGCCTCCCTGCTTTGTTCTGATTTCCGGAACCGTAGCCGGAAATTTCGAGAGGAAAGGCTGCGCCGCACCGCGCGACCCTGTCGGCGCAGGGAGTGTAGCGCCGCCCTTTAGTGTATGGTGCCAGGACATCCTTTACAGTGGTTGCCACGACATCCTTTACAGGTGGGGTAGAGTTTCCGGCCGAGGAGGTCGGGAGCGATGCCTTGGAGGAGCGTGGAGGTGAGCGAGCAGCGAGTATGGTTTGTGGTTCGCTTGGTC
>JAGWOX010000140.1 GCA_028877145.1 Acidobacteriota bacterium | reverse complement strand
CAGCCCATCTGCCGCCGCTCCGGCTTCCGCAACCGCACTGCACCCCTCGCTTCGCCCACTGCCACTTCCTCTGGTTGGCTCATGAACCTCTTATACCGATAAACCAAACCGAACGCACGAAAAAGTCACAGCCTCTCAGGATGACAGGCGTTGGGGCCATATTTTCGGTCGGGGTGACAGCAACCTGCATCCCTCTCTGATTATCTGGTTGTTATGCTGAGCGAAGCGGTTCTTTCAACGCGGAATTATTGAGACTCGTCGCCGCATCCTCACCCGTAGGGGCGGGTTTCAAACCCGCCCCTACAATGCCGGACGACAACCTGCACGTCGGGATTTTGGTGCGATAAGAAGGAACCTCAACGGTACGGATAGAAGACAAAGAAGAGAAGCGAGACGAGGCCCAGCACCCACAGCCCTCCCGGCACTTCCCTTCTCCGTCCCGCCACCAGCTTGCAGAAGGGATAAAGCACCAGCCCTGCTGTGATGCCAATGCCGACGTTGTACGTGAAACTCATCAGCGTGACGACGGCGAATGCCGGAATCGCTTCAGTAAGGTCATTGAGGTGCAGCCGAGTGACCGGCGCAAGCATCAGCAGCCCGACGATGATGAGCGCCGGCCCGTAAGCCTGCGGCGGAATCGCGCTGACGAGCGGCGCGAAGAAAAGCGTCAGCAGAAAACAGAACGCGGTAACGAGCGCGGTGAACCCTGTGCGCCCTCCGGCTTCGACTCCCGTAGCCGACTCGATGAACGCGCCCGCCGTCGTCGTTCCCACGAGCGGCGCGACAACCGTAGAGAGCGCGTCCGCCAGCATCGGCCGCTCGATCTGCGGCAGTTCGCCGCGCTCGTCGAGGAAACCTGCGCGAGCGGAAACGCCGATCAGCGTGCCCATCGTATCGACAAACGCCATCACGAAAATCGTGAGCACGATCGGAAAGAATCCCCACGAAAACGCTCGGTGGAAATCGAGTTGAAAAAGCAGCGGCGCGAGGCTCGGAGGCCGGCTCACCCACCCGTGCGGCAGTGGCACGAGCTTCGTCGCCATCCCCACCGCCGTCGTCAGCAGCATGCCCACCAGAATCGCGCCCGGGAATTTCCGGAGCATCAGGAACGCGACGAGCAGCAGGCCGCCGACGGCCAGCAGCACGGGGCCGGAAGTCAGCACGCCCGCCCTGACCGGCGCACCCGCGACGCCAAGCGTGACGATGCCGCTCTCGTTCAGCCCGATGAACGCGAGAAACAGCCCAATGCCCGCGGCAAAACTGTAGCGCAGGCCCTCCGGCACGGCGCGCACCAGCCAAGCGCGCAACCGGAAAATCGTGAGCAGCAGAAACAGCACTCCGCCAAGCAGCACCGCCGCGAGGGCCTCCTGCCAGCGGTAACCGAGCACCTGCACCACGGTATACGCAATGAACGCGTTCTCGCCCATGTACGGCGCGATGGCAAACGGCCGGTTTGCATACAGCCCCATCACGACCGTGCCGAAAACCGCCGTCACGATCGTCGCCACCATCGACGCGCCTACCGGCATCCCCGCCGCGTGAAGGATCGCCGGATTCACCACCACGATGTAGGCCATCGTCAGGAACGTCGTCACGCCGCCGACCGTCTCGCGGCGAAAATTCGTGGCGTGCTGGTCAAAGCGGAAATAACGGGCGATGGCGGCGCCGGGCCCGACCGCCGCTCCAGCAGTGGTTTCCGGTTGTCGTTTGGCGTTCGTCGGCATTTTCGAATCGGGTGAAACTTATCGAGCCGGAAGAGTATCATCGCTGCGCCCGTCCGTGTCCACTGGGTTGTGAGACGCGCGGAACGGACGGAACGGAGGGAATCGATGGACATCAAAATGCGGCGGATCTGCGCGGGACTGGCACTGGCCCTCGCGGTGGCGCTCATTCCCAGTGGTGCGTTCGCCGCACAGCGCAGCGGCGGCGAGCAATGGGTTGCCACCTGGATGGCCGCTCCCCTCGAAGGAAGCTCGCGAGACATCTTTCGCAATCAGACGCTGCGCATGATCGTCCACACGAGCGTCGGCGGAAAGCGCGTGCGCGTGGAATTTTCGAACGCATTCGGAAAAGAGTCGCTCATCATCGGCGCGGCGCACGTCGCGATTTCCTCGCAGGGCGCCGCGATCGTCCCCCGCTCGGACCGCGCCCTCTCGTTCGACGGTGCGGCCTCGGTCACCATCCCGCCCGGCGCGCTCGAGGTAAGCGATCCCGTCGATCTCAACGTAGCCGCATCGAGCAACCTCGCCATCAGCATTTACGTCCCCGACGCCACGGGCCCGCCGACCATGCATCCGCTCGGGCTCCAGAAGAACTACATCTCCGCCGCTGGAAATTTCACGAGCGCGGCGTCGATGCCGTACGAGTGGACCGTGACGTCCTGGTATTGGCTCTCGGGCGTCGACGTCGAGGCGAGCCCCGGCTCGAGCGCCATCGTCGCGCTGGGCGATTCGATCACCGACGGCGCGAATTCGACGCCGAACACGAACCGCCGCTGGCCGAACCAGTTGGCCACGCGACTGCTGGCGAACCCCGCCACCGCGCATCTGGCCGTGGTCAACGCGGGTATTTCCGGCAACCGGATCCTGCACGATATGGACGGCCCCAACGCGCTGGCGCGACTCGACCGCGACGTGCTCGCCCGCGCCGGCGTGAAATACCTCATAGTTCTCGAAGGCATCAACGATCTCGGCTTCCCCCATCTGCCCGGCTCGTTCGGACAGCAGGAAGTGACCTCGGATGCCCTGATCGCCGGCCTTCGGCAGATGATCGACCGCGCCCACGCCCATGGCATCAAGGTGTTCGGCTGCACGCTGACGCCGTATGAGGGAGCCGTCTATTACAGCAAGGAAGGAGAAACCAAGCGCGCGGCGATCAACCAATGGATCCGCACGAGCGGCGCGTTCGACGGCGTGATCGATTTCGACGCCGCCGTCCGCGACCCGAAAAATCCGAAGCGATTTCTGCCCGCCTACGATAGCGGCGATCACCTGCACCCGAACGACGCCGGCCTGAAGGCGATGGCGGACGCGATCGACCTCAAGATCTTTCAATGAACACGGATTGAGTAAGAGCGGGAGGTCTCAGCAAAAAAGAGGGAAACCCGCCCGTGGCTTGAGGGTGCCCGAGGCGCCGTTGTTGCGCCTGAGGTCTGTCCTTCGAAATCACCACCGCCCGATCGACTACGCACGTGTCGTGTCCTTGGGTTGCGCCGGGGACGTGGAAAGGTTTGGCGGCTAGAATGGGGGACGAGCGCACGGATTCGTTCCGATGTTTTCCTGGCCACAATTCGCGCTGGCGCTCGCCGTTCTGGTGCTGGCGCTGCATCTGGCGTTCATTCTGTGGGTGATGGTAGGCGCGGTATTCACGCGCGGGCGGCCGTGGCTCGCGTGGACGCACATCCTGTGCGCCGTGTACGGCGTCGTGATCGAAGCCGGTCCGTGGCCCTGCCCTCTTACCCTCGCCGAGAATTGGTTTGAAGCGCAGGCGGGCAGGCTGCCGTATCACGGCCCGTTTCTGCTGCATTATCTCGATGCGATCGTCTACCCGAACGTGCCGCCGGCGCTGCTGACCTGGCTGGCAGTGGTGGTGTTGGCGATCAACGCGGTCGTCTACGCCCGCCGCTGGCGCCGGTTGCGCGCCCCTCGCTCAAACTGAAGACCCTCTTTCCGGTCGACTTCCCTGGCAAATCCCAAGTCTCGGGCCGAAATTCCAGTGTCCGAGGATTTCCACAGGAATACTGGTCATACCGGCGAGACAAATCGCGGCAAATCGGAAAAATCCCGTTGCGCGTGGAAAACTACCGTGTATAGTAACCCGCCGAGGAGGAAGTAGATGTCGACCCCGAATAAACTGAAATTTCTGCTGGTGTGTGCCCTGGGACTGTTTGTGACCCTCGCGATGGTTCCGCGAGCGCGAGGCCAAAGCTCCACCCAGGGAGCCATTCAAGGTACGATCACCGATCCGTCGGGCGCGGTAATCCCTGATGCCCAGGTTACCGTGACCAATAACGCCACTGGCTTCCATATGGCCACAACGAGCGATGCCAACGGCTTCTACACATTTCCCTTGCTGCCCGTGGGAACTTACACGGTCAGTGTCGAAAAGGCCGGATTCTCCAAATTCACGCAGGCGAACGTTCCTGTGACAGTCGGTGCGCGGCTCACGCTGGATGTGAAAATGCCGCTCGGCCGAGTGCAGTCGTCGGTCACCGTCAGCGCACAGGCGCCGATCCTCGAGCCTACGAAAAGCGCCGTCAGCGCAACCGTCAGCTCGCAGTCGATCGCCAATCTGCCGGTAAATGGTAGAAACTTCATGGATTTCGTTCTATTGACGCCGGGTGTGACCAGCGACGTCCGGACCGGCGATATCAGCTTCGCCGGCCAGCGCGGCACACTGAATTCCCTGGTTGTCGACGGTTCCGACGACAACAACACGTTCTTCGGCCAGACCCTCGGCCGCACCGGCTCGGGTCGCGCGCCTTATCAGTTCAGCCAGGATGCCGTGCAGGAATTCCAGGTGAATTCAAACGGCTATTCGGCTGAATACGGTCACGCCGGCGCGGCGGTCGTCAACGTCGTCACCAAGTCCGGCACCAACCAGTTCCACGGCACCGCCTTCGAGTTCTATCGTGACCGCGGAATGAACGCCAACGACCCGATCGCCAAGGCCCAGGGCCGTCCCAAGCAGCCGTATCACTACAATCAGTTCGGCGGCAACCTCGGCGGACCCATCCTGAAGGACCGGGCGTTCTTCTTCTTCGATTACGACGGCCAGCGCAACACCGTGGCCAACCTTGTGTTCCTGAACCTGCCTGCGAATTTCGTTCCCTCCGATGCCAACGAAACGGCCGCGCTGAACTATCTCAAGAGCCGCGCCGGTTCCTACAACCAGGGCTTCAACCAGAACGACTACTTCGGGAAGGTGGATTGGCGGCTCTCCTCGAAACAGATGCTCGCGGCCCGCTACAACGCCCAGCGGTTTACCGGGCTCAACCTGGAAAACGGCGGCCCGCAGAACTCGGTCGAGCACACCGGCAATTCCGACGTCACGACCGATACGCTGGCCCTGATGCTCACCTCCACTCTCTCGAACACCATGATCAACGAGCTCCGCTACAACTTCACGCGGGACAACGAGCCCGGCGCGGCCAACAGCAACCTGCCGCAGGCCACCGTCCATCAGAACGGCATCACCGTTCTAACCGCGGGCCGCAACTTCTTCAGCCCGCGCTTCACGAACATCCACCGCAACGCTTTCGACGACGTGCTGACCTACATCCACGGGCGCCATACCTTTAAGACCGGATTCCAATTCCAGCACGACAGCATCGGCAACTTCTTCCCCGGCAACTTTTCAGGGCAGTACACGTTCAACACCCTGGAGAGCTTCGGCGCGAACCTGAATGGAGCGCCCGCTCCGGCTGCCGGCGACAACTTCGTCCAGGCCTTTGCCGGCTCGGGCACCACGGGCCCGACGACGTACCCGAACCTCACCGAATACTCCGGCTTCGGCGAGGACCAGTGGCGCGTGAAACCGAACTTCACGCTGAACCTCGGTCTGCGTTACGATTTCGATCAGATCGCGCAGCCGCCCACCTTCAACCCCAATCCGCAGCTCGCCGCGGCCGGCATCATCACGAACCGAATCAACAACCAGGCCACCGAGTTCGGCCCGCGCATCGGCTTCGCCTGGACGCCGATGTCCAACGACCGTCTTGTCGTGCGCGGCGGCTATGGCATCTTCTACGCCCGCACACCCTCCATCACCGTCGGCACGGCAATGTCCAACAACGGCCTCAACGTGACAACGCTCACCTTCACCGGCAGCGCCATACCGGCTTACCCGAACACTCTCTGCGGTGCGCCCACCGATTCACCTAGCTGCTCGGCGCCAACCGGCGGCAACTCCAGCCCGCCGATCGTCTTCGGCTTCCAGCCCAACTACAAGGAACCGAACGTTCAGCAAATGAGCGTGAGCACGGAATATGCGATCCGGCCGGACCTCGCCCTCACCGTCAGCTATCTGCACGTGAAGGGGACGCACCTGACCCGCACGCTCGATATCAACCTCCAGGGCCAGACCCCCGAGCAGATCGGCATCTCCGGAACCTCCACCGCGCTGACGTACCTGGCCGTCAGTCCCCTGCGGCCCTACTCGAACTTCTCCCGTATCGAGGAGTTCCAGAGCAACGCCAACTCGAACTTCAATGGCCTGACGGTGGAGTTGCAGAAGCGCTTCGCGCAGAACTTCCAAGTCCTCGGGTCGTACACCCTCGGCAAGGTGACCGACAACGGTCCGGACGCCACGTCGGTGGTTCCGTTCTCGTTCGACGACGCCAAAATGGTCCAGGATCCTCTGAACGTCAACCTTGACCACGGTCCGGGAAACAACGACCAGCGCAATCGCTTCGTGCTGAGCGGCATCTGGGATCTCAACTACGCCAACCAGATGACCTCGCGGGTCGAGCGCGCCGTACTGGGCGGCTGGGAAGTGAGCGGAATCTTCACCGCGCAATCCGGACAGCCGTACTCCGGCCTGCTCGGCTTCGACCTCAACGGCGACAGCAACCGCAACACCGACCGCACGCCGGGACTCGGACGCAACACGTTCTACCTGCCGGCGACCGTCACCCTGAATCCGCGGATCACGCGCAACGTCGGCCTGACCGAGAAATTGAAGCTCCAGTTCATCGCTGAAGCGTTCAACCTCTTCAACCGCACGAACATCACCGGCGTCAACACGACGCAATACTCCGTCCAGAGCGGATCGAAATGCGCGGCGGGCACCGTCCTCAATCCTGCCGGCCAGTGTCTGGTCTCGCAGCCGCTGTTCGGGGTGCCGACCAGCACCACGATCGACAACGGACCGGGTTCGCGGATTCTGCAGCTTGCCGTGAAACTCCAGTTCTAAGTCCTGTAAAAAATGAGGGGACCGGCGTCTCGCGCCGGTCCCCTGTCTTTTTCACGGTATCCCTCAAGCCGAAGTGGCCTTCTTCCCTGCCGCGAATTTCTCCATCGCTTCGCGGGCACGGCTTTCCATTTCGTCCGGGGCAACGTCTTCCATGTGTGTGGCGAGTCCCCACGCATGACCAAATGGGTCGACGAGCTGGCCGTAGCGATCGCCCCAGAACTGGTCATCGAGCGGCATCTTGACGGTGGCGCCGGCGGCGACAGCTTTTTCCCAGAGATTGTCGACGTCCTCGATGTAGACGTTGAGAACCACCGGGGTTCCTCCGAGCGATTGCGGCGCACGCGAGCCGGCTTCGGGGAATTCGTCGGCCAGGTAGAGCATCGAATCGCCGATCTGAAGCTCGGCGTGCATAATTTTGCCGTTGGGCATGGCCATGCGGTTGATTTCACGCGCTCCAAACGCCTTCTTGTAAAAATCGATGGCCTTGGCCGCATCACGAATCACGAGATGCGGCGTAATTGTGTGGTGTCCTTCAGGTACGGGTCTTGCCGTAGGCATGGTTCTTCTCCCTTGCGAAGAATTCTTCGAGAGCGTCCCGCCCAGGCGCGAAGTGAGGCCAGTATCGCAGGAAGTCCGCCGCAAGGCAACGGCCTGCAAGGGGGCGCAGGCAACGGGACTCTGGCTTGTCCCGGCGCGAAGTGATAGCATTTTTTCCAATGCGCAGATTGCAGGCAATCGCGTTGGTCATCGCGCTCGTGGCCGCTCCCATGGCCCTTTTTGCCGGCGCGTGGAAGTGCGCCTGCGCGCCGGCGCAGTGCACGATAGCCTGCTGCAATCACGGCAAATGCGTGATGCAGCACCACGATCAGTGCCAGGGCTCGTCGATGGCATTCAATTGCGATTGCATGCGCTTTCCTTCCTTCTCGATGCTCGCGCCATTGACGCAGATGATTCTTCCCCATCCGGTGACGATGCCGGCCATCGAGCGTACCGGTCCCGAGTCTCCGGCGCTCGCCTTCGCCGTTCTTCCCGGCTTCCTTCCCTCGCCGTTCCATCCTCCGCGCGGTTGATTGGCAGCAAGTAGCGCCGACAATCAACCGAAAGCGGAGGTGTGTGTTTTGGGCAAGTTCAGGATTTTGCTAGGTGTGTTTGCATTGGCGTTGGTGTGGCCGGCGGGGCCCGCTCGCGCGAGCATTTTCGGCACCGTGCGCGGCGTGGTGCACGACCAGCAGCACCGGCCCGTTCCAGGAGCGGCGGTGGTGCTTGCCGCCCGGGATTCACAATGGAAAAAATCGGTAAAAACAAATCCCTTCGGGGAATTCGAGTTCGACGCGGTGCCCCTCGGCCGCTACACCATCTCGATTTCCCGCAATGGTTTCGCGTCGCAGATAAGCGACGTAACGGTGGGGAGCGGCAGCGCGCCCATCCTTCATTTCGAGCTGGCGGTGAAGACCGTGAGCCAGACGGTGACTGTTTCTGCCGCGCCACCGCTGCTCAATCCCCAGTCGTCCAGCGCCGAAACACTCGTCAGCGGGCGCCAGATCAGCGACACGCCCGGCGCCGACCGTACCAACAGCATGGCGATGATCACCGACTACGTTCCCGGCTCCTACATGGTGCACGACCAATTGCACGTGCGCGGCGGTCATCAGGTCACCTGGGAAGTGGACGGCGTGCCGGTGCCGAACACCAACATCGCCACCAACGTCGGCACGCAGTTTTATCCCAAGGACGTCGATTATCTCGAAGTGCAGCGCGGGGGATACTCCTCGGCCTTCGGCGACCGCACCTATGGCATCTTCAACGTCGAGCCGCGCACCGGCTTCGAAGGCAATCGTTTCGGCGAGTTCTCCGCTTCCTACGGGAGTTTCCATCAGACCGATGATTACCTGAGCTTCGGCAGCCACACCGACCGCTTCGCCTATTACGCCAGCCTCAACGGCAACCGCTCCGATTACGGCCTGGAGACGCCCACCGCCCAGGTGCTCCACGACGCGACAAACGGCTACGGCGGATTCACTTCCCTCATCTTCAACGCCACCCCGAACGATCAGCTGCGCCTGGTCAGCTCGCTGCGCCAGGATTATTTCCAGGTGCCGAACACGCCCGAGCAGCAGGCGGCGGGCATCCGCGACGCGCAGGCGGAAGACGACGCATTCGTGAATTTTTCCTGGGTGCACACCGCCGGCGCAGGTCTCGTGCTCGTCGTCTCGCCCTTCTACCACTACAACCGTTCGCACTACATCGGCGGCCCGAACGATGTGCCGTTCAGCCCGGAAGATGATCTCGGCTCGCAATATATCGGCGGCCAGACGACGCTCAGCGTGACGCGCGGACGCCACAACGCGCAGTTCGGCGCAGAATCGTTCGAGCAGCACGACAATACGCTCTTCGCCATCACGCCCACCCTCCCTCCGGGCCCGGCGCTCCAGCAGCGTGAAATCCTGTGGGGCAGCGTCAGCTCCGCCTTTCTTCAGGACGAATTCCGCGCCACGAACTGGCTCACACTGAACGGCGGCCTGC
Organism: Acidobacteriota bacterium; assembly: GCA_028877145.1. Lineage (GTDB taxonomy): Bacteria > Acidobacteriota > Terriglobia > Acidiferrales > UBA7541 > JAKASX01. The sequence goes on along the minus strand of JAGWOX010000140.1, from coordinate 961 downwards.
GCTACACGCACTACTCGGGCAGCGTGGTCGAAAACGCCACCGATCCGCGCCTCGGTGTGGCCATCCAGATGCCGCGCCTGCATTGGGTCCTGCGCGGCTTCTACGGCCGGTATTATCAGCCGCCGCCGCTCGAGACGGTCTCGGGACCGCTGCTCGATTTCGCGCTCCAGCAGGGCTTCGGTTTCTCTCCGCTGCGCGGCGAACGCGATGAGCAGTGGCAGGTCGGCCTCGGCATTCCGGTGCGGCAGTGGGCCTTCAATTTCGATTATTTTCACACGTGGGCGAACAATTTCTTCGACCACGACGAGCTGGGCAATTCGAACATCTTCCTGCCGCTCACCGTCCAGACCGCGCGCATTCAGGGTTGGGAAGCGACGGTGCGTTCACCGATGGTCTTCAACCGCCTGCAAGCGAACCTGGCGTTCTCGAATCAAATGGTGCAGGGGCGCGGCGCAATCACCGGCGGGCTCACCGACTTCGCCCCGCCAACCACCAGCTTCTATTACCTCGATCACGATCAGCGGAACACGCTGAATACCGGCCTCTACTCGATCCTTCCGCGGAAAAGCTGGGCATCGGTCGAACTGCACTATGGCTCCGGCTTCCTGAATGGAGACGGGCCGGCCCACCTGCCCGGGCACACCACGTTCGATCTGGCGGTGGGGAAAAATATTACGGACTCGGTGGCGCTCCGTCTGACGGCGGTGAACGTCGGGAACACACGCTTCCTGCTCGATAACAGCAACACGTTCGGCGGCACGCATTGGAACGAGCCGCGCCAAATCATCCTGCAGCTTCGCTACAACTTCCACTTCTGAGGCCAGTGGCGCGGGCATTCTTGCCCGCGCGCTTTTCCATAATTTCGGGCCTCGCGGCAAAGAAACTGAGGCGGATGTAGTTGGGGGATCCTTCCCGACGGAGTGCGTCGGGACTCCCTTCGTTCGTCGCAAGAGGCTTCGCT
>JAGWOX010000139.1 GCA_028877145.1 Acidobacteriota bacterium | reverse complement strand
CGAGAGTTTTCCCGCCAGGCGGTGGATTCAGCCGAACGGTCGGGGGAAAAGGAAGCTGCAGCGACGTACTTCGCCATGTCCGCTCTGCGCGAAGCCCTGTTCGGTAACGCAGACGAAGCACGACGGCGTTCCGCTTTGGCAATGAAGGATCCAGCAGGCCACGATGTTCAGTACGGCGCCGCGCTGGCGTTGGCGTACGCGGGGGACGAAAGACGAGCGCAAACGCTCGCCACCGGCTTGGACCACAGATTCCCGGAAGATACGCTCGCGCAGTTCAATTACCGGCCAACGCTCCGCGCGGAGCTTGCGCTTAGCCAGGGGAATGCCGCCGAGGCCCTTGACTATCTCAGGGCGGCCGCGCCCTATGAGCTTGGAGGGAGCACGTACAGCGGTATCCCTTGGACGTCCTTGTATCCCGTCTACGTCCGCGGAGAAGCCTATCTGGCCGTGCATCAAGGGGCGGAGGCCGCCGCCGAGTTCCAGAAAATCCTCGACCATCCCGGAATCGTGGTGAATGAACCCATCGGCGCACTAGCGCATCTGCAGCTTGGTCGCGCCTACGCCCTTGAAGCGCAAGCATCGCGCGGAGCGGATCGAGACGCAGCTCGCGCCAAGGCCCGCGCCGCCTATAAAGATTTCCTCACTCTCTGGAAAAACGCCGACCCCGACATCCCGGTGCTTAAACAAGCCCGGGCGGAATACGCCAAACTGAAATGATCCGATCCATGGATTCCGTTACCTAAAACGCCGGCCCAGTGCTAGTTGGACGGACCGGTGATGTTCACCAGCGAGCCGGTATCCGTCGAAGAGCCCGTTCCCCCACCGAGAGAATTGGAGAACATGCAATTCACCTGCACCGCATTTCCCGGCCCGTTCGCACCCGGCGTCGTATTGGTTAGAGTACACGTGTATGACGGGCTGAGCTTGCCCTGCATGAACTGCGCAAACGTCCCTTCGAAAACGTTCATCGTGTAAATGCCAGGATCTGTGGGGCTTGGCGTTACATACCCAACGATGGACGTCGCGCGAGTTTGCAGCCCGTAGAAATACATATTCCCGTTGCACGCGGTTCCGTAGGCGCCATTGCTTCCCGACGCCGCCTGGCCGTTGCACCAGATCCAGAAGCCGAACGGCGTGGACGTAGCTTTGCTGTTTCCCGCGAGAGTCATCGTACCGCCTGTATCACTGAACACTACTTGGGTTGAGTTGCTCTGCGAGAATGCGCCGCTGGCGGCAAGCAGCAGCACAACCATGCAGAGACCGGCTTTCGCGATGTTACGCATGTTTTCCTCCTCCTTTGGGGAGAACATCCTGAGCGCCTGTTCTCCTTCCGCTGCTATAGGCGGAATTTGCCGCCCAAAGCGGCCACGTCTGCTCTATTTTTTCGGCTCACGGGGTCTGGCGTACCTGGAGGCAGGGAGGGGCCGGGAGGCAGCGGCGGAATTCCAAAAGGTCCTGGATCATCGCGGCATCGTTCTTGCCGATCCGATCGGCGCGCTGGCTCACTTGCAATTGGGGAGAGCGCTGGTCTTATTGGGAGAAAAGGACAGGGGCAGTAATTCGTACCGGGACTTCCTCACCCTGCGGAAGGATGCCGACTCCGACATTCCGATCCTCAAGCAAGCCAAGGCGGAATACGCCGCGCTGTGTTGAGAGAGCGCCGAATGATCATCGAAGGCGCTTCAGCGCACCCCGGGAAATAAACGACGAGCAGGATGGGCGCTGAGGATGCACCCGCCTCTGCGCCCTCCCTCACCCCCCCAAAACCCCGTCCACCCGGCCACACCTCGAGTCCACGTAGACCCTCCACTTCTCATCGCGCCCCTTGGCGCGGTATGCTGACGCGCCCGAGCACCTGTCCCGATTTCCCTCCTTGCCTCCCGTTTCCCGTCATCGGTTAAAACACCCCAAATTGTCCAGCCTTAAAAAAGTGAACTCGCTGAAATGACGGCCCTTACCTCGCTCTTCCGATAGACCGGCGTCCAGCCTTGGGCAGCCGCGGTGCCACTTCGCGCAAAAACTACGCAAGGCGAACTCGCACAAAACGCGGGAGTTGCCGCTCACTCCGTTCCGTCAATCTACGCACCCGTCGCCCAGTGACACTTCGCGTGACACGAAGCACGAGCCAGAGGAACGAGCCACGAGTGACGGCTATTGCGTCGGGGCGTAGTATCCGGCCCTTGTGAGGACGCGGTCTTTCTCGGGCGTGGTTTCCACCTTGATTTTGCGGAAGGAGCCGTCGCGGGCAGGGTTGGTGGGATAGTAGCCGATAACGTACTGGCTGCGGAGTTCCTGAGCGAGTTCCACGAAGGCCTTGTTGAGTTCCTTGTCGTTGGTCACGCGGATCAGCCGGCCGCCGGTTTGGTCGGCGAGTTTCTTGGCGACGCCTTCACCGGAATAGCCTCCGGCGTAGAGGTACTGCCAGGGGTTGGAAATCAGGATGACGTGGACGACGGTGTCCGAGCGCTGCGCGGCGTCGATGGCCTGCTGCAGCGTTTCCATGCTGCCGTAATCCTGGGCGTCGGTGAGGACGATGACGGCCTTGCGGCCCGCCTGGCCGGCAAGCTTGTCGTGGCAGGCGAGATACACGGCGTCATAGAAATGCGTGCCGTTGGGCCGCGAGGAGTTCGGAAACGGGCCCTGGGCGATCATGGAGGGGTTCGACGGTGCGTTGATCTGGGCACGATCAATCGCCTGGTCAAGGATGCTCCGGGTGTCCGTGAAATCGGCCAGCAGATTCACGTCGAGATCGAAGGTGATGACCAGGGCGAGATCCTTCGGAGTGAGGATCTGCTGTAGGAATTCCTTGGCGGCTTGCTGCTCGGCGCCGAGCAGGCGGTCCTGGCTGCCGCTGGTGTCGATGAGCATGCCGAGGGTGAGCGGCAAATCCATCTCGCGGGTGAAATAGGCGACCTGCTGCTCCTTGCCATCCTCGAACACCTTGAAATTGCTCTTGGTGAGATCGGAAACGATGTTGCCGTGCTTGCCGCGCACGGTGACGAATAGGTGGACCATCTCCACCGAGATTTTGAGCGGCTTCTGCTCCTGCGGGGCCGACTGCTGCTGCGCCGCGGCCGTGCACACCGCCAGAACAATCGCAAGAATCACGCCGAAGACAACTCGAGGACCGTGAAAACCTGTTGTTTCGATGGAACTACTCCCCTTCCCGCCTACCCGTACGATGCGCCCAATCTCCTGACTGATGCCTCCCGTTCCCGGGTTTACAGGATGAGAGGGCATGTGTCGCCTGGGCCACCTGATGATTCCACTGTACGACAGGCGCGGCCGGGTCACAACTGGTGGTGAGCGAACCCGCCTTTGAGGGGCGGCTGAGCGACGCTCGTCCGGCCGGGCTTCCAACCGGCGGGGCCTGTTCCGGCGAGCGCTCGGGTCAGGAGACGGATTCGGGCTGGCAGAGTTCCTGTATCAGGTCTTCGCGGTGGGCGAGGACCACGCCGTCAATTGCTTTTACGCTGAAGGCGTAGGCGATGGCGGCGAATGCCGCCAGGATCAGGAAAATCAGGACTGCCAGGCCCATGCGGTCGAGCAATTTGCCCACGAGGAAGACGATCGCTCCCGTGACAACGAGGCCGACATCGGTTGCCAGGCCGGCGAGAGCTCCCATGCCGCCTTGCGCCCTGGCCCGGCGGAAATTTCCGAATCCAAATTCGCGCCGGAAAGGGAAATACAACGAAATGATATTCCCCGCCGCCAGATTCACCAGCAACGCGTAGATCGACGCCGCGAGCGTAGCGGCCACGATCCACGATCCCGGCGATCCGAAAGTCCATCGAACGAAAATCCAGAGAAACAGAACGTTGGCGAGGGTGGCGGCGGCCTGGAGCAGGTTTTTGCCGAGCATCACCTGCCGGAATGGCACGGGAGCCAGGAACAGGAGGCGAATTCCGTCTCCCTCGTAGGCGAGGCTGTTGAAGAACCAGTTCTCGAGCATGAAAAAGAGGTAAGCGAGGACAGAGGGGAAAACCATGTCGCGGTGACGGACGAAGAAGGCCGTATGTTTGAGGCCGGGACCGAACGCGGCGACAAAGATAGACGGTATGCATATCTGAAAGAGCAACTGCCAATTGCGCATCGTGTAGCGGGCTTCCCGCTCGACGAGCGCGGCAAATGCGCTCGATCGCCAGGGCAAGCGCCAGATCGCGGCGGCCGGCGACTGGGCGGCGCGGGCGCGGCCGGCGGGCGCGGGGGGCAGGCGCGCTTCGCTGAGATTCTCGCCGCGGTATTGCGCGGCGAGGCGCATGTGCAGAAGCCAGAGAAAGCCGGCGGCGTACAGGCAGACGAGAAGAACTCCCGCGGCGGCCCGCAGCCACTCGGCGGCCAGCCGGGCGTCGAGCGCGGCTGCGGCGACGCCCGGCGGCAGAACGTCGGCGATGCTCAGGAACGGCGTCAGCCAGATTTCCGCGCGCTTCCCGGGCTCCCAATCCGCGAGCGCGGGTATGGCAAATTGCACCGCCAGGACCGCTACGAGGATGATGAAGCCCAGAATCTCTCGCGTGCGGCGCTGGGCCATCCAACGATCGGCCCAGGTGGCGACCGCGCGCGACAACACAAGATTCATCGCGGCGAAAAGAAGTGCAACGACCAACATCCATGGAGCGAGTTCCGGATGCGCAACCGCGACGCCCAGGGACAGGCAGAGCAGCCAGAAAAGCGAAATGACAGCGGCCGGCTCGAAAACACCGTAGATGAGACTCAGGATGAAAAAACTTCCGTAGCGCAAGGGGAAGCGCAGGAGGTGAGCGAAATCGAATCGCGCGCCGCCCGACACGCCCAGAATCGGGTAGAGCTGCCAGAAAAGAAACACCGCCCAGAAAAGATCGCCGAGCCTGTTTCCCTCTCCTTGCGCGACGAAGACGTAAGCGGCGAAGCCAATCGCGATGCCACCGCCAAACATCAGGCCGCCCATCAACAGCCAGAGCAAGACCTGAGAGATGGCATCCAGGCGGCCACGAAGGGTTCGCAGGGAATTGCGGAACAGGCGCCAGCGCAGGCCGGCGATAAGGCGCACCTGTTCTCCGACGGCGAGACGCGAGCTCATCCGAGCCAGCTCAATTCCTCGGCCGTCGAGCGGCTGCCGCCAACGATGTCGAGGAAAATTTGTTCGAGCGTGAGCTTTCCGCCAGGCGCGATGGGGGCGCCGGAAAGCGCTCCGTGCTGCGCTTCGATTCCGGCGCGCAATTCCTCGATCGAGCCCTGGGCGACCAGCTTGCCGTGATGAATGATGCCGACGTGGGTAGAGAGGCGTTCGACAATTTCGAGGACGTGGGAAGTGAGGAAGATCGTTGCGCCCCGAAGGATCATTCGCTGCAGCATGGATTTGAGCGTGCCGGCCGCGATGGCGTCGATGCCCTCGAACGGCTCGTCGAGGAACAGGACTTTCGGGCCGTGAATCACGGCGGCGGCCATCGCCAGCTTCTTGCGCATGCCGTGGGAGAGATCGGCAATGAGACCCTTGCGGCGATCGGCGAGCTGCATGAAGTCCAGAAGTTCCCCGGTGCGGTTGGAGGCGGTTTGCGGGTCGAGGCCGTACATGCGGCCGGCGAAGACGAGGCATTCGGCGGGAGTGAGGCGATCGAACAGCGCCAGGCCTTCGGGCACGACGCCGATCTGGCGCTTCACCTCGACGAGATTCCTTTCGAGATCGAGTTGGAGGATGCGGATTTTTCCGGCCGAGGGCTGAAGCAGGCCCGTCAGCATTTTGATCATTGTCGACTTGCCCGCGCCGTTCGGCCCGAGGAAGCCGAAAAACTGGCCGCTGCCAACCCGCATATTCACGCCGTCGACGGCGACCAACTGGCCGAAGCGGCGGGTCAACCCTTCCGTTTCTATCGCGGCAACATCGTTCATTGAATTTGGTTTGCTCCCCGCGTTCGGGATGAATTCTCGCACACGGGCGCGCGGCTTGTCCGCTTATTCGGAGGGCGGGGTGGGCAGCGGCGACTGCTCGGAGGGAATCAAGACAGAGGTTTCCGCCGGTCTCGCCGGCTGAATGGGCACCAGCTGTTCGTGCGCCGGGCAGACCGGCTGAAATTCACAATAGCGGCAGAGGAAGCCGGGGCGCGGGTCGAACTGGCCGGCGCGGATCTGGGCGGCGACTTCGATCACTTTCTGGCGGGCGTCGCTGACGTCGGCGTCGTCGCGCGTGGTTTCCATCCGGGTATCGGCTTTCAGATACCAGAGGACCAGCCGCTCGGGATCGAGATCGAGCGCTTCGCGCGCGGCAAGGGCGTAGATGCTGAGCTGGAGGTCCTTGTCGACGTCCTTCTGTTTTTTCGGATTGCCGGTTTTGTAATCGACCACTTCGACGCGGTCCTTCGCCAGGCGGTTCACCTGGTCGATGCGGCCGGCGAGCACCACATCGTTGGTAAGCGGCAATTCGAATTTCTTTTCCTGGAACAGCACCTCGGGGCGCAGTTCGCTGTAGCGGGCATGGAAAGCGCGTAACTGCGCTTCGCCCGCCTTGCGGTATTCCTCTTCCTGGAAATCGTCGTCGTATTTGCCGGCGGGCCATTCGCGCTGGTAGATGGCTTCGAGTTCCTCGAGCGGCATGGGCAGGCCTTTTTGCAGGCAGGCGACGAATTGCTGGATCGTGGTGTGCATCAGGTTGCCGAAGGTCATCGAGGCTTTAGGCGCGCCGCGCAGGCCCCAGCCCTTTTCCAGCAAATATTTCAGCGGGCAGTTCAGATACGTATCGACGGCGGTGGGCGAAAGCTCGAGAGGGACAGGCACCGGCGGATGATAGTTTGACGCCCAGACCGCAATGCGGGACCACGCGCGCGCGTCCTGGTGCGCGGGATCGATCAGCCCGGGCGACGTGGGATCGGCGGGCATGCCCGCTACGGAAAGCTCCTCGGCCGGCAAATCGATTTTCGGCGCGAGGCGCTGAACATCGCGGGCGGCGATTTGCGGATCGGTGAGGAAATCGTCGAGGAAGGGCGACGGCTTCGTTTTCGGACCGACGACGGCCGTGATGGCCAGGCGCTGGCGCGCTCGCGTGAGGGCGACGTAGAAGAGGCGGCGCTCCTCCTGGATGTGAAAGTCGCCGTCGGGCCGGGCTTCCTTCATCAATTCCGCGGGAAATTCAAAGAGCGGCTGGCGCTTGCCGGAGGGGAAAGCCCGCTGCGAGAGGCGCATCACGAAGACGTGGTCGAATTCGAGGCCTTTGGCGCCGTGGACGGTCATGAGCTGCACGGCGTTGGCTTCGGTCTGCTCTTCGAGATGGATTTGTTCGCCGGCTTCGAAGAAATATTCGAGGTATTCGAGGAAATCGGCGAGCTGGCCGGAATCGTTTTTCTTCTGCCATTCGCGGACGAATTTCAGGAAGCGTTTCAGGTACACCTCGTCGGCGCTCGAGGGGACGAGGTTCAGGTCGAGATCCCCGACGAGTTGATCGATCACAGCGGCGGCTTCGAGGTTGTGCGCCAGACGGCGGAGGTTCAGGGTCCAGCGCACGAATTCGCGGCCACGCTCGAAGTCGGCCGCCGGCACGTCGAGCGACGCGGCGAGTTCGTCGAAGAGGCCGCGATGATTGTGCGCGGCGCGCTGCGAGAGGCGGACGAGGTCCTCGGCGGTGAAGCGCCAATAAGGCGCGGCGGCGACACGGGCGAAGGATATATTGTCGCCGGGATTGCCGACGAGGCGCACCCACGCGATGAGGTCGCGCACGAGCGTGCTCTGAAGGATCGAGAGCTTGCGGATCATGAACGGGATGCCGCGGCGCGCCAGCTCGCGCACGAGCAGATCGCGATGGTTGTGCTTGCGATAAAGAACGGCGATCGCGCCCCAGCGGCGGCCGTTTTCGTGCGCGCGCTCGATTTCGCCGGCGATCCAGTGCGCTTCCTGTTCCCCCGTCGCGAGTTCGACTACGCCTATACGCTCGCCCTCGGCATTTGGCGTTTTCAGGCGCTTGTCCGGCAAATAGCGATCGCGATTCTGCGCGATCACTTCGGCGGCGACGCGCAGGATGCGCCGCGATGAGCGGTAATTTTCGACGAGCGCGAGATGGCCGTCGGGGCGGCCGGCGGGAGCAAGGAAATAATCGGCGAAGCGCTTGAAGCTGGCGAAGGACGCACCGCGGAAACGGTAGATGGCTTGGTCGTCGTCGCCGACGACGAAGAAATTGCGATGGCGGCCGGCGAGCAGACGGAGCAGTTCGATCTGCGCGACGTTCGTGTCCTGAAATTCGTCGACGAGGATGTAGTGGAAGCGCTCGGAAAGCTGCGCTGCGAGCGTTGCTTCGTGGCGCAGCTTGCGCTCGGCTTCGAGAATCATCGAGCCGAAAGTCACCTGGCGGCGCTCGCGCAGCAAGCGATCGCTCACGCGATAGACGCGGGCGATCTCGCGCTGGCGCGCGAGTTCGTCTTCGCGGTCGGCGATATCTTCGGGCGAAAGTTGCGGGCGCGCAGCTTCGAGCTTTTGCGCGATTGCGTCCACGTAGCGGTCGTAATCGTCGGGCGTGACGAGTTCGTCCTGGCAGCGGGAGAAAAATTGGAGGAAATCGCTGAGGAACTGGCCCGGCTCGTGGAGTTTCAGGTAGTGCTCGAGTCGCAACTCGCGCATGTTGCGGCGCAACAGGATCCAGTGGTCGATGTCCTCGATCGGCTCGAGATCGGGATCGTGCGGCTTCAGGATGACGTTCAGGCAGAAAGCGTGGAAGGTGCTGAGCACCACATCGTTGCCGCGCTCGCCTACGGCCTGCACGACGCGGTGCTTCATTTCGGCCGCGGCCTTGTCGGTGTAGGTGAGGCCGAGAATGTTTTCGCCGGAGATGCGCGGATTCGTTTCGAGCAGGCGGCGAATTCGCTCGGTGATGACGCGCGTTTTGCCCGTGCCCGCGCCGGCGACCACGAGCAGCGGACCCTCGTCGTGCTCGATGGCCTCGAGTTGCCTTTCGTTCAAGTTAAGGGTCGTGCCCAGTCGCTCGGACATTTGCGGAAGGGGAAAGGTTGCCACACCGCAAGGCGTAAGAAAAGCGAAATCCTCTTGGAGGGTTCGTGGGCCCGTTGGTGTGCCCCGGTTTTCGTGGTAAACGATGGGGGCTTGGCCTACTTTGAGCCAACCGTTGCGCGGCCCGGGTACCAGCGACCCTCGGACTGGTAAACCTTGCCTTTTCGCTCCAGGCGCTTGAGAGTCGCTCGCGCTTTTTTCGGCTCCCAACCTTGTTGGCCGGCTACCTGCTCTTCCGTCAAGCTCCAACCCGAATTGCCGCTGCCCATGCGGAGGGTATCGAGGACTTTCGTTTCGTCCTTTTGTCGCGTGCGGCGTACAAACCTGTGCACGACGATTTCGGCCATAGCTGCGGCGGTTGCAACTTCGCCGGACCCGTGGCCGGTGATCCACCTCCAGGCTTCGCCCGGATTCATTGGCAATTTTGCCCTCCCGAGGGCTCTGTTCATCATCGTTTCTAACCCTATTGGATATGCAAAGGCAATCGCGGCGTCACAACGCGGTGCCGTGCGAGTGAAGTGAGCCGGATTCCACTGGAACTTTTGACCCTCCGCAAAATCGGGGCCTATACTGGTTTTGATCGGCGACGAGCGGACGCACGAGGAGAATCATGGAAAACACAGTGATTTTGAGTGCGGTGCGCACTCCCGTAGGGAAATTTCTGGGCGGACTTTCGTCTCTCTCCGCGACGCAATTGGGGGCGATTGCCGTGCGCGCGGCTGTGGAGCGCGCGGGCATCGATCCGAACCTCGTCGACGAAATCATCATGGGCAATGTGCTGCCGGCGGGACTGGGACAAAACCCGGCGCGGCAGGCGGGGCTTCACGGCGGGCTGAACAATCGCGTGGCCGCAATGACGATTAACAAGGTTTGCGGATCGGGCCTCAAGGCCGTGGCTCTGGCCGATCAGGCGATTCGGCTGGGCGAGGCGGAAGTGGAAGTCGCGGGCGGCATGGAATCGATGTCGAATGCGCCGTACCTTCTCAAGAACGCCCGCACCGGTTACCGGCTGGGGCATGGACAGGCGATCGACTCGATGATTTACGACGGGCTCTGGGACGTTTACGAAGACTTTCATATGGGGATGACTGGGGAACTGGTCGCCGAGAAATACAAGATTTCGCGCGAGGAGCAGGACAAGTTCGCTTACGAGAGCCACCAGAAGGCGGTGAGGGCAGCGAAGTCGTGTTTCTTCGAATCGCAGATTGTTCCCGTTGAGATTCCGGGGAAGAAGGGCGAACAGATCCTCTTCTCGAAAGACGAATCGCCACGCGCAGATACTTCAGTCGAGGCGCTGGCGAAGCTGCGTCCAGTGTTCAAAAAGGACGGGACGGTGACGGCGGGCAACGCTCCGGGAACGAACGACGGCGCGGCGGCGGTGGTGCTGACGAGCGAACGCAACGCCGCGAAGCTGGGCATGACTCCTATGGCGCGCGTGGTCGCCCAGGCCAC